>JARDZW010000160.1 GCA_029240655.1 Chloroflexota bacterium
CCGTTCCGCTACTCCGTGATCCTTGACTCGATCCACGAACCTGGTGATGAGGTTCCGCCCGATCTCCGGGTGGGTCAGCTCCCGACCGCGAAAGCGGACGGTCACCTTGATCCGATCACCATCTTCGAGAAACTCGATCGCGCGGTGGACCTTGGTATCGAAGTCACCGACGCCGATCTTCGGCGACAGGCGGACTTCCTTGAAGGTGACCGAGCGCTGCTTGCGCTTGGCTTCCTTCTCCCGCTTCGTCAGCTCGTACTTGTACTGACCGAAGTCGAGGAACTTGACCACCGGGGGCTGCGCCATCGGGGCGACCTCGACGAGATCGTATCCCCGCTCCTGCGCCATCTCGAGGGCTTGCGGCGTGGGCATCACGCCCAGCTGAGCACCCTCTTCATCGACCACCCGAACCTGTGGGATCCGGATCATCTGGTTTACGCGCAGGTCTCGACTGATGGTTCACCCCTTGTTTGCTGCTGGTCCATTCGACCGGCATGGGGGCATACGTCCCTTACCGGGCGAGCCGGCAGGATAGCACACGGGTTCTGAACGCGACAACGGAGCCGCCTTCGGCGCGGCCGTCCGGCAGTCGCGCGCTAGACGACGGTCCGGGCCCGTGTTTCCTCGGCCAGCCGGTCGGCGAACTCGTCCCATGGCTGGGGGTCCTGCTGCTCCCCTGCCCTGGTCCGCGGCGAGGCCGTGCGCGCCTCGATCTCGCGGTCGCCCAGCACGACCATGTATGGCACCTTCTGCTCCTGCGCAGTCCGGATCTTGTACTGCATCCGATTCGACGAGCCGTCGACCTCCACCCGCAGGCCGCGCGAGCGAAGCACGCCGGCGAACTCCTCGGCCGCGTCCAGGTGGCGATCGGCGATGGGGACGACGACCGCCTGGACGGGCGCGAGCCAGACCGGGAACGCACCCGCGAAATGCTCCACGAGGATGCCGATGAACCGCTCGAGCGACCCGTAGATCGCGCGGTGGATGGCGATCGGGCGCTGCGGCTGGCCTGCCTCGTCGATGTAGGTCAGGTCGAAGCGCTCGGGCAGCATCACGAGGTCGCATTGGATCGTGGCCATCTGCCACTCGCGCCCAAGGGCGTCGTCGATGTAGATGTCGATCTTGGGCGCGTAAAACGTGCCGTCCTTGGGTTTGGTGACGAACTCGACGCCGGTTCGCATCAACGTCGCGTGGATGAGCTCCTCAGCCCGCTCCCAGAGCGCCGGGTCGCCGATCGCCTTGTCCGGCTTGGTCGCGAAGGCGAAGCGCGGCGTCAGGCCGAACCACGAGTATGCCTCCTTGACCTCGTCGAGCATCGCCTCGAGCTCGTCGGCCAATTGGTCGGGGCGGACGTAGACGTGGGCGTCGTCCTGGATGAACTGGCGGACGCGGGTCAGCCCGCTCAAGGTCCCGGAGCGTTCGTTGCGATGGAGTCGGCCAAATTCACTGAAGCGGAGCGGCAGGTCCCGGTACGACCGCAACTTGGAGCGGTAGATGATCGTGGATTCAGGGCAGTTCATCGGCTTGAGGCTGAAGAGCTGCTTCTCGCTCTCGACGATGAACATGTTCTCGGCGTAGTGGTCCCAATGTCCCGATTGGCGCCACAGGCGCTCACTGACGAGGATCGGGGTCGAGACCTCCTGGTAGCCGCGCCGTTCTTGCAGCTCGCGCATCGAGCTCTCCAGGGTCCGCCAGATGCGCTGACCCTTGGGGTGCCAGAAGGCCGAGCCCGGCGAGACGTCGTGGAACGAGTAGAGGTCGAGCGCGACGCCCAGCCGGCGGTGGTCGCGCTTCTTCGCCTGGTCCCGTCGCTCGAGGTACAGGTCGAGCTCCTCCTGGGTCGCCCAGGCCGTGCCGTAGACGCGCTGGAGCATCGGCCGTTTCTCGTCGCCGCGCCAGTACGCACCGGCCGTGCCGAGGAGCTTGAACGGTCCGATCTTGCCCGTGCTGGCGACGTGCGGGCCACGACACAGGTCGATGAACGGGCCCTGGCGGTAGAACGTGGTCGGCGGCATCGGTGTGCCGTCGCGCTCGGCGGCGGCGGCCAGGTCGTCCACGATCTCGACCTTGAACGGCTGGTCGCGCTCGACGAGCGCGGCGCGCGCGGCCTCCGGGGTCTCCTCGCTGAACTCGAACGGGTGGTCGGCGGCGATGCTCTCGCGCATCCGCGCCTCGATGGCGGGGAGGTCCTCCGGGGTCAGGGGCCGCGGCAGCAGGAAGTCGTAATAGAAACCGTCGTCGATGACGGGACCGATGCCGAGCTTCGTGCCCGGAAACAGGTCGAGGACGGCCTCTGCCAGCACGTGCGCGGCGCTGTGACGCATCGGCCCGAGCTCACCCGCAGCGCCGTGGTCCATGAGCTCATCCGCCTCGCGCCGCTCGGGGGCGTCCGGGAGCGCTTCTTCGACTTCGATCGCTTGTTCGTCTTCGACCATCAGGTCCTCCCTGGAATCACGAAACCTCTCGTCCCATGGCTGGACGAGAGGTCTGCTCCCGCGGTCCCACCGGCCTTCACCGACGCCGATCGACGGCGGTGCGCTCGTGTGTCGCGCTAACGGGCGACGCCCGGATCGGTTCACCGATCGCTCACGGGTGGTGCCGTCTGGGATCGATCGCCGGGTCTTGCAGCCCGGGGCCCGGCTCTCTTGGGATCGTCCGGCTCGGACGGCGTGTCCCGCTCGACGCTCTATCGATTCGAAGTGGTGGTGGGCGACACTGGACTCGAACCAGTGACCTCTTGCATGTCAAGTATAGCGGGCTCTACATAGTGCCTATGACCGTGGCCACGGGGTCCGGATTCGCGGGTCTTATGACGGTCAGTCCGACGCGAGGTTGTGGCCCGCGCCGGGACTCCAGTATGCCCGCCCGTCGCTCCGGCTCGAATGACCGGAGGGCCGGGATCGGTCGTCCGGACGCGGAGCGGGCGAGCCTCGCCACGGTAACCGCGAGCGCTTAGCTGCGGCGCTACGGCTGTCCGGGCTTCAGGTCGATTCGGGTCCGGCGGTCCTCCGCTTGCGCGGAGTGCGGGCTACCAGAGCTGAAGCCGTCCGGCGCGGTTCAACTTGCGCAGCGCCTCCGCTTACAGCCGGCCGATCCCCTCACCGGTGGTTGCAGCGATCCAGCTCTAGATAAGTGGCAGCTAAGCGGGCCTGAGTACGCTCCGGTCCGGCCCAAACATGCCTTGTTGCAAACAGAAGGAGGCCGCCCTTGTAAATGGCCGAACTGGCCGGTCGACAATGTGGAGAATGACCAAATGCGCAACCAGAAACAGATGTGGTGGAGGACGGCACTGATCCTCGGATTCGCCGCAATCCTCCTGGCCGCGGCGACGATCCCCGCGACGGCGGCCGGTCCCACGCGAATGCCGGACGAGATGGTTCTGACAAAGGCACAACAGGACGAGGCGCTCCGCGGAATGGGGCCTCAGGAGCGAGAGCGTCGCGCGGCCCAGTGGGCGGACCCGGCCGTCCTCCCGGTTAGCTACTCGCGCGCCTATTTCGTGTTGGAGGATGACGGAGCGGGCGGCGAAAAGCCCGTCGAAGTGGGTCGCACTGACGGATCGGAGGCGCCGAACTTCCGCGTCCCCAACCTCGACACCGCTGCGACCACTGGAAGCGGGACCCGGTATGACCTGTACATCTCGGTCGCGGTGGTTCGGACGGCGTGTTCCGGCTGCTACCAGTGGGCGATCGACAATTGGGCCGACTGGAAAGGCAATACCGGCAAGGACTACGCCAATAACATCGAAGACATGATTGGGACGTCGTGGGCGGGGGACCTTACCTTGCATCACGACACTTACACTGGCGAATACAACGCATGCTGCGGTACGCCGATCAAGAAGCTCGATATCTATCGATCTGACGCGACACCGAATGAGGGGGTCGGATGGTCTTTCCATGAGTGGACCGACCAGAGTCAGTGCTGCACCAAATCAATGAATTGGGGGGATGGCACGGCATATATCCGGCAGACGACCTGGAAGTCCAGATCCGACAATGTGGTCCACAAGTACGTCCACTCCAAGGGAGGTACCGCGGGCTACTCTCTCAGTTTCTACAATGCGGGCGTCTCGGTCACGCCAGCGGACTCCAACCAGTGGTCGGTCGCGGCCTACGCCACGTTCAGTCATTGACCACGCTCGCCAGGGCCGCCGCGATCGTCGCGGCGGCTCTCCTACTGGCAGGTTGTCAGTTGCTTGCGCCGCGTCCATCACTGCCGGTCACACCGGCAGCTGTGGTGGAACTCGGCTCAGAGGCCGCGGCGGCGCGACTCGTCGACGGACGCGTTGAGGTTCAGGTCGCGGTTCCTGGGAGTAGCGGTCAGCAGGGAAGCGTGTCGACGATCACCTCGAGCCCGGCCCAGGGTGGGATGGACACGGTCTACCTGCTCTCGTACGGCGGCGACACCGGAGGGCAATGGAACACGTTCGTGTACGGCACGGCGGCGCCGAATGTCGCCAGGGTCGAGCTTGACCTGCCCGGCGGGGTCGGTGGTCAAGTCGTGGACGGTGCCTGGTTGGTCGTGCTGCCGGATAAGGACATCGTTCCGGAGCAGCTCCACTGGCGCTTCCTTGCGGCCGACGGCTCGCCGATCCGGGAGGGAGAGGGCCTCCTTAGTCTTGGTTCGTAGAGGGCTTCGGTACGTGGCGTGTGGTCGATATCGAACGCGCGGAGCCGTGGCGTTGACAGCCTAGCCGTCGCAACTAACCTCGACACTTACCTCGTGGCACGACACGTCAGCGAGGAACAGAAGCGGGCATCGGCGGGCCAGGCCGGCCGTCGCATGATCGCCCCCGGCGAGCGACCCGGGTACCGGCTACGCGCCGTTCAGGACGGCTCGTGGGTGGTCGTGGAGCTTCCGTGGCTGTCTGTGGTCGCCACAGACCGGCGAGAGGCGCTGGACGCGGCACGGGCTGCGATCGCGGAATGGCTCGAGGTACAGAGGGACGCGTCCGACGTAGCAGCGCGCTAACCGCACCGGATTGACGCTCGGGGCGCGCCATTGTTTGGAGTGACGTCGTGGTGGGCGACACTGGACTCGAACCAGTGACCTCTTGCATGTCAAGCAAGTGCTCTAACCAGCTGAGCTAGCCGCCCGCGTC
>JARDZW010000161.1 GCA_029240655.1 Chloroflexota bacterium
TCGAGGAAGACGACGGACGCTTCGGAGAAGTAGGTGAAGCGCTCGTCCTCGAGCCGTCGACGGGCCATCAGATCGCCAGCGGCGGCCGCATCGACGACCTCCTCGGTGAGGACGGCGCCCTGGGTCGGCAGGTCGTCGATGACCGGCTGGCCGGCCAGCGACTCGGCGCGGATGCTGGCTCGGCGGTACCACGACGAGCGCTGCCAGAAGCGCTTGGCTGCTTGGTCGGCTTCGACCTGGGTCGCCTCGAGCGATTCGTCGTCGGCCAGCCACGCCGGCCAGATCGGGTAGTCGGGCAGGATCCCGGCGCGGTTGAACGCCTCGGTCGACGGCCAATGGGCCTTCGAGCCGAAGCCCAGGGCCTCGCGCTGATACGGCGTCAGGCCCTCACCGGCGCCGTTGCCCGAGAAGACCGTCACGATCGTCACGTTCTGCCCGAGCTCCCGCAGGCTCGCGATCAAGCCGCCGCACGAGAGGGCGACGTCGTCCGGATGGGGTGCGACGAAGACGTGGGTCATAGCCGGCCGAGTATACCGAGCGCCATGCGCTCACCGCGGGTCACCTCCGGTCAGAGGAACGGGTCGAAACGCTCGTCCGGGAAGCCGCCCGGCCCGATGAGTGGCACGAAGACGCACGCACCATGTGCCGTCTCCACCCAGTCATTCCCGTGGCGCACGGCGAGGGTCAGGATCTGCCGGTTGCGCGGACCGACCGGGATCACGAGCCGGCCGCCGTCGGCGAGCTGGTCACGCAGCTCGACCGGGATGGCCGGCGCGGCCGCGGTCACGATGATCCCGTCGTACGGGGCTCCGGCAGGGTCACCGAGACTGCCGTCCGCGACGCGGATCTCGACCGAGCCTGGGAGGTCCAGCGACGCGATGCGTTCGCGGGCCTGCTGGGCGAGCTCCGCATGACGCTCCAGGCTGAGGACGTCGGCACCCAGCGCGGCCAGGATCGCTGCCTGGTAGCCGGATCCCGTCCCCAGCTCGAGCATGCGATCGCCCGGCCGTGGCGCCAGCAGTTCCGTCATGCGCGCCACGATCCAGGGCTGGCTGATCGTCTGGCCGGCGTCGATCGGGACGGCCTCGTCGGCGTACGCGCGGCGGCGATAGCGCTCCCCGATGAACCACTCGCGTGGGATCGCGGTCATCGCCTCGAGCACGCGATCGTCGCGGATGCCACGGGCCCGGAGCTGCTCGTCGACCATCCGCGCCCGTTGGCGGGCCGTGATATCGGTGGCGCCCTCCTCGGTGCCCATGAGGGCAGGATAGGCCGGCTGCGACCTACGGGCTGGGTGAGGCCGAGGGTACGACGGAAGCCGGTGCCGAAGCCGACGCCGACGGGGCCGCAGACGCAGGAGCCGACGCTGAAGGCGAAGCCGCCGGGCTGGCCGATGCCGGCGCCGAAGGCGCGGCCGAAGCCGATGGTTCCGCCGACGCGCTCGCGGACGGCGCGGCAGACGGACTCGGACTCGGGGTCGCGATCGGCGTGAACAGCCCGCCAGTACCGAATAGCAGGCCGTTGAGCAGGATCGCAACGAAGACGGCAACGGCCGCGATCACGAAGACCTTCGAGACGTCCTCGCGGACGTGGACCGCCTTCTCGGATGGAGTCGGGGCGTGGGTCGGGGCCGGTTGCGCGCCGCGCTTCCTGGTCGGAATGGTCGCCGCACCGGCAGCGGCTGCTGCCGCGGCGGGCGCCACATCCTCACCGGCGACCTCGCGAACGGCTGCGTCGTAGTCGTCGGGCGCGTCAGGTTCCTCGCCCTCGTCGACCGGCTCTCCTTCGTCCTCGTCGTCAGGCTCGGTGTCAACGTCGTCTGCCTCGGGCTCGGCCTCGGCCTCGGCGATGTCGGCGAGGTCGGGCTCAGGCGCGTCGGCAGCGGGCGCGGCGGCATCGATGGCATCGGCCTCGGCCGCTTCCAGCGCATCGGCATCGGGGCCAGTCGCGTCGGGGTCGGGCGTGCCCGCGGGTCGGTCGGTCATCCGTTCGTCGTCACTCCTTGCGCACGACCAGCCACGAGCGCCTGTGGTTGGCGGCGGGCGCCAGTGTACCCAAGCGGCCACAGGCTCACGCGTCAGGCCTCGCGAACCGCCGGCACGAACAGGCCCGCGAGGCCGGTGAACATCGTCAGCACGCCGAAGGCCGCCAGCACGACCGTCACGCCAACCACCTCGGCGAGGACGCCGCCGAGCGCCATCGCGAACGTCATCGAGCCGAACACCAGGGCGAACCGGAAGCCCGCCACACGACCCATCAGCTCCTGCGGCGTCCGTTCCTGGAACAGGGTCTGGCTCGGGATGAGGAAGATCATGTTGGTGATGCCTGCCCCGATCGAGAAGCCGATGACGAGCACGAAGTTGCCGCTCAATGCGAGCAGGGCGATGAGCATGCCGAAGAACGCATAGCCCGCGATGATCATGTGGCCCTTGGCGAAGCGCATGCCGATGAGGCCGATGACGAAGCCGCCGATCAGGTTGCCGGCACCCTGGCCGGTCTCGATGAAGGCGTAGACAGCCTCCCAACCAAGGGGGCCCTCGCCGAAGACCTCCTGGGCGAAGACCGGCGTCAGGGCGAGCAGGGCGCCGACGGTCAGCTGGGCGATGGCGGCCTGGATGGTGTTGGCGAGCAGCACGGGTTCACCGCGAAGAAACCGCCAGCCAGCCTTCAACTCGCCGAAGAACCCGGGGGCGTCGGCGGTGGCAGCGGCGGCGACGGGCGCGGCAAGCGGTTCCGGGCCGGGCGCCTCCAGGACCGTCTGGACGTCGCGCACCAAGGAGTCGATGGGCTTGTCGCGAGGCGCGACCGCGGTCGCCTCATCTGCGGCCCTCGCGCCAGCGCGGGAATGGACCACGATGGTGCTCAGGAGGAGGGCGGAGGCCGCGTAGGTCGCCGCATCCAGCCAGAACGCGATCGGCAGCGCCGATCCCAGAGCCACGACGAAGAGCCCCGCAAGGGGATAGCCGATCACGTCGGCCAGCGTCTCGCCCACCCATAGGGCCGAGTTCGCCGTCAGCAGCTCGTCGGGCTTGACGATCTGGGGCAGGATCGCGACGCGCGCCGGCCTGAAGAAGATCGAGATCGTGGTCAGGATGAACACGAGCGGGTACACCAGGATGATGTTCGTCACGATCGCCATCGGGATGAACAAGACCGTTGCCGCGCGCAGCAGGTCGCTGACTACGAGGACGTCCTTGTGGTCCCAGCGGTCGACCAGCGTGCCGGCGATCGGGCTGAAGAGGAGGTTCGGGAGGGTCGCCGTGACGAACACCAGCGCCGTCGCGAACGCCGAGCCTGTGGTGACCAGCACGGCCGCCGCCAGCGCGAGCTGATGGATCCGATCGCCGAACAGCGAGATCAGCTGGCCGGCCCACAACGAGGTGAACGAGCTGTTGAGCCCGAGCCGGACATACGGGTGCCTGCGGACGCGCTCCAGCGTCTCGGGAGACGGGAACGGGAGGGTGATGGTCGGGGTCGTGCTCGCCTCCGCGGGCGCGATATAGGCGCCCGGCAGGGGCGCCAAGGCCGGTGACGCGAGACCCGGCCCCGACCCGCCAAGCATCCGCGGCCGGTCCAGCTCGGCCGTTCTCTGGAGCGAAGGCGTGAGGCCGGTCTCGGCCGAGACGCCACGATCCATCTCCGTCCTCGGGAGCCGAGCCGTCCCGGCCAGGTCGGCCAACCGGGCGTGGACCGCAGCCTCCTCGTGTTCCTCGAGCTTCGTCGGGACCCGGACGACCGCAGCGAACAGGAAGAACGCCAGGCCGGCCGTGAGGAACAGGTCGCCAAGGGAGGCGACGTTCTGGATGACCGGGATGGGGATCGGGATGATGTCGCCGAGGACCAGCGCCCGTACGAAGAAGTCGGAGGCCTCGCCCGGCACGATGATGTGCAGCGCGCTCGTCACGTCCTCGGGCGTCAGGCCGGCGGCCTCCAGGCTCGTGGCCCAGATCGGCATATAGCCGCCGTTGAGCACGATGACCAGCCCGTTGAGCAGGACGCCGACGAACGTGACGCTGAGGCCTGGGTAGAACCGGTTCACCCACAGACCGATCAGGAGGAGAACGAACCCGGTCGCCAGCAGCGGGGCCCGCAGCATCTCGACGATGTCGACGCCCGCATTGAGCAGGGCCTCCGTCCCGAACCGGACGATGACCGCCGCCACGAGCAGCAAGGGCCAGCGCAGCTGGATGTTGCCGAGGTTGTCCAGCCGTCCGCCTGCCCGGAGGCCGAGCAGCAGGCCAACAAGGATCCCCGCGATCAGCACGGGATCATGATGCTGGAGCCGGGGGTGCCGGCGTCAGGAGAAAACCGCGCGGTGCGACGCGATGGCCCCCGACCCCGGATCAGACGTGCTCGGTCGCGGACTTGGCGGTCTGGGTCGCCTCGACCGGGGCAGCCCCGGCCATCCGGGCGGCCGCCTGGCCGATGAGGGGGATCGGCTGCGGCTGGAACGTCCCGCCTGGGTCGACCACGCCTTCCACCCAGTGCGTCTTGACGAAGGCGTCGACGATGACAGGGTCGAACTGGATGCCCGCGAACTTGCGCAGCTCCCCGAGGGCCTGCTCCAGTGTCAATGGGGTCATGCGATACGGGCGCGCGGCGGTCATGGCCTCGAAGGCATCAGCCACATGGAGAATCCGAGCCAGTTTCGGGATCTCGTCGCCGATGAGTCGATCCGGATACCCGGATCCGTTGTACCACTCGTGGTGGTGCCGGATGATCGGCAGTTCGGGCGCCAGCTTCGTTACCGGCGCGATGATCTCGGCGCCCAGCACTGGGTGCGCATTCATGATCGTGCGCTCTTCCTTGTTGAGGCGTTCCGCCTTCTTGAGGACACTGTCCGGCACGCCGATCTTCCCGACATCGTGGAGCAGGCCGCCCCATTCGAGAGCCTCGAGCTCCGCGTCGCCGACCCGCATGACGCGCCCGATATCGACCGAGATCTCTTTCACTCGGACGGAGTGCTTCGAGGTGTACGGATCGCGCTTGTCGACGGCCCCCGCCAGGGCCCCGATGGTCTGCGTGAACATGTCGCGCATCTCGACGAAGCGCTCGTAG
>JARDZW010000052.1 GCA_029240655.1 Chloroflexota bacterium
TGGATGGACGAGGTGCCTGGCTCGCGCTGCCTGTCGGCGAGGGGCTGGCCGACGCAATGACGCCGGCGACGCTGGAGATGGGCCCGGGCGACGCGGTCCCACGATCCACGAGGCGTGTCGCGCCGACCAGCAGCAGCAGCGTGGCCACGAATACGAGCGCCACCAGCGCGACCTGGTCAACCGCGTAGCCGATTCGTCCGGGCGGCAGCTGCTCTGGCAGGACGGGGCTCGGATCCGGGTTCGGATCCGCCGTCGGACGCGGCGCGTTCTGGTCGTCGTTCGAATCATCGGACATGCGCGCGCCAGCCTAGACGATGGCGCCCGATGACGGCGCGGTCTGCCCCGATCGCACGCCGTCTTGTAGGCTGCCGGGCATGCCCATCGTCGGTGACGTCCTCGCCGAGCGCTACCGGATCGATGCACCGATCGGCGTCGGCGGCATGGCCTCGGTCTATCGTGCTGCCGACCTGCGGCTCGAGCGCGACGTTGCGGTCAAGGTGCTGCTGCCGAACCTCGCCGCCGATCCGGCGATCGCGCAGCGCTTCGAGCGCGAGGCACGTGCGCTTGCCGCCACGTCCCACCCGAGCGTCGTCAAAGTGTTCGACGTGGAGGCGGGGGATCCCTCCACAGGCCGCGAGCCGTTCTACGTCATGGAGCTGTGTGACGGCGGGTCGCTCGCGGATCGATTGGGCACGCGCGACCGACTCGACCCGGAAGAGGTCGTCGACGTCGTCGGCGCGATCGCGGCCGGGCTTGCCGACCTGCACGCTCGAGGGTTCGTCCACCGCGACGTCAAGCCACACAACATCCTGTTCGACCATGAGCGGGCACGACTCGCGGACTTCGGGCTCGCGCGCTCGGAGGAGGCGTCCGAGCTGACCTCACTGACCGCGAGCGGGGCGACGGTCGGGACGCTCGCCTATATCGCACCGGAGCTCCTGCGAGGAGATCCCGCCACGCCCGCGAGCGACATCTACGCGCTCGGGGTCGTGGCGTTCCAGGGGTTGACCGGGCGGCTGCCCAGGCCGGCCACGGCGGTGGTGGAGCTCGTCGAGTCGCACGGTGAGCCGGCACCGACGGTGTCGTCGATCGTCCCTGAGCTCGGCACGTCGTTCGACGGGCCGATCGCCGCCGCACTGGCGATCGACCCGATGGCGCGGCCGGCGCCGGTGGAACTGGCCGATGGATTGGCGGCGGCATCGGCCGGCCTCGACAAAGCCGAGGCTGCCGGAACGAGAGTGGTCCCGGTGGTGGCTGCATCGATCGACCCGAGCGACCCCGACGCAGACACCGTCACCGAGATCCGATCCGAGTGGCCGGCTGACGCGCCGGGTCCAGCCCGTCCCGAGCGGCCCGCCCCACCGGTCGGGATCCTCGCTATCGGCGCCATCGGCCTCGCCCTGGTTGCGTTCCTCGCCCTGACTTCACTCTTGGGCGACGGCGGAGCCGGCTCGGACCCGACGCCTCCCGCGTCTGCAGCAATCAGCGTGAGTCCGCCGGCCGTTGCCACTCCCACGGCGACCCCAGCGCCCACGTCGACCCAGGATCCGACACCGCCGCCCGATCCGGCCGCAGCGGCCTTCGCCGCGCTCGACCGCGTCGATGCGGCGATCGAAGGCCTCGCGGCCGATAACGAGATCAAGAAGAAGGATCTCGACACCTTGCGAAAGCGCGCCGGCGAGATCAGAAAGGCGCTCGAGGCGGGCAACTACGCCCAGGCTCGGGATCGGAGTGCCCGTCTGAGCGCCGATATCGCCAAGATCGAAGATCGCGCCCAGGGCGACGCCCTGGAAGATCTCAAGGCCGCCGTCTCCGACCTCGGAGAGGCGATCCCCGCCGGCTGACGACCGATCCAGTCTGCGCTCCCCGGCTGACGAAGGCTGCGCACGCGATGAGGCCGGACCGCCATCGGGCGGTCCGGCCTTGGTTCAGGGAGTCGGGGCGCTAGACGCCGCCCTGGGTCCCGCAGATCTTTCGCGGCGACCAGTTGTCCATCACGCCGGGGATGCCGTTCAGGACCGCCCCGTAGTTGCTATCGGACATATGGTCGGACACGTTCATCTGCCAGTGAAGGTGTGGGCCTGTCACCTGACCGGATGATCCGGAATACCCGATCAGCTGATTCTTGTTGACCCACTGGGTAACGCCGTCCGTGCGGATCCGCACGGAGCTCAGATGGGCGAGCACCGAGGTCAGCGATCCACCGGTCTCGGTGTGCTTGACGTTGATCATGTTGCCGCCGCCCGTATTCCACTGATACCAGGCGTAGCCGGCCTTGGGGGCGTAGATCGGGGTCCCGGTCGGAACGACGACGTCGATCGCGTAGTACTGACCGCTTGCCCAGGTGTGGCCGCCCTGGCCATACCAAGAACTCACTCCGCGACACGGATTCGTCACTGGCGTGGTGTAGGTGGCCCGGGTTCCAAGTCACCGTGTGAGCCGACACTGGAGCCGCCACGAGGACGGTCGCCAGGATGACACCGAAGGCGAGACTCCCCAGCTGGCGCACTCGCGTCACCGTTGCTCTTCCAGCCGCGCGCGCAGGCGCAGGTTTGATCTGTGTGGTCATGGAGAACCACCCTTGCTACGGTTCGCGCCGGAGGATTCGTGTCCAGAAATCGGGCGCCGCTTGAGGCGCTTACCAGGTCCGAATTTCCCCGGCTTCTGGTCGTATATCACCCACGTCGTACCTCGTCCTCGGTCTCCTTGCCAGAGAGGGACCCTCGACTCCATACGACCTCGAGCAGCATGTCCGCGCCACCTTGGGAAACTTCTGGTCCTTCCCACACACGCTGCTCTATAGCGAACCGCCCCGGTTGGCGGCATTGGGATTGGCCACGGAGACCCGCGAGGAATCTGGCCGCCGCCGACGCCTCTTTGCCATCACTCCGGCCGGGAGCGCCGCATTGAGCTCGTGGCTTGATCGACCCTCTGGCGCCAACACCGAGCTCCGCGACCTCGGTCTCCTGCAGCTCTTCTTCGCCGATCTTGCCCCGGCGGACGCGCGCGTTCGTGTCGCCGAGCAACAGCTCGCGATCCATCAGGCGAAGCTCGCAGCGTACGAAGAGGACGAGCGTCTCGATCATCGCCCTGGAAGGTCGGGCGAGCGCACGATCGAACATTGGAGAGGGCAGACACTGCGGATGGGTCTGCTCTACGAACGGGCGGCCGTCGAGTTCTGGACTGGAGTCGTCCTGGACGCACGGGCCATTGATCGGAGCTGACTGATGCGCACGCGTTCCGCGCACCGTCCGGTGTCTCGTCGTCGGCGCCGCTAGGCTGTCGGTGGGAGTGACCGTCGCTCGGGTCCGAGTGGCGTCGCGCACGCAGCGGAGATCGACGAAGGGATGCAGCACGCCCGAGCGGTGATCATCGGCGGTGGGGTGGGCGGCACCTCGATCGCGTATCACCTTGCCAGGCTCGGCTGGCGCGACATCGTGCTTGTCGATCGGGCGGAGCTGACGAGCGGCTCGACGTTCCATTCCGCGGGCCTCGTCGGGCAACTCCGAAGCTCGGTCACCCTGACCCGGATGATGATGTACGGCGCCGATCTCTACCGCCGGCTTGCGGCGGAGACCGGCGTGGACCCATCGTGGCATGAAGTCGGATCGCTGCGGCTGGCATCCAGCCCGGAGCGCCTCGAGGAGCTGCGCCGTCAAGCGGGCTGGGCCAAGACGTTCGGGCTCCCGCTCGAGCTCATCCGTCCCGAGGAAGCCAAGGCGCTGTTCCCGCTGATGTCGACCGACGGCGTGCTCGGCGCGGTCCACCTCTCGACCGACGGTTGGCTCGACCCGAGCGGTCTGGCCCAGGCGCTCGCCGCAGGGGCACGCAAGAACGGTGCAACGATCCGGACGCACGCGAGGGTCGTCGCCATCGGCACCGAACGTGACCGTGTCACGGGCGTGACGGTCGAGCATCGGGGCGAACGGGAGGCGATCGCGACCGAGGTCGTCGTCAACGCCGGCGGTATGTTCGCCCCGGAGATCGGGCGGATGGTCGGCGTGACCGTGCCCCTGATCCCGATCGCCCACCAGTACCTGATCACCGAGGCCATCAACGGCGTGCATCCCGGCCTGCCACAGTTGCGTGACCCCGACAATCTCGTGTATTTCCGCGAGGAGGTCGGTGGCCTGTGCATGGGCGGTTACGAGCGTATGCCGGCCCCGTGGGCGCTGGATGGGGTCCCGCCCGACTTCAACGGCAAGCTCCTGGCGCCGGACATGCCGCGCTTCGAATCCATCATGGAAGGCGCGATCCGGCGCGTCCCCTCGATGGCGGAGGCGCGGGTGAGCCGCGTGATCAACGGCCCGGAGGCGTTCACACCGGACAACGAGTTCATCCTCGGCGAAACGGAGGTTCGAGGCTTCTGGGTGGCTGCCGGCTTCTCGGCACACGGCATCGCCGGCGCGGGTGGCATCGGGCGGCAGATGGCGAGCTGGATCGTCGAAGGCGAACCAGAGCTCGACCTCTGGAAGATGGACATCCGGCGCTTCGGCGCCGCCCATCGGTCGGGGTCGTACACCCTCGCCCGCTCGACCGAGAACTACGCGACCTACTACGACATCCACTACCCGAACGAGGAGCGCCAGGCCGGGCGGCCGCTGCGGACGTCGCCGACCTACGAGGTCCTCGCCCGCCTCGGAGCGGCCTTTGGCGAGAAGTCCGGTTGGGAACGCGCGAACTGGTTCGAGCCCAACGCCAACGACCCGCGGTTCGGTGGGCGGGCCTCCCTGGAGCGCCTGCGACCGCGGGGCTGGGCGGGACGCCAGTGGTCGCCCGCGATCGCGGCCGAAGCCCTCGCCACGCGGCAGACGGCGGCACTGTTCGATGAGACGTCGTTCGCGAAGCTCGAGGTCGTAGGGCCGGGTGCCTGTGCCTTCCTTCAGGGCGTGGCCGGGAACGATATCGATCGTGCGGTCGGCTCCATCGTCTACACGCAATTGCTCGATGAGCGTGGCGGGATCCAGGCCGACCTGACCGTCACGCGCCTGGGACCCGAGCGCTTCCTGCTGATCACCGGCACGGCCTACGGCAACCACGACGCAGCGTGGCTGCGCGGCAACCTGCCCGACGATGGCTCCGCGGAGGTCCGCGACATCACTTCGTCGCGGGTGTGCTTCGGGCTGTGGGGCCCGCGGGCGCGCGACATCCTGTCGGCCGTCACGCGCGACGACCTTTCGAACGCCGGCTTCCCGTACCTCACAGCGCGCGAGATCACCGTGGGCTTCGTGCCGGTGCTCGCCCTGCGGGTCACATATGTCGGCGAGCTCGGGTGGGAGCTCTACGCGGCGAGCGAATACGGCCGCGCGCTGTGGGACACCCTCTGGGAGGCAGGTGGCGAGCATGGCCTGGTCGCCGGCGGCTATCGAGCGATCGAGGCGCTCAGGCTCGAGAAGGGCTACCGGGTCTGGTCGTCCGACGTCACCCCTGACGAGACGCCGTTCGAGGCCGGGCTCGGGTTCGCCGTGGCGCTCGACAAATCGGTCCCGGCCATCGCCCACGACGCGCTGGTCGCGGCCAAGGCGGCGGGTCCCGGGAAGCGTCTGCGTTGCCTGGTTCTGGACGACCCGCTGGCCGTGGCGCTCGGCAACGAACCGGTCCGTGTGGATGGGGAGGTGGTGGGACGCGTGACGAGCGGTGGCTACGGCTTCACGGTCGAACGGTCGATCGCCTACGCGTACTTGCCGCCCGACCGGGGGATCGGCACGCGCGGTGAGCTCGAGCTGTTCGGTGCATGGGTCGGATTCGAGGTCGTTCGGGAGCCGCTGTACGACCCGACCGATGCGAGGATCCGCGCGTGACCGACGACCCCATCGCGTCCGGCAAGGGTGCCTTCGGGCACGAGTGGTCCCTTTCGCTCCGGCGTGGCACGGACGCCGAGCTCCGGGGCTGGCTCGAAGTCGCGATGGCAGCGTGCGACGACGCGGACGCCATCGCCCGGCAGCATTTCCGCCGGGATCTGCAGATCACGACCAAGCCGGATCGCACGTTCGTGACCCAGGCGGACACGGCGATCGAGGGACGGATCCGGGCACGGCTCGCCCACGCGTTTCCCGACCACGGCCTCGTCGGCGAGGAATACGGCACCGAGGCGGGCGGGGCATCGGTGCGCTGGTACATCGACCCGATCGACGGCACGCACAACTACATCCGCGGCGTGCCGCTGTTCGGGACGCTCCTCGCCGTGGAACGCGATGGAGAGCTCCAGGCGGCCGTGATGTCGGCGCCGGCCCTGGACGAGCGCTGGTGGGCGCATCGCGGCGGCGGGGCGTGGGCACGAAATCGCGAGGAGGCCTCGCGGCGGATCGCTGTCTCCGGCATCGACGACCTCGCCGACGCGCAGATCCTGTACGGGTCGGGTCGAGACATCGTCGCTTCCGGGCTCGCGCCGGGGTTCGACGACCTGCTCCGCGACGTCTGGCGGGAACGTGGCTTCGGCGACTTCTGGGGGTACGCGCTGCTGGCCGAGGGCGCCGCGGAAGGCGTGGTCGAGGTCGGGCTGTCGTCCTGGGATGCCGCCGCTCCGATGCTCATCATCGAGGAGGCCGGCGGTCGCGCCACCGACTTCGCCGGCAACCGGGCCCTCGATTCGGGCACCTTCCTGGCCTCGAATGGGCGGTTGCACGGCGCCATCCTGGAGCGACTTCGTCGGGGGGCGGTGTCGGCGGTTCCCACCTCGTACTGACGACGTCTCGATGTCGACCACGCCACCCCCGGCGTCGAATCGGCGGATCCCCTGGGAGGAGCTGCCGCCGCGTTTGCGGGCCGAGATCGAACGACGGCTGGGCAGCGCGGTGGTTGTGGCGCGGACACAGACCGGTGGCTTCTCGCCAGGCGTGGCCGCGCGCCTTGAGCTGGCCGATGGCGGCCGCGCGTTCGTCAAGGCCGTGTCACCTGTACCGAACGCCGTTGCACCCACGATCTATCGGCGCGAGGGGCGGATCGTCCCGGCCATGCCGGCCTCGGCCCCCGTCCCGCGACTGCTATTCATGCACGACGACGACCCCGATGGCTGGGTGGCCCTCGCGTTCGAGGACGTCGAGGGACGGCAGCCGGCGATCCCATGGCAGGACAGCGAACTCGACGACGTCCTCGAGGCGATGGCGGCGCTCGCGGCGGATCTCACGCCTTCTCCTCTCCGGCCGCCGCTCGTGGCTGATGCGGCTGAGGCGTTCGGTGGCGCGGACCTGAGCTGGGCGTCGCTGGTCGCGGCCCCGAACCCGGGACTCGATCCGTGGTCGACACGTCACCTTGCCGAGCTTGCCGAACTCGAAGCGGCAGCAGGGGAGGCGGCCCGCGGCGACACGCTGCTCCATTTCGACCTGCGAGCCGACAACATGCTCATGACGAACGACGGCATCCGGGTCGTAGATTGGCCCCATGCCCACGTCGGGCAGGCGTTCGTCGACCTGGTCTGGTTCGCACCGAGCGTGGCGATGCAGGGCGGGCCGAGGCCACAGGAGCTGATCGCCAGGTATGGCCCGGCCCGCGACACCGAGCCGACGGCAGCGGACGCGGTCATCGCGGCCGTCGCCGCCTTCTTCACCGTGGCGTCGCTCCAGCCGCCGCCGCCCGGGCTGCCGACCCTCCGGGCGTTTCAAACAGCGCAGGCCGAGGTCGCGCGCGCATGGCTCGCTGAGCGAACGGGCTGGCGCTGACCGGGGCGACCACTCCGTTACTCGGGCACCGCCAGTCGTGCCTTCCTGGCGCCGGCCGCCTCCTCCTGCGCGATGCGCCGGTCCCGTGCCTCCCGCCGACCCGTGAGGATCGTGTTCAACGCCACGAGGCCGACGGCCACCACGAAGACCATCGTGCCGATGACGTGGATCTGTGGCGGCAGGTTGTTGCGGATGCTGGCCCAGACCCAGACCGGGAAGGTCTGCTCGGTCCCCGACGTGAACTGCGTGATGATGAAGTCGTCGATCGAGAGCGAGAACGCGAGCAAGCCGGCAGCCAGGATGCCCGGCAGGATCAGCGGGAACGTCACCTTCCAGAAGGTCGTCCACCCGTTCGCCCCGAGATCCATGGCCGCCTCCTCGAGGTGCCGCGGGAAGCCCTGCATCCGCGCTCGAACGGTGACGACCACGTAGCTGATGTTGAACATGATGTGGGCGATCAGGATCGTCTGGGTGCCGAGCGGGAATAACGCGCCGCCGGTCAACGTGCGCCAGGGCTCGGTGGCCGTGCCCACGAACATCGTCAGCAGGCTGGCTCCGAGCACGATCTCCGGAGTCGCCATCGGGATGAAGACGAAGAGGTTCGTCGCCGAGCGACCGCGGAACTGATACCGCGTCAGCGACAGCGCGATGAGCGTTCCCAACGCCGTAGCGACGACCGTCGAGATGAAGGCGACGACGAGGCTGGTCGCCAGCGCGTCGCCCAGCCGGGGACGGCCGAATGGGTTCCCCCACGCTGCGAGCGAGAACTCACCCCACACGAAGTTGAAGCGGCCGGGTGGGTCGTTGAACGAGAACGCGATCATCACCAGGATCGGGATCAGCAGGTAGAAGATCGCCGCGGCCGTGAAGAGCGGCACACCCCAGCGCTCGAATGCGCGCAGGACTCCGCCGCCCCGGCCTGCAGTGCGACGGGCAGTGACGGCCAGGCCCGGGGCGACCTCGGGTGTCGCGCTCACGATCGCCCACCGGTCAATTCCTCGGTGCCAAGGACGCGGGCGTAGATGAAGATCGCGATGAGGATCCCGGCCATCAGGATGAACGAGAGGGCGGCCGCCGTCGGATAGTCGTTCTGCTGCAGGAACCGGTTCTGGATGACGTTCCCGATCATCTGCGACTTCGGGTTGCCGAGCAGTTCGACGTTCACGAAGTCACCGATCGCCGGGATGAACACGAGGATCGAGCCAGCGAACACGCCGGGCACGCTAAGCGGCCAGGTCACCCGCACGAATGACTCCGAGATGAGGAACGCGCCGATCAGGCCACCGACCGCCGCCCCGGCGACGACCGCCGCGGCGAACCCGACGACCCCACCCTCTTCGAGCGAGGCATAGCCGAGACCCGTCAGGACGAAGGCGACCACGACGCCTCCGGCGATCGAACCCGCGATCGCCCCGCCGCGCCGCCACGGGCCCGCGTACAGGTCGCGCGCGGCTTCGATCAGGCGTTTGTCGATCTTCTCGAGCGCGACGTAGAGCGGTAGCACCATGAACGGCAGGAACTGGTAGATCAGCCCCGCCACGACCGCGAGCGGCGTTCCGATGACGCTGAAGTTGGCCGGGACCACGCCGAACGTGTTCCGGACCACGGCCAGGAACGGCCCCTGGTCCCCAAGCAGGATCCGCCAGGAGATGGTCCGGATCAGGAAGCTCGTGAAGAACGGCGCGATGACGAGAAATAGCAGCAGCGTCTTGTAGCGACCGCCGCGGAACGCGATCCCGTATGCCATCGGATACCCGATGAGGAAGCAGACCAGCGTCGCCATGCCGCCGTAAACAAGCGAGTTGCGGAAGTTGTCGGGGAAGCGCCCGAACGCGCCGAGGTAGTTGTCGAAGTCCCAGGCGAACGTCCAGCCCTGGCTGATGCTCCCCGTCGAGAGGGACATCAGGACCATCTGGATGTTGGGCAGGACGAAGAAGGCGGCGAGCCACAGCAGGCCCGGCGCCATCAGCAGGTACGGCAGGAGCCAGCGGTGCCGGGTCAATCGGAACCCCTGCGCACCGTCTGGCTCCCCTCAGCCCGGGCTAGACGCCGGTCAGATCGGCGAAGAGCTCGTTGACCTTGGCCTCGTCAGCCTCGTTCCAGTTCGGCAGGGGGTGCTGCTTCGCGACGACGTCCGCGGGCGGGAAGAGCAGCGGGTTGCTGCCGGCCTCCGGGTCGAGCTTGGTGATCGCCTCGGCGACGCCCTTCACCGGGCTGAGGTAGTAGATCCAGTTCGCCAGCCGCGCGGCGCGGTCGACGTCGTAGACCCAGTCGATCATCAGCTCGGCCGTGTACTTGTTCTCGGCGCCCTTGGGGATGAGCATGTTGTCGGTCCAGATGTTCGAACCCTCTTCGGGGTACACGAACACGTCGTCAGGCCCCGCCGACGAGGCCAGGTCACCGGACCAAACGAGCGCGGCCCAGGTGTCGCCGCTCGCGAAGTCCGTGAGGTACTCGTTGCCCGTGAATGCCTTGATGTGGCCGCTGTCTACCAGGGGCTTGAGGTAGTCGTGGACGACCTGGACGTCTGCGACCGTCATCTCTTCCGAGGGATTGGCCGACGCCTGGCCCTGCGCCTGCAGCGCCATGTGGACCAGGGCCAGCGTGTCCCGGGTCTCGGTCAGGAGCGTCACCTTGCCGCTCAACGCGGGATCGAAGAGGTCAGCCACCTTGGTCAGCGGCGCCGGCACGGACTTGCTGTTGTAGCCGACGCCGGTCCCACCCGACTGCCACGGGAAATGGAACTTCATATCCGGGTCCCAGGGCAGACCCTTGAGCTCGTCACGCACGTTGGCGAGGGCGGTCGGGACATTGGCCGCGTTGATCTCTTCGGCCCACCCCGCCTCGACGACCTTGGCCGCCATCCAGTCGGTCAGGACGATGATGTCCCAACCCGTCGACACGCCCGCCTCGAGCTGCGGGCGGATCGTGGCCATGAAGGACTCGTTGTCCTCGATCTGCGCGTTCGCGTAGTCGACCTCGACGTCGTACTCGGTCTGGAACTCGACGAGGGTCGGGGAGGTCACCCCGTCCTCCTCGACGTCGATGTAGGCATCCCAGTTCGCGAAATGGAGCGGGCCGGTCGGGGTCGTGGCCTCGCTGGGGGCGGGTCCCGAGCTGCCCGAGGCGCCTGGCGCGGTCGACGGGGCGCCGGTGGCCGGTGCCCCGGATCCGCCGCTGGGGCCGCACGCGGCAAGGAAGGCGGCCGCGCCGGTCAAGGTCGCACCCTGGAGGAAACGTCGTCGCGTGAGTTCTGCCGTGGCCGGCTTGCGGTCCGTCGTCATCGGTTGCTGCTCCTCATCGGGGTCCGGTCATGCCGGGGTGCTGCCATCGACCGCCGGCGTGGGTTGATCCACGACGACGAAGCTGTGATCGGGTGACCAGGTCAGGAGGACTTCCTCGCCGGGGGCCCATAGCTCGGCGCGCGTGGTGCGCTCGACATTCTGTTCGTAGACGGTCAAGCGCGCCCCGCCACGAGCCTCCACCACGTACTGCGTGCTCACGCCGAGATACGAAGCGTCCCGAACGACGCCCGTGATCTGGTTGTGGCCATCCGGTGTCCTGTCCGCGGGCTCGCGCAGGCGGATCTTCTCCGGTCGGACGCCGATGCTGACGTCTGCGTGCGAACCGACGAGCGCGCTCGGGGCCCGGACGCTCGAGGTATCCGCCATGCGAACGGTGGCGTAGCTCCCGTCGGTGCCTTCGACCGCTCCCGGCAGCAGGTTGCTGATGCCGAGGAAACCAGCGACGAACCTGGTCGATGGCCGTTCGTACAGGCTCTCCGGGTCGCCGAGCTGCTCGATATGGCCCTGGTTCATGACGGCGATCCGATCAGACATCGTCATCGCCTCCTCCTGATCGTGGGTCACGTAGATGAACGTGATCCCGACCTCCTGCTGGATGCGCTTGAGCTCGACCTGCATCTGCTTACGCAGCTTCAGATCGAGGGCACCCAGTGGTTCGTCGAGCAGGAGCACGGCGGGCCGGTTGATGAGCGCCCGCGCCAGAGCGACGCGCTGGGCTTGGCCACCTGAGATCTGGGTGGGCTTGCGGCGCTCGAAGCCGGGCAGCTCGACGAGCTCCAGCATCTCCGTGACACGTCGCTTCACCTCCGCGTCCTTCACGCCCTTGCGGCGCAGGCCGAAGGCGACGTTGTCGTAGATCGTGAGGTGCGGGAACAGGGCGTAGTTCTGGAAGACGGTGTTCACGTTGCGTTTGAAGGGCGGCAGCCAGGTCACATCCTCGCCCTGCAGCTCGATGAGGCCGGAGGTGGGTTCCTCGAACCCGCCGATCATGCGCAGTGTCGTGGTCTTGCCGCAGCCGGACGGCCCGAGCAGGCTGAAGAACTCGCCGTCCTGGATATCGAGGGTGAGGCGATCGACCGCGACCATGTCGCCAAATCGCTTCACGACTTCCAGGAGCCTGACATCGACGGCGGGCACGTTCGTTCGCACTCCTGGGCCTGGGCTGGGGCGTCCACGAGGGGACGCGAAGCGCTCGTCCGCGCGTTCCTCCTACGACACGGTCCGACCCGAGCCCCCGAGCATCGGATGCGGCCGAGGATATGGGCGGATCGCGCGGGGTGTCAAGGACGCGGGAACCGCGCCGTTGCGCGTGAGAGCGTGCGAGATTCGTGGGGGAACGTCGGTTGCATCTCGGCCTTTCGCACGCGCGATCCGCGGGTGAATCCGTGTCGGGGTGTCGCTGCCGGGCCAGTTCCCGCGGGCGCGGTACGATATCGACGTTTCCTGTGTCAGAACGAGGTCCCGACCAAGGCATGACCGTCATCACCGAAGGGGCTGTCCTCGAGGCGCTCCGCGCCGTCCAGGAGCCGGAACTGGGTCGCGACATCGTGACCCTGGACATGGTCAAGTCGATCGTCATCGACGGCGACGCGGTCGCGTTCACGATCGAGCTGACGACGCCAGCCTGTCCGCTGAAGGACGAGATCGAGGGCAATACCCGCTCCGTCCTGGCCGGGATCGGCGTCAGCGATGTCCAGATCACGTGGGGCGCGATGGTCCGCCGCGCCCAACCGCGCCAGGCCGAGCAGCTCGTTCCCGGCGTGAAGAACATCATCGCCGTCGCGTCCGGCAAGGGCGGCGTCGGCAAGAGCACGGTCAGCGTCAACCTGGCCGTGGCCCTCGCCCAGGCGGGCGCGAGCGTCGGCCTGCTCGACGGTGACATCACGGGCCCGAACATCCCCCAGATGATGGGCATCGAAGGCCAGCCCAAGGCCAGCGCCAACAACAAGATCACGCCGCTCGAGCGCTACGGCGTCAAGACGATCTCGATCCAGTTCTTCGTGCCGGAGGGCCAGCCTATCGTGTGGCGCGGGCCGCTCGTCGGTGGGGCCATCCAGCAATTCCTGCGAGACGTCGAGTGGGGCGAGCTCGATTACCTCGTCATCGACCTGCCGCCCGGCACGTCCGACGCGCAGCTGACGCTGGCCCAGGCCGTCCCGATCAGCGGCGCCGTGCTCGTGACGACGCCCCAGGAGGTCTCGCTCAGCGACGTCACGAAGGCGCTCGCGATGTTCCAGCGGATGAGCGTGCCCGTGCTCGGCGTCGTCGAGAACATGACGGCCTTCGCCTGCCCGCATTGCGGCGAGTTGACCGAGATCTTCGGTCGCGGTGGCGGGGAACGCTTCGCCGCCAAGCATGAGCTGGAGTACCTTGGCGGCGTGCCGCTCGACATCACTGTGCGCCAGGGTGGGGACGTGGGCGTGCCGGCCGTCGCCCAGCGCGAGCCGGGGCCCGCGGCCCTTGCGCTGACGGCCGTCGCCCAGACGGTCGCTGCACGCATGAGCGTGCGCGCCGCGACCGCTGCTGCCAGACCCCTGATCTCGATCTCCTGAGCCGCCGGGCCCCTAGCATGCGCTGTGCGTCGTGCGGGGCCCAGGGAGCGGAACATGCCCGCTTCTGCGACCGCTGCGGCAGCCCGTTCGACGCCGCTCTAACCAGGGACTCGAGGCGCCTCGCCGGCAAGCCGCCCGCCGAGGCAGCTGGCGACCGGCGCATCGTCACGGCGCTCTTCGCCGATCTCGTCGACTACGTCCGGATGATCGCGGAGCACGATCCTGAGGACGTTCGGGCCCGGGTCACCGCCGCGCTCGCCACGATGGGCGACGCGATCGAACGATTCGACGGCACCCGCGAGAAGTTCATCGGCGATGCCGTCTTCGCGGTCTTCGGCTGGCCGCGCGGCCACGATGATGACGCCGTTCGGGCGTCGCTCGCGGCGATGGCCATCCGCGCGGGGCTGCACGACGTCGCGGACGGCGGCGAGCCCATGGAGGTCCGCATCGGCATCGCGACGGGTGAGGTCGTCGCCAGCGGCTCGGCAACTGGTGGCGACATGGGGCTGATCGGCGAGGCGATCACCACGGCGGCGCGCATCCAGTCGCTCGCGAGGCCGGGCGAGATCCTGCTCGAAGGGGCGACGCTGGCCGCGTCGCGCGGCCGCCTCGCCACCGAGGAACGAGGTTCGGTCGTCCTGCGCGGCCAGTCGACGCCCGTGACCCTCCATGCCCTGCGCGGCGAGGCCGGGACGGGTGCGTGGATCCCGTTCCGCGCGGTCGCACCGGGTCCGCTGGTCGGTCGGACCGAGGAGCTGGCCGTCCTGACCGACGCGATCGACCGGTGTCAGCAGTCGGGGCGCGGCGGCATCGTCGTCGTGGTCGGTGAGGCCGGGATGGGCAAGTCCCGCTTGCTCGCGGCCGCAGAAGCCCATGCCCGAGCCGCCGGCCTCGCATGGACGTGGACGGAAAACGTGTCATATGGGAAGGGCGAGCCGTACCGGTTCGCCCGATTGTTCGCGCAGACCGTCGCCGATGAGCATGGTGTCGACTCGGGCAACTTCGTTCGGCGCCTGTTGTTCACCGACGACCTCTCGCCCGTCGATGCCCGCCGCTTCGGTGGCGCGATCGCAGCGATCGCTCGCGACGCCGCGTTCACGGGCTGGGAGGAGGAGGCGCCGTACACGCCCAGCGACCCGGCCGAGGTCGCGAGCGCCCTCACGGACGTCGCGAAGCGCTACGTCGACCGGCTCCTCACCATCGCCGGGCCGCGCGTCGTGGTCATCGACGATCTGCACTGGCTGGATCCGTCCAGCGTCACGCTCGCGGAGTTGCTCGTGGAGGTCACGGCCGACCGTCCCTTGATCGTCTTCGCGGGCTCGCGACCGGTCACGCTCCCGATCTGGCTCGACCGATCCGATGTCCAGCGCATCGACCTGCGTGGCCTGGCCGAGCCCGAGACGGCCCGCCTCGCCACGCTGGTGGCCAGGGCCGCGGTGGACGCCGACGGGATCCGCAGCATCCACGAGCGAACGGCCGGCAACCCGCTCTTCATCGGGGAGACGGTCCGGGCGTTCCTGGAGGACGGGACGCTCGAGTGGCGCGATGGACGCGTCGCGCTGACCGACAGCGGGCCACCGCGCGTGCCGGTAACGCTGCGGGCCGTGCTGGGTGCCCGGATCGATGCCCTGGAGCCATCCGGACGAGAGGCGCTGGGCGTCGCCTCGATCATCGGGATCACGTTCGGCCAGGATCTGGTCGAGCAGCTGCTCAACGACCCCCTGCCGCCTGGGACGTTGGACCAGCTCGCAGAATCGGCCCTGATCCGGCGGACGGACGGGGGCGAGTGGCGGTTCGCGCATGGACTGATCCGCGACGCCGCCTACGCGGGCCTGCTGGCGAGCCGGAGACGCACCCTCCACGCCCGTTTGGCCGACCATCTCGAGGGCCTTCCGCCGCGGGCTGCGGCCCCCGGGCAGGTGGCGACGCATCGGGTGGCGGCGGGCGACGCGAACCGCGCCCTTCCGCTGCTGCGTGAGGCGGCCGAGTCGGCCCTGGCATTGGGGGCGGCATCGGAGGCCGCGGCGTTCTGGCAGCAGGCTGCCGAGCTGAACGCGACCGAGGATCCCGCTGCCGCGGCGGTCGATCTCGCGCGCGCCGCGGAAGCCTTGATGGCGGCGTCGATCGGGCCACCCGGCGGTTAGGCGGGGCTGGGTTCCGAGGCCGCGTCCGCGACCGCATCCGGGGCCCCCGAGCCGTAGACACCCGTCCCGCGCCGAGCGGGGCTCACCGTCAGGGTCAGGCCGTCAACGGCGGGCCGCACCCACGGCCCGGCGGCCGCGCACGCCGCCTCGAGTTCCGTCAGGCGATCGGGATTGAAGTGCACGAGCAGCGCGGACCGGACCCCGGCCGCCCTGGCGAGCTCGATCGCTTCGTCGCCCGTCAGGTGGCCACGCTCCAGATCGTCATCCCCGGCCGATCTGAGCGCGGTCTCGACGAGCAGGAGATCCGCGTCGCGGACCGCGTCCTCGACCGAGCTCGACGGGCCGGTGTCGCCCGTGTATGCCAGGCGAGTGCCGTCCGGCGCTTCGACGACCACGCCCCAGGCCGGGACGTAGTGCCGGCCCCGGACGAATCGCAATCGCAAGTCGCCCACTCGCAGTTCCTCGGCCGGGTCGTATTCGATCGCGTCGAAGGCCGCATCGAAGAACCCGTCGCGCTCGCTGACCGCGACCGACAAGGCATCGAGACGGGCTCGACCACCGATCGGCAGATGGACGGGTAAGGGGTCGGGGGCGCGCTCGCCCCACGGATACAGGTAGCGAAGGCCGACGAGATCCAGGAAGTGGTCCGCGTGCATGTGGCCGATCACGATCGCCGTGAGCTCATG
>JARDZW010000162.1 GCA_029240655.1 Chloroflexota bacterium
ATCGGCGCAACGCTTGCGGTTCCTTGCCGGGTGGGAGTGACGTCCAGCCCACCGCAGCTCCAGAGGATCACTGCGAGGGCACCGACCGCCAACGTCCTACCGCCGCTCCCCCGATCCCCCCAATAACGCCGGTGTACGGCCGCAGCTCTCTCTGGGGCGTCTGGCGCGTCAGGCCACGTCGCAGCCATCGACGGCTGTCCTCCTTGGCACCTTCGACAAACGCTGCGCGAAGGCGCCGGTGCAGACTTTGGTGTAGCACCCCCGTCGCGATCGTCGCGCGTCATGGGGTGTCTGGTTCATCGGATGGCGAGGATAGCCGCCCGAAGCAACCTGTCCTGACGGCTTGGCCGATGGTCGGTGCGATCTGAGTGTGAGGCGGACTCGAATTCGGTCGATCCGGCGGGTAATCAGGTTGAAAGTGCCGGATGGAGTCAGGTGAACGTCTCGTCCGGGCAACTCCGGGATCGACCGTATCGCGCTCGTCGGCCGGTGGGAACGGGAGCGGTTCCCGGTATTGCGACCTGCGAGATCCCACCTTGGTGCTGGACCGACCTCGTAATCACCTTGCGGTGGATGCCCTGGCTGTACCGTTGCCCAATGGACAGGGTTCCACGTCCCCATGAGGATGCCGCCGATTAGGAGATCTGGCGGCGCGAACTAACTCTCGGAACGGCCATTCGTTGGAAGCGGCGGTTGCGCAACCGGATTCCCAGCAATCCGCGCTGCAAGATGTGCGCGGCGCCATTCGCCGGGATCGGTGGCTTGGTGATGCCGATGTTCGGCCACGCGCGCTGGCCGAAGAATCCGAAGTACTGCGACGGCTGCTACTGGCCGAGCGGATGTCGTCGTCGGACTTCACCCGGCTGATGGGCAGGTTCTTGGACACGGCCACGAGCATCCTGGTCGACGAGGGCGCGATGGTGGACAAGTTCGTCGGCGACGAAGTAATCGGTCTCTTCATCCCGGCGATGGCCACCGAAGCCCATCCACAGCACGCGGTCCGCGCGGCTCGGCGTCTGCTCGCGGCGATGGGTCACGATCGGTCGGAAGGGCCGTGGTTGCCGATCGGCATCGGAGTCAATAGCGACATCGCGTACGTGGGTTCGGTTGGCACGGGCCTGGATTCGGAAATGACCGCGATGGGCGATGCCGTGAACCTGACAGCTCGGCTGAGTTCGCACGCTGGCGCCGGTGAAATCCTCCTGCCTGTCCAGGCGGCAAAGAAAGCTGGAGTCGCGGTGGACGACCTCGAACACAGGTCGCTCGTGCTGAAGGGCAAGAGCCGGCCGACCGAGGTCGTGGTGCTTTCGACGAATTCAGTTCGTGAGCTGGGAGACATTCCCACAGGCTGACGCCCGATCGTGTTCATCAGCCAAAGCCGCATCGGGCCTGGCCGACTGGCCGTAGGCAAGGAAGGCGAGGGTCTTCCGCTTCGCGGCCTCGAGGGCGGGCAGATGGACCACCAGCAACGACTGAAACCGCCGGTCCTCGCGGCGGGTCGGCCACGTGGAGCTGGCCGGCGAGGAGCGATTCGAATAGTCGATCTCTTGAAAGGTGAGTAGCTAGGAACCCGACAACGGTGCCCAGGTGAACATCCGGTACGCCGCCGCCTCGTGGGTTACCCGGCTGACGTATGTGCCCTCCAAGTCCATGATCCAAAGGTCCGAGGAACCATCGACAGTCCGCTCCACGAGGAGCAGGTCACCTTCGGGCGACCACGTCGCACCCGCCGCTTCGTCGGACCCTTCGTTCGACGTTATCGCCGTCTGAACGTTGCCATCGGGGCTGACCAGCGCGATCAGCGAACCCGCTTCCTCGTGGCGCGTATAGACGATCCAGTCGCCGGTCGGCGACCACGAGACGGCCGAAACAAAGGCACCCTGATCGGTGATCCGGGTCGCCTCACCGCCGTCGATGTCGGAGACGAAGACGGCATTGTCGACAGCGAAGGCTACCTGGCGACCGTCTGGCGAGAGGCTGCCGCCTGCCACGCCGGTCCATCCATGGACCGTGCCGACCGGGTTGAGCTGCCGCGAGGCGCCGCCCTTGGTCTCGACCGCGAGGAGTTTGCCGGCATGGGCGATACCGCCGACTCGTCCCGTCTCGGCGAACACGAGGACGCGCGACCCATCAGCGGTGACGCCGAACGGTTCGTTCCGAATCGTGCCCTCAGGGTTGGTCATCACGAGCCTGAGGTCGCGCAGGTCAGGCGATCCGAGGTACAACCCGTTCCGGGCCGGATCGGTCTCGTCCCAGCCGTCGAACGCGATCCAATCGCCGTTGGCGCTTGGCGCTGCGGGTCCCAAGTTCAGCGTGCGGATTGGCGGCGCCATCACCACGGCGTCCCTTCCATCGGGCCGCATCGTCATGAACGAGTACGTGCCGTGACCGGTTGCGCCCATCGTCCAGACATGGTCGCCCGCGGGAGACCAGCGCGCACAGCCACAGCCCTGGAGGGTGAACAGCGCTCGCTCGTCCGTGCCGTCGGTCCGGATCGTGAAGTAGTGCTCGACCT
The DNA here is from genome assembly GCA_029240655.1 of Chloroflexota bacterium. Lineage (GTDB taxonomy): Bacteria > Chloroflexota > Limnocylindria > Limnocylindrales > CSP1-4 > SPCO01. Next base: position 2,516 of record JARDZW010000162.1, read on the forward strand.
CGTCATCCTCCAGCCGATGGAACAGGATCAGGCCCTTCGGGATCGCTGCCGGTGTCGCGAAGGTTTCAGATGGATCCGGTGACGTGGAGCCCCCGGCGGGCACCGACGATGGCACCGATCCTGCCGCCTGGCAGGCAACGGCGGCCACGGCGACCATGTGCAAAAGCGCGATGCGAGCGCGAAATCCTGCGATCACGGGTGCTGGCCCTGGCCGTCTGGCGCCCCATAGAGCTCCGCGGACTGCGACGTGTCGTCACCACTGGCACCGCCGACGACGAGGACTGTTCCGACGGGAAGGACCGTGGCGGTGTGCCATCGTCGCGCCGTCCCCATGGGTGCTGTGGCCGTCCACGTCCGGCGGGCCGAGTCATAGATCTCCGCCGCCGAAAGTTCCTGCAGGCCGACGTCGAGGGTGCCGGAGTGACCGCCCGTGACGAGCACCGTGCCGTCCGGCAGCAGCACGGCCGCGTGATTGCCGAACCGTCCCGAGAGCATCGATCCGGTCGCGCTCCAGGTCCCGCTGCGCGGGTCATAGATTTCGGAGCTTGCGTCGCCCGCGCCGCCTGCCGCGAGCACCACGCCACCGGGCAGCAGCGTGGCGGTGAAGTTCATGCGGCCGTGCGTCATGCTCCCGCTGGCGGTCCACGTGCCGAGGCGTGGGTCGTACAGCTCGGCCGAGCGGGCGACGGCCTCGTCGGAGCTGCCCGCCACGAGCACCGTGCCGTCCGGCAGCAGCGTGGCCGTGTGGAACGCTCGTGCACTCAGCAAGCCGTCCGTGCTGATCCACGTTCCGGTTTCGGGGTCGTACAGCTCGGCTGCGGCGGAGTGCCCTGCGTCAGTTGCGCCGCCGGCCACGAGCACGCGCCCATCCGGAAGCAGGGTGGCGGTGTGCCCATGACGTGCATGGAGCATGGTCCCGGTGATGGTCCACGTCCCGGTGGCCGCGTCAAAGAGTTCGGCCGACGACTGGGCCCCCAGGTCGACGCCGACTCCGCCTGCGACCAGCACCCTGCCATCGGGCAACAGCGTGGCCGTGTGCATCGAGCGGCCCTGGTTCATCCTGTCGGTCGCGTTCCAGGACCCGGTCGCCGAGTCGTACAGCTCGGTGGAGTCCGTCGGAATGTCCCCGTCGCCACCGGCGATGAGAACTCTGCCGTCCAGCAGCAACGTCGCCGTATGGGCGTAGTGCGCGTCGGTCGTTCTACCAGTGATGCTCCAGATCGCAGGGATCGGTTCCGGGCGAGAGTCCAGGAAACGACCGATCCCGGCCGTTCCGCCGAGCACGCCGAGGAGCGCTGCGGCGGCGAGCAACGCCAAGCCGCGACCGGAGCGGAACCGGCGCAGCCGCGCCGACGGGGCGCGAGTGATGGCCGCCAGGCTCGATCTCAGATCGGCCGGAGCCACCTCGTCCGCCGGGATCTCACTGCGGTACCACGCCCGCAGGCGCTCCTCCAGCTCATGGTCCGTCATCGGATCGTCCCTTTGTCGTCGGCTGTATCGATCGCGGCGTGAAGGCGTTTGAGCGCGTAGTGAAGACGAGAGTGGACCGTGCCTGCAGGGATTCCGAGCCGGCTCGCGATGTCCTCGACGGCGAGATCCCGGTAGTAGCGAAGCGCCACGACGATCCGGTGCTCCGGCGGCAGGGTCGCAATCGCGTTGGCCAGGAGGTCCCGGTCGTGGGCCTGCGTGAATGGGTCGCCGGCGGAAATCGCGACGGCGCCTGAGATGTCCACGGCCCGCCTGTGGCCCGAACGGAGCCGGTCACGACAGGTGTTCACGAGGATGCGATCGAACCACGGTTCGAACCGCGCAGGATCCCGCAGCGTCGACCACCTGCGCCACGCCTGCTCGAACGCATCGTGCGTAGCGTCCTGGGCATCGGTCGCGTCGTGCAGGATCGCCCGGGCCAGGCGATAGGCCGCGTCGAGATGGCTCTCGGAGAGCCGCAGGAACGCTTCGGCGCGCTCGCTCGGCTGCTCGGCCACGCCGGCCGGGTGCTCTGCCATCTCGATGACTTCGGATGATCGCCTCACGATGATAAGACGATCCAGCCGAACGAAATCTTCACGCCCCGCTTAGAACAACTCGTCGCCAACTCGATGGGCGAACTCGAATTCGGTCGATCCGGCGGGCAATCAAGTTGAACATGCCGGGCGGAGCCAGTGAACGTGGTTCGTCCAGGTAACGCCGGGACCAACTGTATCGCGCTCGTGGACGGTTGGGGAAGGGGAGCGTTCCCGGTGTTCCCACTACTCCGAGATCCCCCTTCGGTTGCGGATCCGGTTGCGTCCCTACTGAGAGCGCTTGGGGCCAGACGACCCGGATGAAGAGGGCCGTTCGACCCGTTGCCTTCCAAGGCAGTCAGCCGACACTGAAAACATGAGAACCCGACGACTCCTCTTGCCCCTTGGCGCGCTGGTCCTGGCCGCGTGCTCCTCGGCACCCAGCGCGCCGTCGGCCTGGCCGTACGGACCGACGCCCGCTCCGGGCGCAGTCGCTG
>JARDZW010000163.1 GCA_029240655.1 Chloroflexota bacterium
TCACGGGGACCTTGAACTTCCGCTCGACCCGGTGGGGCACGTCGAGCCCAAGCCACCGCGACACGCCGAGCGTCGAGATGATGACTTCGTCGAACGGTCCGCTCGTCATCACGGCCTCGATGGCCTTGGCCGGCCAGCGGTGGCCCCGATCGACAGGGATGGGATCGGTGCTCCGATGCCGATGCCTCGCGTCACTCTTACCCGGTCCACGCCGATGGTCAACCGGGCAAGACGGATCGTTCGCGTGGGGGAGCTTGAAGATGAGCGGGCGGCTGTGCCGAGGGACAGCCGCCCGTTTGTGGACTGTTGCGGGTCGACTATTCGCCGCGCGTTTCGCCTGCCCCCGCTCCGGCCGGAGCCACAGCGCTGGGATTGAAGCCCGTCCCGTTGAAGGGCACGTACAGCGCGTCGAGCTTGCCATAGGGCACGAGCGTCGCGGTCCCGAGCGTCCGGGACGCGATGACCGAGTACGTCCGCGCCACGCCTGTCGGGACGACCGCGATCCCCTGGATGTGGACGATCTCATCGGTGTCGTTGTCGCCGGCCGGGATCGCCGGCAAGTCGACGACGACGAATGGACTCACAGGCGAGCCGAATTGGTCGTTGAGGTCGAGCCGCATCTCGCACGGGCAGCCGGCCGCCGTCGTGTATACGTTCACGGACGCCGACACCAAGACGATCGCCGTGCCGCCCGTCGGGTTCCCTGCCTGGATCGAGACGGTGCCCAGAGTGACGTTCGCGCCGGTCGCGGTGAGCGCGCCCGACAGGTTCGACTGGGCGACCCGGCCCAGACCGCGGTTGAGGAAGGCGGTCATCTGGCCGCGCGTCACGTTGGCACCCGGGCAGAACGTCGTCGCCGTGCAACCTGTCGTGAGACGGGCGCCGTACGCCTTCGCGATGTCGTCGTGGAAGAGGTGGTCCGTCGGGACGTCGGTGAACTGGTGGTTGGCGACCGCGACGGCGGGCACGATAAGGGCGATGCACGCGAGGAGCACCGCGAGGAGCCGTCGGCGACGTTTGATTGGTGGGTGGTCGAACTCGATGACGATCCGCACGTTTGGCTTCCCTCCCTCGACTGGGGCGCCACTGGCCGATCTGACCCGCTCGGCGCCTGTCCAGCGCCATGATGCGCCACGGATGTCGCCGCTGCCCGTCCGAATCTGCGTCTTTCCGGAGAACCAGCGGGTCCCCTGCGAGGCGGAGCAGGATGTCGGTCCGACCGGCCGCCGTTCTCGACATCCTCTCAGTCCCAGGCTGATACGGGCTCGCCCATCGCCCCGGCCGAGATGACAGGCTCGCCGTCCGCGCCCTGACGGCGACTGCTTGATGGGTGTGGCGTAGGGGACAGCCCAGCCGGGCGGCTTACCCGACACCTCCCTCGTGACCTGCCGAACCGAGCGCTCATGTCAGCGTCGGCGGTTGCGGTACCGCCAAGGTGGCGGCTCGTCGCGCGGGCCGCGGAAGATACGGATCGTCCAGATCAGGCCGATGACCGCGGTTGCAGCGCCAACCACGGAGAGCACGACGTAGAACGGCAGCCCCAACACGCGCGGCGGGCGCTCTGGCTCGACTGACCGGAGGGGCCGGGATCGTCGTGCGGACCCGGAGCGGGCGAGCGTCGACGGAGGACCTTAGCCCGTTGGCATTTACTGATGCCTCAGCGGGAGGCCCTTACCGCCAGTCGCAACGCGAGCAAGGCAGCGACGGAAAGCACGAAGAGCACGACCCCGATGACCTGAAGCATGGCGAAGGCGTCGCGCGCCTCCCCCGAGACGGCATCCTTGGTAGCCCACCCGGCCCAGGCGCCGAACAGCCCGACAGTGCCGTAACCGATTGCAACAATCAGCGCGAACCGGCGCGCCGCGGGCAAGGCCGGTCGGCGGCTGAACGCCAATGCGGCTAGGACGGCCGGCGTGGCCGGTGCCGCCGCCATACCCACCATCACGAGCACCTGTCCGATGTTCGCGTCGCCGAATCCAGTGCCGACGTCCAGAAGCACGAACGCGGCAGTGACGGCACCGATCGAAGCGAGCAGGAATGCGGCGAGGTTCGTCATCCGTCGCGTGTCCGCCCGCTCATCGAACGTCGGCTGCGCCATATCTCAAGGGTAGCGCCCCAAAACCCCCTCGAGCTCCTCGCGCGTCAATCCGCGACCGAGACGTCTGGTGAGGCGCTCAATGACGTGCTTGCGGCGGCGTGCTCCCGCTCGGATGAGCATGTCTCGCGACCATGACCCAGTGGACCAGTCTACGCTGGGCTTCTTCGGTCGAAGTGAGCCCGATCAGGGCAGATGCAGGCGCAAATAGGTCACCTGTTACCCTGCGACCTGCGAAGCCAGCGATCCGCTCGACCCGGGCGCCTTCGGCATGAGACCGATCTCACCTCGCTCGTCGGGCTTCGGATATCTATGGCATCCGCGCTCCACTCCTGTCGGACGCGGCATGAAGGGGATACGAGATGGCAACGAAGACCGACTTCACCGAACCGGAGTGGGTTGCCCTGCAGAAGGGCATCACCGGCAGCGGATTCCTCGTCTCGCTGAGCGATCGCGACCTGAGTGACACCTTCGGCGAAGTAGGCGCGATGGCAAAATACCTGTCGGGGCAGCAGGTGGCAGGGTCCAGTGAGCTCATCCGCGAGCTCGCGAAGGCGCATGGCACGGGATTCGGCCTCACCACATCCCCCGAGCGCGTGCGCGCCGAGACGATGGAGGCACTCCGGTCGTCCGTCGCGACGCTCCAGACGAAGGCACCGACTGAACTCAAGCCGTATCGCGAGCTCGTCCTCGGTGTCGCACTGGCCGTCGCCGCTGCGAAGGGTGGCGAGACACCAGTCGAGCAGGCGATCATCGCGCAGATTCGCGAGGGTCTTGGCGCCGACTGAATCGTCGCCCTCGCCGACGCTCGTGCTCGCTCAGGCGGCCTGGCCGCAGGACCGAGGCCCTACTCGTCGTCGGGGGGTCGCCCCGAGTCCGCCGCATCGCGACCGAGGGGTACGCGGGAAATGGTCGGGGCGGCCGGATTTGAACCGACGACCACCAGTCCCCCAGACTGGTGCGCTACCAGACTGCGCCACGCCCCGAGTGAGCCCGCAGTCTAGCACTCCGCGGTGCTAGCCCAGCCCGCCGAGCTCATCCTTCGACTCGCGCGCCAGCAGGTCGATCAGGCAACGCTGGACGCTCTTGCCCTCGAAGAGGGCGGCGTGGACCTCCTGCGCGATCGGCATCTCCACGTCCAGGCGCTCGGCCAGCGCCAGGGCAGCCTCGACCGTGTAGGCGCCTTCGGCCGTACCGGGCAGCGTCGCCTCGATCTCCGACCACGGCCGGCCCCGCGCCAGCTCCTCGCCCAGGCGGTGGTTGCGCGAGAGCGTCGATCCGCACGTGGCGATGACGTCGCCGATGCCCGCCAGTCCCGCGAACGTGAGGGGGTTCGCTCCGGCCGCCGAACCGAGGCGCATCATCTCGGCCAGACCGCGGGTCATCAGCCCGGCCTTGCCGTTGTCGCCGAACCCCAGGCCATCGGCCGCGCCCGCCGCGATCGCCACGATGTTCTTGAGCGCGCCGCACAGCTCGACGCCGAGGATGTCGCGGTTCACGTACAACCGGAACTCGCGGCGTCCCAGCCGATCGGCGATGCGGGTCGCGAGCTCGGGGTCGTCGGCGGCCACGACCGCCGAGGCGGGCAGACCGCGGGCGATCTCGGCGGCGAGGTTCGGCCCGGAGAGCGCGGCGACGCGGGACGGCGAGATACCACCAGCCTCGGCGATGACCTCGCTCATCCGCAGCAAGGTGCCGCCCTCCAGCCCCTTGACGACCGAGAGCACGTCGGCGCTGGCCGGGATGTGCGGCCCCACCTTGGCCGCGACGGCGCGCAGGTGCGGCGACGGCGTCGCAAAGATCACGAGGTCCACAGCGGTCGCCAGATCGGTCGGGTCGGATGACGCGATGAGCTCATCCGGAAGCTCCACGTCGGGGAGTCGCCACGGATTGCGCTGCGTCCGATTGATCTCTTCCGCCAGCTCGTGGCGGTGACAGAGCAGGAGAACAGGCTCGCGCCTCGCGACGATCGTGGCGAGGGTGGTGCCCCACGCACCCGCCCCGACGACCGCGACGCGCGGGCCGGCCATCAGCGCGACCGGCGGGTCTTCGCGGCGCCCGGCCGCCGCACGGGCTTGACCTGCGCGGAGCGGCTCTTCTTGCGCCGGGGCAGCTTGACCGAGGCTCGGTCGCGGAACACCAGCCGGATCGGGGTCCCATCGAACCCGAACGTCTCGCGCAGGCGGTTCTCGAGGTAGCGCCGGTACGAGAAATGGATGAGCGACGCGTCCGACGCGAAGAACACGAACGTCGGCGGGCCGATCGCGGCCTGGGTCGCGTAGAAGATCTTGGGCCGTCGGCCGCGGACCGGGGGCGGCGGTGTCCGCTCCAGCGCGGCCATCAGGACCCGGTTCAGCTCGCCGGTCGGGATGCGCCGGCGACGCTCGGCCCAGATATCGACCGCGGCCTCGAGGACCCGACCCACCCGTTGGCCGGTCTTGGCGCTGATCGAGACGATCGGCGCGAAATCGAGGAACGGCACCTCGTTGCGGATCCACTCGGTGTACTGGTCGAAGGTCTTGTCCGTCTTGTCGGCGACGAGGTCCCATTTGTTGACGGCCACGACGAGGCCCTTGCCCTCGTCCACGGCGTAGCCCGCGACGTGGGCGTCCTGCGCCGTCAGGCCCTCGACCGCATCCACGACGAGGACCGCGACATCGGCGCGCGACAGGGCGCTAAGCGCTCGCAGTGTCGAGTAGCGCTCGGCGGCAGGCCCCGACGCGACCTTGCCCCGCCGCTTGATGCCCGCCGTATCGATGAGGATGATC
>JARDZW010000007.1 GCA_029240655.1 Chloroflexota bacterium
GGGGTCCCGTCCCCGCGGGCGCCCGACCCTGGAAGGTCACGGTCGTCAACAAGAGCTCCGCACCCGCGACGTTGTTCGTGGCCGAGGAGGGTGCGAGCGGCGTGGAGCAGCTGTGCGGATCCGTGACCCCCAACGTCGTGCCGCCCGGCGCCACCATGAAGGTGACCTTCATGCTTCCGCCGAAACGGGTGAAGACCTGTTGGATCTGGGTGAACGCTGTTCCAGGCGAGGGCGGATCGTTCTTCCCGACGTCCGACGCACCCTTGGCGGGCGGGTTCCGCATCGATGCGGCAGGGCAGGTGATGTGGGGGCCAGGTCCGTAAGCGACTCGGTCCGACATGATCGAAACGCACGTGATCATCGGCTCCAGCCAGAACGAGCCCTGAGCCGGACGAGCGGATTTCGGCGCGACGCTTGTCGAAACCCGTTGCCGTGCGTACGATACGGAGCAGCGCCTGTGGAATCGAGTCCTTGGATATCGCCAGCCCCGTCCGAAGGAGGACGAACCCGCATGATCGAACAGCAGCCGACCGTCGTCGAGCCGACTCCCATCCTCGACCCGGGCACGGTCGTGTCCTTGAGCGACGCTGCGGCGAGCAAGTTGCGTGAGCTGACCAAGGACGAGACGAATCCGGACATCGGCCTGCGGGTATACGTGTATTCCGGCGGCTGCTCGGGCTTCCGCTACGGGATGATGCTCGAGGACGCGCCGACGCCCGAGGACAAGGTCCTCCAGGCGAGCGGCATCAAGGTCTATGTCGATGGCCAGAGCATCGCGCTGCTGCAGGGTTCGGAGATCGACTACGTCGACACCCTGATGGGCGCCGGGTTCACCGTGAACAATCCCAATGCGGTCGCGGCCTGCGGCTGCGGTTCCAGCTTCCGCACGGCGGACGACACGGGGTCGCCAAAGGGCTGCTCCCACTGATCCTCGCAGCGATACCGACTCGAAGCCGCCGGCAGGTCCGGCGGCTTCTTCGTTTGGAGGACTAGACTCGACGGACACGGTCTCGCCGCACTCGGGCGGGCATTCGCGCAAGACGGCTTCACGGATCGGGTAGTCGATGGAGATCCCGCTCTTTCCGCTGCACACGGTGCTCTGTCCGGGCATCGTCCTGCCGCTCCACATCTTCGAAGAACGCTACCGGGCGATGACCCGGCGCTGCCTGGACAGCGGCGAGCCGTTCGGGGTCGTGCTCATCCGCGACGGCCGCGAGATCGGCACGGCCAGGACGGCGACGCTCGCCGGCGTCGGCGCATTCGCGGAGATCCGTCAGGCCGGGCGCTACCCGGACGGCCGATTCGACCTTCTGGCGGCAGCGACCGGGCGATTCGCGATCGAATCCGTGGACGCCCAGACCGAGCCGTACCTGCTTGCCGAGGTCACGCCACTCGATGATGAGGTCGGCGACGAGCCACGGGCCGAGCGCCTGGCGGCGGCCGCCATCCGCCGCTTCGTCCGCTATCTCGACCTCATGCGGGCGCGCGACGGTGAGACGACCGAGGTGCTCGACATCCGCGTCGAGATCGAGTCGCAGCAGGACGACGGTCCCGACCGGGTGCCCGGCCGGCCGGAGATGGAGGGCCTCGAAGGGGAGGGGACCTCGCCCGAGGCGACACCCGACCTGCACATCCCCGACGATCCGACCGTGCTGTCCTACCTGCTGTCCGGGATCGTCCAGGTGGAGCTGCCTCGACGTCAGGCACTGCTCGAGGCCGAGACCACGGTGGAACGACTGGAGGGCCTTGTCTCCCTCCTGGAACGGGAACTCGTCCTGCTGACCCGCCGGCTGCGCTACTTCACGCCGGATCCGGCCCTGCTCGGCGGGCCGCGTCGCAGCTGACGACGACTCGGCGGATCGTGCTCAGTCGCCGCTGAAGCGCTCTTCCTTCCACGGATCGGCGTCGTTGTGGTAGCCGTAGCGCTCCCAGAAGCCGAGCTGGTCGTGGTCGAGGAACTCCAGGCCACGGATCCACTTGGCGCTCTTCCAGAAATACTTCTTCGGGACGACGAGGCGGAGGGGGTAGCCGTGCTCGGGCTCGAGCGGTTCGCCGCCGAAGGTGTCGGCGAGCAGCACGTCGTCATCGTCGAGCACCGCGAGCGGCAGGTTGGCCGTGTAGCCCTGCTCGGCATGGCTCACGACGTGCGTGGCACTCGGGCGGACCTGGGCCAGCTCGAGGATCGCCTGGATCGGGACGCCCTCCCAATCGGTGTCGAGCTTGGACCACCGAGTCACGCAATGGACGTCCGTGTGGACCTGCTTGCGTGGCAGTGCCTTGAACTGCTCCCAGGTCAGCGTGAATGGCGCGTCGACCTCACCGAAGACGCGGAAATCCCAGGTCGCAAGGTCCGCCTTGGGGACCGACCCGTAGTGGAGGACCGGGAACTTCTCCGTCCGGTACTGGCCGGGCGGGATCCGTTCGGCGACGGCGGGATCGGTAGCGGTGTTGCCGAAGAGGCGTTCGAACATCGAGGGGATCCTTGTGCGTGCGGCGGGCGGGGCTTCGGCCCGTATCGTCGCACAACCTCGATGACGATCCAGCGACGGCCGCGACCCGAGCCGACCCGCTCCTCGGGTACCCTTGCCGCCGTGACACCGCCTGCCCGCCCGAACCTCGTCATCGTCATGCCCGCGTACAACGCCGCCCTGACGCTCGAGCGCACGTACGCCGACATCCCGCATGACCTTGTCGACAAGGTGATCCTCGTGGACGACGTGTCCAAGGACGAGACCGTCGACATCGCGCGGAACCTCGGGCTCGACGTCATCATCCATTCGCAGAACCGGGGCTACGGCGGCAACCAGAAGACGTGCTACGACGCCGCGCTGTCCGCGGGCGCGGACATCGTCGTGATGCTGCATCCCGATTACCAGTACGACGCGACGCGCATCCCCGCCCTCATCGAGCCGATCGCCGCGGGCACCCGCGACCTCATGCTCGGCAGCCGCTTCCTGGGCGACCCGCTCGCCGGTGGCATGCCGCGTTGGAAGTACGTCAGCAACCGGTTCCTCACGATCGTCGAGAACGTCGCCTTCGGACTTCACCTGTCCGAGTACCACACCGGGCTGCGGGCCTACAGCCGGCAGCTGCTCGAGACCATCCCGTACGAGCAGAACAGCGACGACTTCGTCTTCGACCAGGAGCTCATCGCGCAGGTCGTCGCCGCCGGGATGCGCCTTCGGATCGGCGAGATCGCCGTCCCGACGCGCTATTTCGAGGAGGCGAGCTCCGTCGGCTTCAAGCGCAGCGTCGTCTACGGGCTTTCGACGCTGCGGGTGGTCGGTCGCTATCTGCTCCATCGTTTGCGCGTGCGCCGCTCACGGAAGCTGACCGCCCGGCCGCCGAGCGCGCCGCGCGCCGATCTCGATCGATGATCGCCGCCACTTCCCGATGAGCCGGAGGACGATCCTCCGGACGGTCATCGGCATCGCGATCAGCGGCGTCGCCATCTGGATCCTCGCGGGCTCGGTCGATCTGCCACGCGCATTCGAGGTCCTGCGGACGGCGAACCCGGCCTGGATCCTGCTGATGGTCGGCACCGTCTTCATCGATGTCGGGGCGCGCGGCGCTCGCTGGCGAGCACTCCTTCAGCCGATCAAGTCCGTCCCGTACCGGCGAGTGCTCGGCTACACGTACCTGGGATATCTCGCGAACAACGTGCTGCCGGCGCGACTTGGCGAGCTGGTCCGGAGCCATGCCCTGGCCAAGGGTGAGGTTCTCAGCACCGCGACCGTGCTGGGCACCGTCGTCGTCGAGCGCGTGGTCGACACCGTCATCGTCGTCGCGTTGGCCGCCATCTCGGTGGTGGTCCTCGGCGTCGGCGGCACGATCTCGACCGCTGTGATCCTGGGCGCTGGATTCGTGGCCGTGCTCGTGCTCGGTCTGATCGTGGCGATGGTGAGTCACCGGCTCCCGGGCTCCGAACGCGTCACGGCCATCGCCGAGCGCTACCCGCGGATCCTCGAGCTGGCCAGGCGCCTCCGCGACGGGCTGGCCGTCGTAGCCCGGCCGGGCGTGCTCGGCCGCGCGCTGCTCCTGAGTGCGGCGGCCTGGACCGCTTCGATCGCCACCTTCGTGGCCGGCGCCCAGGCAGTCGGGATCGACCTGACGATCCCCCAGGCGGCGCTCCTGTCGAGCGGCGTCGCGCTCGCGACGATCGTGCCGTCGGCGCCGGGCTACGTCGGGACGTTCGAGCTGACCGCGGTGTCCATCGCATCCATCTTCGGCACGGATCCCGATTCAGCGTTCGCCATGGCGTTGCTCGTCCACGCGATGATCCTGACTGTGACGTCGGTCGGAGGCGTGATCGCGGCGGTGCGGCTTGGCGTCGGCCTGGACACCGGAAGCGATGCGCTCGACGAAGAGGTCGCTTCGGACGCGAACCTGTCGGCACCGGAACCGGGTCCCCGCCCAGGCTGACGGGATCGGGCGCGAGGTCGTCAGGAAGCGGAAGGGGCGCCCTGGACCGGAGGCAGCCCGAACACGGGAAGCGAGATGCCGGCCAGGTCCGCCGCAGGAACCGCGTCGTACGGCTCGAACTGCAGCGGCGAGCCCTCCCGGCCCGTCACCCTGACGAACTCGAGGGTGTAGCGCTCGTACATCTCATGGATGACCGAGACCGCCTCGATGTGGGCCGGCCGCCCGGACGCTGCACGGGCTTCGGCGCGGCTGGTCCACAGGCAGAACGAAAGGCACGACCGGTCCGCTTCCGCCGGCCCCTTGAAGTAGTGAACGAAGCCGGGCGACGACTGGGCTTCGTGATGCGCCCGATCGTCGAACTCAGACAGGCGGACCTCGTCCGCGTCGAGGCGGCGGATGGAGCGGAATGCGACGAGGTACCACTCGCCGGTGCCGAGCTGGCGGCCCACCCGGCTCCAGTCGAAGGCCTCCGCGACAGGCAGGTGGGCGTATGCCTCCGAGACGGGCGCGAGAGCGGCGAATGCGTCCATGTGGACGCGAGCATCCGCTTGTGAGCCACGATTGTCAAATCGTGGAACGTCCTAATGCCATATCGCGATAGTACGGGCTCGGTTCAGCCAATATAGTCGCGCAGCGATTCGGTGATCGCGGCGGCGCCATCCGCCAGGAGTCGGCTCGCACGCGCTCGCCAGGGCAGGGTGGCCCGCTCCGCTGGGGCGACGACGCCGATGGCCGCGACGATCCCGTCGTCCCGCAGGATGGGAACCGCCATGTCCACGGTGCCGGAGAACAACTCTCCTTCGCTGCGGGCGATGCCGTCCTCCAGGACCGTCGCGAGCTCGCGTCGCAATGCCTTTGCATTGGCGACCTCGGCGAGGACTTCGTCCTGGATCTCCGCCGGGGCGTACGCGAGCAGGACCTTGGCGATCGCCCCTGAGACGAGCGGCGTGGCGGAACCCGGCTCGCACGTCACCCGCAGCGCGTGACCGGACTGCACTTCATGCAGGCAGACGGAAGACAGGCCGACGCGGCGCGCGATCACGGCGGTCTCACCGGCCTCGTCGACGAGCATGCGCAGGACCGGGTCCGCGTGGCGGATGAGCTCCTCGCTGCTCACCGTCGTGCCGCCGGTGAGATGCAGCCGCGGGCCCAGCTTGTACCCACCCTCCATCCGCTCCACGAACCCGAACTCGGTCAGCGTGCGCAGATAGCGGTAGACGGTCGACAGCGGTGTCTCGAGGAGGGTGGCGAGCTCGTCCGCGCGGATCTCGCCACGATCGGCGATCGTGAGGAACACCCGCAATCCACGCGCGAACGAGGTGTCCTCGGCGGCTTCTTCGGGCGGGCGGTCGCGGGCGGTCAACAAGAGAGGTGTCCTAACGGCCAGGCGGGGCGGTCACAGTATGGCAGCCGGCCCGCGCCCGGCATCCGGGCGCCGTCGGCGATACTGCGGTGATGCGCATCACGGCGGTCCGGCTGCAGCGTCTGGTGGTTCCGCTCGAACCGCCGTTCGAGGCCGCGTGGGACCCGGAGCCCAGGCGTTCCTTCGCGGTCACGATCGTGCGGGTCGAGACCGATGACGGTGTCATCGGCGTGGGCTCGGGTGACACGATGGATGGGTTCGAGGCGTACGAGCACCTGTTCGTCGGGCAGGACCCGCTCGCGATCGCCCGCCACGTCCGCGTCCTCGAGACCATCGATCTCCACGCGGGTAGGTACTGGCCGCTCGAGGCGGCCCTCTGGGACATCGTCGGGCAAGTCGCCGGCCTGCCGGTCGCGACGCTCTTCGGTGGGTCGAGCGACGGGATCCCGGCCTACGCCTCGTGCGGGTCGCTGCTGCCTTCGGCTGCCCGCGCCGAGTCCGCCCTGCGCCTGCGGGAGGAGGGCTTTCGCGCCATGAAGATCCGGGTTGACCCACGGCGACTGGCCGACGGGATGGCGGCGGTGGCCGCGACCCGCGCCGCCGTCGGCGACTCGATGGCGCTCATGGTCGACCTCAATCAGGGCTGGCGGATGCCCGGTGACACGACTCCTTCACTGGATCCGGTCGCCGCGCGCGACGTCGCCGCGGAGCTGGCTGCCTACGACGTGTTGTGGCTGGAGGAGCCGCTGGCCGGCACGGATCTGCGAGGGCTCGCGGCGCTGCGGGCGTCCGCCCCGGGCATCCGGATCGCCGGCGGCGAGATGACCCGCACGTTCACGGAGACGCTGGCCGCCCTCGACGTCGACGCCTTCGACGTCTACCAGCCCGATGTCGTGCTGGCGGGTGGGATGCTGCGGACGCGAACGGTGGCCGAGCTGGCCCTGGCCCGCAACCGCTGGTTCACGCCCCATACCTGGACCAACGGGCTGGGGCTGCTCGCCAACCTGCATGTGGCGGCCGGCGTCGGTGGCGGGCCGTTCCTCGAGTACCCGTACGACCCGCCTGGCTGGACCCCGGAGCGCCGCGACGCCTTCCTGGCCGAGCCCATCCGTCCCGATCGCGACGGCGTCCTGCGGGTGCCGTCGGGGCCCGGCCTGGGTGCCGTGCTGGACGAGGCCGCCATCGCCAGGTACGCGGCATGACCGGCTCGACGGCTGCGACTCCGGCCCCCGACCGCCCGACCGCCGGGGACTGGCTGGCCCGTGCCGCGGCCGTCACCCCGCGCAACGAGGCGTTCATCGACGGCCGCTTCGTCCCGGCGGCGTCGGGGGCCACCTTCCCCGACATCGCCGGGCGCGACGGCGGGCGTATCACCGACGTGGCCCAGGGCGATGTCGAGGACGCCGGAAGGGCGGTCCAGGCGGCGCGAACGTCCTTCGACGACCGCCGCTGGGCCGATCAGTCGCCCGCGAACCGCAAGCGCATCCTGCTCAAGCTCGCCGACCTCATCAGGGCGAACCGCGATGAGCTCGCCCTGCTGGAGTCGCTCGACGTCGGGAAGCCGATCCGCGACACCCTCGCGGTCGACGTCCCCTCCGCGGCCAAGACCATCCAGTGGTACGCCGAGACCATCGACAAGGTGTACGGCGACGTCGGCCCGACCGGGCCGGATGCCCTGTCCCTCGTGACCCGCGAGCCGATCGGGGTGGTGGCGGCGATCGTGCCCTGGAACTACCCGCTGATCGTCACCGCGTGGAAACTGGGTGCCGCGCTCGCGACGGGTAATTCGGTCGTGCTCAAGCCGGCATCCCAGTCGCCGCTGACCGCCCTGCGCCTCGCGGAGCTCGCGGCGGAAGCCGGTCTGCCGGACGGCATCCTCAACGTCGTCCCGGGTCCGGGTGCCGTCATCGGGGATGCGCTCGCCCGCCACCCGGCTGTGGACAAGATCGCGTTCACGGGCTCGACCGAGGTCGGGCGGTCGCTCCTTCGCGCCGTCGGTGAGTCGGACGTCAAGGCCATCACCCTCGAGCTCGGCGGGAAGAGCCCGCAGGTCGTGCTCGCCGACGTCGGCGATCTCGAAGCCGCGGCCGACACCATCGGGATGGGCATCTTCTACAACAGCGGTCAGTCCTGCAACGCCGGCTCGCGGCTCATCGTCCACCGAAGCGTGCGCGAGGAGCTCGTGGAGCGGATCGCGGTCCTCGGTCGACAGCTGGCGCCCGGCGAGCCGCTGGATCCCGCCACCAGGCTGGGCTCGATCGTGGATGAACGGCAGCTCGAGAAGGTCCTCGGCTACGTCGCGCTGGGTCGCGAGGAAGGGGCGCAGGTCGTCGCCGGCGGCGAGCGCGTGCGCGAGGAGACCGGTGGCTTCTACATCGCCCCGACCATCCTCGACGGCGTCGATAACGGCTGGCGCGTGGCGCGGGAGGAGATCTTCGGACCGGTCCTGACGGTGATCGAGTTCGAGGACGAGGCCGACGCCCTCGCCATCGCCAACGACACGTCCTACGGCCTGGCAGCCGGGATCTGGACGCGGGACGTCAATCGCGCCCATCGACTGGCGCGGTCCATCCGGGCCGGGGTCGTATGGGTGAACACCTTCGACGCGGCCGACATCACCGTGCCGTTCGGCGGCTTCAAGCAATCGGGTTTCGGCCGTGACAAGGGCATGGCCGCTCTCGATGGCTACACCCAGCTCAAGACGACCTGGTTCGACCTTTCCGGGGGCTGACCGAGGCTGCTTGCGCCGTGGCCGACCCGCGCTCGGCGGCGTACACTCGTCGCTCCAAAGGGGCGGGAAAGCGGTTCCTGTCGCCGGCCAAGGGGTGGTTCACATGGCTCGATCTACGGCCGAGAAGACGGCGGACACCGTGAAGGATGAGGCAGCCGGGCTGGAGCCCACACAGGCCGAGATCGATGCCTGGGTCGCCCGCGAGCGAGAACGCCGCCAGGCCTGGCTGCAGGGCCCGTCCCCCGAGGAACGCGAGGCGTACGCTCGCCGCCTGCGCCAGCGCCGCCTGGCGGAGGCGTTCGATGAAGGCGAGGCCAGGATCGCCGAAGGCGTCCGGCTGGGGGTCCGCTACGGGCGCGAGGCACAGCTCGCCGCCGAGGGTGCGATGACGGTCCTCCTGCGCTGGTCCCGCCGGACCTTCGACGACATGGTCCGTGCCGGTCGTGAATGGGAAGAGGAGACCACGCTCCCGAACCGCCGCCGCCGCGTCCCCCTCGATGACGAGGAGGCGTGAGGGGTCTGGCTCGGCGCCCGGGCGTCCGGTAGCGCTCCTTCGCCTCCGCTCGACCGCACGGCGCGAGACGCGTGACCCGGGTCGGGCCACGTGAGGACGCTGTTCAAGCATCCGCGTCGGGTCTGGCTCGTCTTCTCGGTCTTCCTCCGCTATTTCATCGCGCCGTCGATCCGCCTGCCGGGTTCCGACAGTCGATCGGGGCCCGTTCGGACCCGCCTCGCCTTCGAAGAGCTCGGCGGCGCCTGGATCAAGTTGGGCCAGATGCTGGCCCTGCGCTTCGACCTGCTGCCGACCGCGTACTGCGACGAGCTGTTCAAGCTGCTCAATCAGGTCGCGCCGTTCTCATACGACGGAGTCCGCGAGATCATCCGGAGCGAGCTCGGCGGCGAGCCCGAGACGGTCTTCCACTCCTTCAGCGCGGAGTCGTTCGCGGCCGCATCGATCGGCCAGGTCCACCGAGCGGTGTTGCCCAGTGGCGAGCAGGTCGCGGTCAAGGTCCAGCGGCCGGGCATCCGGGAGACGCTCCAGGCGGACATCCACCTGATGTACGCGATGACCTGGCTGCTCGACTGGACACATCTGTTCGGCGGGACCCGCAGCCGCGACGTCATCGACGAATTCGCACGCTGGACCGCCGACGAGCTCGACTATCTCGTCGAGGCGCGCCAGGCAGTCCTCCTGTACGAGCATGCGAAGGACGACCGGTACGAGCGCATCGCCCGCGTCCATCGCGACTACACGACGTCGCGCGTGCTGACGACCGAATTCCTCGATGGCATCCCCCTCATCGAGATCATGATCGCCAAGCGCGACGGGGACGACGCGTATCTGGCCGCGCTCGCGGCGGCCGGCCACGACCTGGACCGGATCGTGCGGCACCTCGACTGGAACATGCTCAACCAGGTCTACGTGTTCGGCTACTTCCACGCGGACCTGCATCCGGCCAACCTGTTCGTGCTCGCGGGCGATGCCATCGGCTACGTGGACTTCGGGATCGTCGGCCAGCTCCCCGACAGCGTCCGCGAGTCGCTCACCCGCTATAGCTGGCTCCTCTTCCGCGGCGAGGTCGAGGCGGCCGTCCGCGAATTGATGCGCTGGCTCGCGCCGACCGCGGCGACCGACGCGGATGAGGCTCGACGACGGCTCATCCGCCTCCACCAGGCGTTCCTGTACGACACCGTCGCCGGGCACTCGCGGGCCACGACCGGCGCTCCCGGCCCCGCGCTGCGGCCGACCGAGAATCCGTATTCGAAGCTGGCCGTGGACATCCTCGAGACCGTCCGGGTGCAGGCCCTCAACCTCTCGCCGAGCATCGTGTCCTATCTCAAGATGCTGGTTACGCTCGGGACGCTGCGCCACCAGCTGGCGGTCGAATACGACCTGCCATCGAACGTCCGCAACTTCATCCGGCGCCTTGCGCGGCAGCAGTCACTCGCGCTGCTGGACCCTCGGCGGACCTTCGACCGGCTCTACGCCGCGTCCGGTCGGATGCAGCGAGCGCTCGACTTCGTGGACTTCCTGGAGGCGCAGCAGCCGGTCATCCTCGAGGCCGAGGCGTCACTGTTCGGGTTCCGGCACAAGATGCAGTCGGCGCGGCGTGGGCTGATCCGGCTCGGGCTGTCGATCCTCGTGGTCGGCGCTGCGCTCTACGTCGTCCTTGCCTATCCCGACGACACCCGACGGCTCCTGCCAGAGGGCATGGATTATTCGTGGGTGCACTTCGGACTGCTCGTTGTGCTGGTCTACCTGTTGCTGACCCTCTTCCGCAACGTCCGTGGGCTGGGGCGCGAGGACTAGTAGCATGCTCGAGTCGGGCGCCGGTCCTCGGGCGCATGCGGACGGGAGATCGACGTGACGGACATGGATACGGCCGCGGGCGAGGGCCTTCGCCGCCGTCGCACGGGCGGTCGCGCCGGCCATGAGCGGCATCTGCTGCCCCAGCAGCGGCCGTGGGCGCAGCCGCGCATGCGCTACGCGCCGACGGAGGTCATCTCCGCGGACGAGCTCGAGTCCATCCATGTCGCGTCGCTGCGCGTGCTCTCCGAGATCGGCATGGACTTCCTCGACGCCGATGCGCGCGAGGTGCTCAAGGCGGCCGGCGCGGAGACCGAACCCGACACGCAGCGCGTCCGGTTCGACCCGGAGATGGTCACCGAGACGATCAGGACGGCTCCATCCTCGTTCACGCTGCACGCGCGGAATCCGGAGCATGACGTCCAGCTGGGTGGCGACTGGATGGCTTTCGGGACGGTCGGCAGCCCGCCGAATGTCGCGGACCTCGACCGCGGCCGACGCACCGGCAATCGCGAGGACTACCAGAACCTCTTGCGACTCGCGCAACTGCTCAACTCGATCCATTTCCTGTCGGGGTATCCGGTCGAGCCGGTCGACGTGCACCACGGGGTGCGTCACCTGCACGCGACGCACGATGCCCTGACGCTCATGGACAAGGCGATCCACTGCTACAGCCTGGGTCGCCAGCGCAACGTCGACTGCCTCGAGATGGTGCGCATCGTGCGCGGCGTGGATGACGCCACGCTGGACCGGGAGCCGTCGATCTTCACGGTCGTCAACTCGAGCTCGCCGCTACGGCTCGATGCGCCGATGTTGCAGGGGATCATGGAGTTCGCGCGGCGCGGGCAGGTCGTGTGCATCACGCCGTTCACGCTGGCCGGCGCGATGGCGCCGGTGACGCTCGCGGGCGCCCTCACCGAGCAGAACGCCGAGGCGCTGGCGGGCATGGTCCTGACCCAGGTCGTGCGGCCGGGGGCGCCCGTCATCTACGGCGGCTTCACCTCGAACGTTGACATGCAGTCGGGTGCGCCCGCGTTCGGGACGCCCGAGTACATGCGGACCGCGATGATCGGTGGTCAGCTCGCCCGTCGCTACGGCGTGCCGTATCGATCTTCGAACGTGTCGGCGGCCAATGCGCTCGATGCGCAGGCGGCGTACGAGTCGGTCTTCTCACTGTGGGGCGCGATCATGGGCGGCGTCAACCTGCTCATGCACGGTGCCGGCTGGATGGAGGGTGGCCTCCACGCGAGCTACGAAAAGATGATCCTGGACGCCGAGCTGCTCGGGATGGTGGAGGCCTTCCTGGACCCGGTGGTCGTGGACCAGGACACGCTGGGCTTCGACGCGATCGAGGGCGTCGGCCCCGGGGGCCACTTCTTCGGCGCCGAGCACACGCAGTCGCGCTACAAGACCGCGTTCCACAAGCCGATGCTCAGCGATTGGCGCAACTACGAGACCTGGGAAGAGGCCGGTTCCCCGGAGCTGCCCGCCAAGGCCAATCGGATCTGGAAAGAGCTGCTGGCCTCATATGAGCCGCCACCGATCGATCCGGCAGTGGCCGAAGAGCTCCAGGCCTTCGTCGACCGGCGCGTCGCCGAGGGCGGCGTCCCCACCGACTACTGAGGGATACGTCCGTTGAAAAGCGAAACGCAGGTCGTCGTCATCGGTGGCGGCGTGGTCGGGGCCAGCGTCCTGTATCACCTCACCAAGTCCGGCTGGACCGACGTCATGCTCCTGGAGCGGCGCGAGTTGACCGCCGGCTCCACCTGGCACGCCGCCGGTGGCATGCACACGCTCAACGGCGACCCGAACGTCGCCCGGCTGCAGCAGTACACGATCCAGCTGTACGAGGAGATCGAGCGGATCTCCGGCCAGGACTGCTCCATCCACCTGCCGGGTGGGCTGATGCTGGCCGACACGGAGGTCCGCATGGACTTCCTGCGCATGGCCGTGGCGCGCGGCCGGTACCTGGGCATGGACCTCGAGCTCATCTCGGCGCGCGAGGCGGCGGACATCTTCCCGCTGATGGATCCGCAGTACTTCGTCGGCGCGCTGTACGACCCGGTGGAGGGCCACGTGGATCCGACCGGGGTCACCCGGGCGTACGTGAAGTGCGCGCAGATGGCCGGCGCCGAGGTCCACCAGCACACACCCGTTGTCGGACTCGAGCAGCGGGCCGACGGCACCTGGGACGTCCGGGTCGAGAGCGGCGACACCATCCACGCCGAGCATGTCGTCAACGCCGGTGGCCTGTGGGCGCGCGAGGTCGGCCGGATGGTCGGCATCGAGCTGCCGGTGCTGGCAATGGAGCACATGTACCTGCTGACCGAGGACATGCCGGAGGTCGCGGCGCAAGTCGCGAAGACCCGTCACGAGATGCCGATGGCCCTCGACTTCGCCGGCGAGATCTACATCCGCCAGGAGGGCGGAGCCATGCTTCTGGGCACGTACGAGCAGGCGTGCGTGCCGTGGTCGCCGCACGAGACGCCGTGGGACTTCGGGTCGCAGTTGCTGAAGCCCGACCTCGAGCGCATCACGCCTGAGCTTTCGGTGGCGTTCAAGCATTACCCGGCCATGGGCACGATCGGTATCAAGCGGGTCGTCAACGGGCCGTTCACGTTCTCGCCGGACGGCAATCCCCTGGTCGGGCCGGTGCGCGGCCTGCGCGGCTACTGGGTGGCCTGCGGCGTCATGGCCGGGCTCTCGCAGGGTGGCGGCGTGGGGCTGGCGCTCGCGACGTGGATGACCGCCGGCGACCACGGCGATTCCGGGATGGATATCTGGGCGATGGACGTGGCCCGCTACGGCGACTACGCGACGCTCGCCTACACGAATGCCAAGGTCCAGGAGAATTACCGGCGCCGCTTCCGGATCACGTTCCCGAACGAGGAGCTGCCCGGTGCCCGGCCCCTGCTGACCACGCCCATCCACGACCGGCTGACCGCGGCGAATGCCGTGTGGGGCGCCACGTTCGGGCTGGAGCACGCGTTGTGGTTCCAGCGAGCCGGTCTCGAGCCGATCGAGGACGTCACCTTCCGACGGTCCAACGCCTGGGAATGTGTGGCCGAGGAGGTGACGGCCGTTCGCGAGCGGGTCGGCATGACCGAGATCTCGAACTACGCCAAGTACCGGGTCACGGGAGCCGGGGCCGAGGCGTGGCTGTCGTCGTTGCTGACCGCGCGGATGCCCGCGCCCGGGCGCATCACGCTGACCGCGATGCTCAACGATGCGGGACGCATCGTCGGGGAGTTCACGGTGGCCCGCGCGACCGACGCCGAGGAGTTCTTCCTGTTCGGGTCGCTGCCGGCCGAGGTCCATCACTCGCGCTGGTTCCGGCATCACCTGCCCTCGGACGGGTCGGTGCGGTTCGAGGTGCTGGGCCTCGGGCTGACGGGGTTGTCCGTCGCGGGGCCGCGCTCGCGCGACGTGCTGGCGGCGCTCGCGCCGGACCTCGACCTCTCGACCGAGGCGTTCCCGTTCATGACGTTCCGGCGGGTGGACCTCGGGATGATCCCGGTCCATCTCGCGCGGATCAATTTCGCCGGTGACCTCGGCTATGAGCTGTGGGTGGCGCCCGAGTACCAGCTGGCGCTGTTCGACCGGATCATGGAAGCGGGCGCGATGCACGGCCTGCGACTGTTCGGGATGCGCGCCCTGATGTCATTGCGCCTCGAGAAGAGCTACGGGACGTGGTTCCGCGAATACCGGCCCATCTACACGCCGGCCGAGGGCGGGATCACGCGCTACCTGAAGCTCGACCACGATTTCGTCGGGAGGGCCGCCCACGAGGCCGAGCTGGCGGCCGGTGGCCCGAAGCGACGGCTCGTGGCGTTCGTCGTGGAGCCGGACCCCGACGACCCGGCAGACGTCATCGGCGACGAGCCGGTCTGGCACGACGGGAAGGTCGTCGGCTGGATCACGTCCGGCGGCTACGGCCATCACGTGCAGCAGTCGATCGCGCTCGGGTACGTGCCCACCGAACTTGCGACGTCCGACGGCCCGGGCGGGGCCGGTTTCGAGGTCGAGATCATCGGCTACCGTCGGCCGGCACGATTGCAGCCGGAGCCCCTGTTCGATCCCGCCGGTACCCGGATGCGCCAGTGACCGATCGATCGGCGACGGTGGCTGCCGGGGACGGCGGGCGGCTCGTCGTCGATGGGCGGCCCGTCGCGTTCCGGCCCGGCGACTCAGTCGCGGTCGCGATGCTTCGGGAAGGCCTCGTGCCCGGGCGAGGCGGAACGATCTGCCTGGCGGGCGACTGCGGCAACTGTCTCGCCCAGGTCGATGGGGTCGCCTACGTACGGACGTGCCAGACGGCGGCCCGGGCCGGCCTTTCGGTCGTAGGGCATCCGAGCGAGGGGCTGCCGGACCTGCCGGTCGTTCGAGCCACGGCTGCAACGTCCTCGCCGCTCGCGCGCGAGATCGAGGTCGCGCGTCGCGAGGTCGACGTCGCGATCGTCGGGGGCGGATCGGCGGGACTCGAGGCGGCCGAGACCGCGGAACGTTCGGGCCGGACCGTACTGGTATTGGATGCCGGCGCGGGCGACGAGGTCGTCGCGATCTACGCGGGCCCGATGCTCGTGGTCCGCACGCGGGCCGGGATGCTCCACGTCCACGCCCATGAGATCGTGGTCGCGACCGGGGCGGCCGAGATCCACCCGGTCGCCCCCGGGAGCGGGTTGCGCGGCCTGGTGACGGCGCGCGCCGCGGAGCGGCTGCAGGCGGCTGGGGTATCGCTGGGGGCGGCCGTGGCGGTCGGGACGCCGCCCGAGGGCGTGGCGGCGACGCCGGCCTCGGGGCGGCCGGTGCGCTTCGAAGGCAAGGAAGGTCGCGTCCGCGCAGTCGTGACCGTCGATGCAGCGTCCGGCGCCGAGACCACGACGCCGGCCGACACAGTGGTCCTTGGCCTCGGCTGCGCGCCCCGCGACCTGCTGGCCCGAATGGCCGGCGAGGTGCCACTCAGCGTGGTCGGCGCCGCGGCCGAGGAGGCCCCCCTTCCGCCGCCGCCAACCGAGGGCGTGGTCTGCCCATGTATGGGCACGACCGTGGCGGACCTCGAAGCCGCCTGGGACAAGGGGTTCCAGGAACTCGAGCTGCTCAAGCGCTCGAGCCAGGCGTGCCTCGGGACCTGTCAGGGCGGCGCCTGCCTGTCCCATGTCCGCTCGTGGATCGCCGCCAGGACAGGCGAGGTGCCGGCCCCCTTCACGGCTCGCCCGGCCTCCCGCCAGATCACGCTCGCCGAGGCAGCCGCGGACGCCTACGTCGACGCCTTCCGGCGGACCCCCCTTCACGACGAACATCTTGCGCTCGGGGCACGGATGGACCGGTTCGGGAACTGGTGGCGACCGTGGCACTACGGCGACCCGATCGCCGAGTACTGGGCCGTCCGCGAAGGTGTGTCGCTGGGTGACGTCAGTACGCTCGGCAAGCTCGTCGTGTCGGGACCCGACGTCGTCGAGGCCCTGGAGCGGCTCTATCCCTGCCACGTGGCAGACATCAAGCCTGGTCGCTCTCGCTACGCACTGCTGCTCAACGAGCGTGGCCACGTCATGGATGACGGCATGATCCTGCGCGAGTCCGAGACGAGGTTCGTCCTGAGCTTCACGTCCGGCGGCGCGGCCAACGCCGAGATGTGGGTGCGCGACTGGATCGAGACGTGGGGGCTCCGCGTCCATGTCCTCGATCGCACGATGTCCCTCGGCGCGATCAACGTCACGGGGCCGCTCGCCGGGGAGCTGCTGCGGCGTGCCGGTCTCGCCGACCAGCCCCGGTTCCTGGGTCACGTCCACGCCGACATCGCGGAGGTGCCATCGCACGTCATGCGCCTCAGCTTCACCGGCGAGGCCGCGTTCGAGCTCCACCATCCGGTGGACCGCTCGGTCGAGCTGTGGCGTGCGCTCATGGACCTCGGCGCGGACCTCGGCATCCGGCCGCACGGCCTGCAGGCGTTGTTCGGGCTCCGGCTCGAGAAAGGCCACGTCATCGTCGGGATGGACACGGAGCTCGACACGACCCCACGCCGGATCGGCTTGGACTGGGCGGTCCGGATGGAGAAGCCGGCGTTCATCGGGCGCGCGGCGCTGGAGCGGACCGCGAAACTCGATGACCACCGCCGCTGGATGGGCTTCACGATGGACGGGGTTGCCCCGACCGAGGGATCGCCGATCTGGGCGGATGGCGAGATCGTCGGCAACGTCACCGGGAGCTGGACCTCCCCGCTCCTCGGGAAGGCGCTGGTTCTCGGCTGGCAGCGGCGGACGCCGGTCCGCGACCGCGTGGAGATCGATGGCCGCGAGGCGGCCGTCAGCCCGACCCCGTTCTACGACCCGGAGGGCCATCGTGCCCGCGCTTGATCGACTGCGCGGAGTCCGGGTAGTGGCAGACCCCGTGGCCGTGGACCGCGCGACCTTCCACGGTGACGACGTCACGGTCTTGCGGTTCGCGCCGGACGACGCCTTCGGGCTCGGCGCCGGGGGCGTCGATGTCGACGACCCGGACGCGATCGTGGAGGATGAGCGGGGCTTCGTCGGCGCGTGGCTCGACCCGGCCGGGATCGAGCTCCACACGGAGTGGCCACTTCCGACCGAGCGACCGGCACTCGCCCAGGGCTCGATCGCCGGGGTGCCGGCGAAGCTCTGGCTCCCGGTCGACGGCGATGCGCTCGTCCTGACCGCCGCGGCGTACGGCGACGAGCTCGAAACACGTCTCGGATGGCGGTCGTGAGCGAGTACACCGACACCCTGCTCCCGATCCGATGGCCGGACGAACGCCGCTCGTCCTACGACGTCGTGATCGTCGGGGGTGGCGGCCACGGCCTTTCGACGGCGTACCACCTCGCCACTCGCCAGGGCATCACGAACGTGGCCGTCCTGGAGGCCGACTACATCGCCTCCGGCAACACGGGCCGAAACACCACGATCATCCGCGCCAACTACGGCATCCCCGAGGCGATCCGCTTCTATCAGCACTCCCTCGAGATGTACCAGCGCCTCGAGGACGAGACCGGTGCCGCGATCCTGCACCAGACCAAGGGGATCGTCTGGCTCGCCCATACCGAGATGGCGATGCGCACCGAACGCGCGCGCTGCCTCATGAACACGGCGAATGGAGCGCAGACGTTCATGCGCACCCCTGCCGAGCTCAAAGAGCTGATCCCCGAGCTGGACCTGACCGGTGGCGGCCGCTATCCGGTCCTGGGTGGCTCGCACCACGTCGAGGGCGCGACGGCCCGACACGACCGGGTCGCGTGGGCCTATGCCTCTGGCGCTTCCCAGCGCGGCGTCGACATCTTCCAGCACACGCCGGTCACCGGCCTGCTCCGCGATGGCGATCGCGTGGTCGGCGTGGAGACCGCCGACGGGCCCTTCGCCGCAGGCACCGTCCTCTCGGCCGTGGGTGGCCGTGTGACGGAGATGACTGCCCATGCCGGCGTCCGCCTGCCCGTGCGCACCCATCCGCTGCACGCCTTCGTCACCAACGATTACGCGCAGGGCTTCTCGCCGATCGTCGCGAGCACCGAGCTCATGTGCTACGTCTCGCAAACGGAGCGCGGCCAGATGCTCATCGGCGCGGAATTCGACGCGCAACCCTCGTACTCGCGCCAGTCGTCGTTCGCGGCCCTGCGCTCGTACTCGTACAAGATCACCCGGCTGCTGCCGTTCCTGCGCGATCTGCGGATCCTGCGGACATGGGCCGGGATCTGCGATATCTCGGCCGACTTCTCCCCGATCCTGGGCTTCACCGGCGTCGACGGGTTCCTGGTGACGACCGGTTGGGGCACGTGGGGCTTCAAGGCCATCCCGGCCGGCGGCGAGGCGATGGCCGAGCTGATCGCCACGGGCCGGCCGCCGGCGCTCATCGCCCCGTTCGCGTTGGATCGATTCCGGCGCGACCACGTCCTGGCGGACCAGGGATCGGCGGGGACCCGCTGATGCTGTGGCTCGATTGCCCGCACTGCGGGCGACGCCCGCTCGACGAGTTCTCGTTCGGCGGCGAACGACGGTCGGTGCCCGATTCGATCACGGACGCCGACGAGCGCGACTTCGACGAAGTCTGGGTATTCGAGAACCCGGACGGGCTCACCACGGAGCGTTGGTTCCACGCCGCTGGCTGCCGGCGCTGGCTGACGGTCCGCCGCGACACGGCGATCGACCAGGTCGTCGACGTCGTGCCGTGACCCGTCTCGCCGATCGGCAGATCGAGATCGTCCTGCGCAACAAGGTCTACTTCGGCGTCGACGCGATCGCGCGGCTGCCCGAGGTCATCGTCGCAGCCGGTGGCTCGCGCGTCTTCGTCGTGACCGATCCGGGCGTGCGCGCCTCGGGCGTGGTCGATCGGGCGCTGCGCGTCCTCGCCGAGGCAGGCGTCGAGCACGCGCTCTTCGACGAGGTCGAGCCGAACCCCGCGGCCCCGACCGTGGAACGCGGAGCGGCGGCGTTGCGGGACTTCGGGCTCGACGGGACCGTGGTCGTGCCGATCGGCGGCGGGTCCTCGATGGACACTGCCAAGGCGCTCGACCTGCGCGCGGCGAACGAGCCCCTCACGGTGTGGGAGCTCGAGTACGACGGCGCGTCCCTGGCCCCTGGGCGTCCGGTCGTGGCGGTCCCCACGACCGCGGGCACCGGAGCCGAGACCAATTCGTTCGGGGTCATCACCGACGAGGTGGTCGGCCGCAAGGGATACATCGGGCACCCGTCGCTGCTCCCCGTCGCGACCATCCTCGACCCGGCCCTGACCGTCGGGCTGCCACCGGCCGCCACCGCCGCCACCGGCATCGACGCGATGACCCACTCGCTCGAATCGCTGCTGTCGGCCAACCCGAACCCCTTCGCGGAGTCGACGGCGCTCGGCGTCATCCGGACGGTGGCGGCCTGGCTGCCGGTCGCCCTGGCGGACGGCGCAGACCTCGAGGCACGATCGCAGATGCTCGTCGCATCGCACCTCGCCGGCGTGGGCCAGGCGAGCGGCACCGGCGTGGGCCTCGTGCACGCCCTGGGCCACGCGCTCGGGACGCGGGGCCATCTGCCGCACGGGACGGCCCTCGCGGTCATCCTGCCCGAGGTGCTCGACTTCTACCGTGGCATCCGCGACCGCGAGCTGGCGCTGGTCGGCGTCGCGCTCCGGGTAGCGTCACCGACCGAGGACGACTCGACGGCCGCCGGCGTCGCCATCGGGGCGATCCGCCGGCTGTGCGAGACGGTCGGCCAGCGACCGACGCTGCGGAGGCTCGGGTTCGACGAGCGGGTGCTCGACCTGGTCGCGGAAGACGCCATCGTCGACGCCGCGATCCGCAACTCGCCGCGGCTCCCGACGCCTGCCCAGGCCCGCGCGATCCTCATGTCGGTGCTCGACTGAAGGATTCGCGACGGCAGGACGTTCTGCCGCGGTCCATCGAGCTCGGCGCCGCCGGGCTCGATGCCGCGTTCAGCAGACGTCCGAAACGGCGCGAGCCCGGTCCATCCCCGATTCGTGTGAGCCTGACCGTTCCCGGGCTCGCCCGCTCAGTCCAGCGTTGCCCCGCGACCCTCCCCGAGGGCCGTCGGACCGGCACCGACCGTCCGCAGCCTGACCCGATACGCATCGGACATCGTCCAGCCCTCGCGCTTAGCCGCGGTCGATGAGCGGCTTGACCTCACCGATGAAGCGCTCGAAGGTCTCGACGTCGTACGGTGCCGGCTGCTCCGAGATCACGGTGTGGAAGCCGAGCTCGACGTAGGGCCGCAGACGGTCGGCGATCTGCTCGGGTGACCCGTTCCAGAAGGTGACGTCGTTCTCCACGTTGGCCATCGGCGTCCGGTTGTGCTCCATCGCGGCCTTCCAGACCCGGTCGGCCTCGGCCTCGGAGTCGCGGATGGTGAGCTTCACGCCAAGCGTGAATTCGATCTCGCCGATGTCGCGACCGACCGCGTCGCAGTGGCCGCGCAGGACCTCGACCTTGTGAGTCATGAGTTCCAGCGTTCCCATGGCATTCCACATGTCCGCGTACTTCGCGACGGTGCGCAGCGTCTTCTTCTCGCCGCTGCCGCCGATCATGATCGGCAGGCGCTTCTGGATCGGCAGCGGCTGGTGCCGCAGGTCGTCGTAGGCGTAGTGAGCGCCGGGCTCCGAGGTCGCCGATCCGCCGTCCAACACGGCGCGCATCGCGCCGACCGCCTCGTCGAGCCAGTCAAGTCGCTGGCCGAAGCCCGATCCGAAGTCGATGCCGTGGGCCCGATGCTCCGGCTCCATCCATGCGCCCCCGATTCCGAGGATCGCGCGGCCGTCGCTGATGTGGTCGAGGGTTGCGGCCATCTTGGCCGTGACTCCAGGATTTCGGAACGTGTTCGCCCCGACGAGCAGGCCCAGTCGGGTCTGGTCCGTGGCCATCGCCCACGCCGCGAGTGAGGTCCAGCCCTCGAAGATCGGCTGGTACGGGTCGCCGAAGATCGCGTACAGGTGGTCCCAGGTCCAGAGGTGCTCGTAGCCCAATCGATCGACCCGCTTCGCCGCATCGAGCATCTCCGGCCAGGTCGCCGCCTGGCTCCACAGCAGGATGCCGGTCTTGAGGTCGGTCATGGTGGGGCGTCTCCGATGGGCGTTATGGGAACGACAAGTCTAGGTCACGGCGCGGCCCTCGGCTCATGCTCCGAGGGGCTCAGGCTCGATCCAGCTCGCGGTCGATCGCACGCAGGATGAACCGCGCCGCCTCGGCGCTCTTGCCACCCAGCTTCTCGCCCTCGTCCTGCTCCAGGGCACGCATCAGGTCCCCCAGGAACAGATCCAGGGACGGCGTCCGTACCAGCGACCCGTCGGCGAAGGCCGCCTCCAGCCGGGCAACGGCGGCCCGGGCGTTATCGACGCTGTGGCCCTTGGCGACGATCAGCTCGCGGACGTCGGAACGGGCGGCGTCGGCGGCTGCACCGGAGCTCGTCACCGCAGCTTGCGCATCGTGCGCCGCAGCAGCCGGGTCGTCGTCGAGCCCGCGGCACGGCCGTCGTCATCGCTTCGCGCGCCCTCGGCTTCGCGTCCCTGGGATCCCAGCGCCTCGGCGTGCAGCAGAGCACGCTCGCCCTCGTCCTCCGCATCATCGAGGCGCATCCGGCGCCAGTCGGACTCGAGGACGCTCATCGCGATCTCGTCCCACCAGCGCCCGTCCCGGAAGATCGACTCGCGCGACCGCCCTTCCACGACGAACCCGCACCGCTTGTAGGTCCGGATCGCGCGCTCGTTGAACTCGAACACGAACAGCGCGATGCGATGGAGCCCGAGTGTCCCGAAGGCGTGGTCGAGCATGAGCCGGGTCGCCTCGGTCCCGTAGCCCTGCCCCCAGGCGTCCTTCTCACCGATCGTGATGTGGTACAGCGCCGAGCCGTTCTCGCCGTCGAGCTGACTGAAGGCGCAGGTCCCGACCAGGCGCTCCCCGGCGCGCTCGTGGATGGCCATGGCCATCGCGTCCGGGCCAACGACCCGAGCGGCGAAGAAGCGCTCGATCTCATCGGCGCGCATCGGCGCTTCCTGGTAGCGGGCCAGGCGGGCGATCTCCGTGTCCGCGTACCACTTGCGGAACCACGCCACGTTCTCCGGGACGTGTCGGCGCAGGACGATCCGGGAACCGGTCAGCACCTCTGGGAACCACGTTCGCGGCGGCATCGCCGGAACCGTATACCATCGCCGCCATGCGCCGCTGGAGCGACCTGGCCGAGCGCGTGGCGGCAACCACCCGGACCTCCGAGAAGACCGCCCTCCTGGCCGACTACCTGCGCAGCCTCACCGCCGACGAGCTCCCCATCGCGGCCGTCTTCCTCACGGGCCGGCCGTTCCCGGAGGCGGACCAGCGGTCAGCTGGTCTCGGCTGGTCGGCGATCATGACCGCGATCGGGAACGTGGCGTCGATCACGCGGGGAGACCTGGGCGCGGCGTACGACCGGCACTCCGACCTCAGCAAGGCCGTCGAGGATGTCCTCGTTGGGGCCGGCCACGCACCGCCTCCCGAAGTCTCACCGACCCTCCCCGAGGTGGCGGCCACGTTCGCGGCGGTCGAGTCCGCCTCCGGCCCGGCCGCCAAGGCACGGCTGCTCACGGAGCTCTTGGCGCGCTGCGATCCCGCCACGGCCAAGGGCATCGTGAAGGTGCTCGGTCGGGAGCTCCGGATCGGCCTTCGCGAGGGCCTCGTCGAAGCGGCGATCGCGAAAGCGTTCGACCGTCCGCTCGATGCCGTGAAATGGGCTGGCATGCTGACCGGCGACGTCGGCCGGCTCGCCGAGCTGGCCCGCGACGACCAGCTCGATGACGCCGAGCTCGCGCTCTTCCATCCGCTCAAGTTCATGCTCGCCTCCCCGGCAGAGGACGCGGCCGAGATCCTCAGGAGGCTCGGTCCGGAAGTCTGGGTCGAGGACAAGTACGACGGCATCCGGGCGCAGCTCCACAAGCGCGGGACGGACGTGCGCCTCTACTCGCGCGACCTCAACGACGTCAGCGCGCAGTTCCCCGAGGTCGTTGACGCCGCCCGTCCGCTCGGGTGGACCGGGGTCATCGATGGCGAGATCCTCGCCTGGAAGGACGGCCTCGTGCTGCCGTTCCAGAGCCTGCAGGCGCGGCTGGGGCGTAAGTCACCGTCGGACGCGATCCGGGCAGAGGTGCCGGTCATCTTCGTTGCGTTCGACCTGCTCGCTCTCGGCCCCGGCGACGACCCCGACGGCGAGGCCACGGTCGAGCCGCTGTTGCGCGAGCCGTTGCGCGAACGCCGCCGACGCCTCGACGCGATCGAGCTGCCGCTGGCCGGTGCCGGCGGACGGTTCATCCGCTCGCATCTCGGCGTCGCGATCGATGTCGACGCGCTTGAGGTCGCCTTCGCCGATTCGCGGGCGCGACGCAACGAAGGGCTCATGGTCAAGGACCCGACGAGCATCTACTCGCCCGGCCGTCGCGGCCTCGGCTGGTTGAAGATGAAAAAAGCGCTCGCGACCATCGACTGCGTGGTCGTCGGCGTCGAAGTCGGGCACGGCAAGCGGCACGGTGTCCTCAGCGACTACACGTTCGCGGTCCGGGACACGAAGACCGACAAGCTCGTCAACATCGGCAAGGCCTACAGCGGCCTGACCGACGCCGAGATCGCCGAGATGACGAAGTGGTTCGAGGCGCACACGATCGCCACGTATGGGCGCTACCGGCAGGTCGAACCGACGGTGGTCGTGGAGATCGCGTTCGACGTGATCGTCCGGAGCAAGCGCCACGGGTCGGGCTTCAGCCTGCGCTTCCCGCGTATCGCCGCCCTGCGCCCGGACAAATCGGTCGATGAGATCGACACCGTCGACACGGTCACCGCCCTGTACGAGGGCCTCCAGCATGGCTCGGAGCTGCTGGTGACCGCGGGCGCCCGGACGGTGCCGCCAGCGGCCGGCTGAGCTTCCCGCGGCGCCCGCGTCCGCGTATCCTTCGGCGATGTTCGACAGCGTCGCGGGCGATCCGCCCGTTACCACTCTGACCCTGTACACGGACGCGTTCATCGCCCGGGGCACCATCCTGACCCGCCAGCGGCGCGTCAGCGACATCCTGAATCTCGCCGAGGATCGGTTCATCGTGCTCAGCGACGTGACGACGGACGAGTTCGGCACGCGTGGCGAGACGCTCAGGGCCGATTTCGCCCAGATCAACCTGAATGCGGTCCTCTTCGCCGTCGCCGACACGAGGTTGGACACGCCACCGGAGCTTCGAACGCCCAAGGTCGCCGAGCAGGCGTTGATCTCGGTGCCGCCATTCAAGGTGACCGGGAGCATCTACCTGATGCCGGGACACAACCTGCGCGAGGCACTGGCGGAGCTGACCGGCAGATTCGTGCCCGTGACCACGGCGACGTACTGGTCCGATGTCCTCGGCGAGGCTCGCCAGACCGCCGAGCTCGTGGCCGTGAACCACGAGCGTGCCCAGATCCTGGCGCCGCTCGTGATCGTCGACCCGTGGGCCGATCTCGGAGGCCCTTCCCCGGGCACCACGACTCCGGGCGCCACGGCCGCGCCTGACACGCTCGTCAAGTCCGCCGGAGATCCTGCCTGGCCCGAGACCGATGTGCCGCAGACGCCGCGGCCACCCACGGAGCCGATCGGCTAGACGCGCCGGGCTGCGGGACGCGACCTGATCGATCCCGCGTCCGTCACCGGTCGACCGGCAGGTCGAGGCGGTTCCCCCATTCGGCCCAGCCCCCGTCGTAGACGGCGACGTCGTCGTGCCCGAGCAGCATCAGCACGAAGGCCAACTTCGCCGCGGCGACTCCCGACCCGTCGTAGGCCACCATCCGGCGGCCGCGACTGACGTTCGCCGAATGGAGGAGGCTGCGCAGCTCGTCGCCGCTGCGAAGGCGTTGGCTCCCGGATTCATGCATGTTGCCGACCGGCACGTTCACGGCGCCCGGGATATGTCCGAGCCGCCGGGTATTGCCCTCGAAGCCGCGATACTCTGCGGGCGCTCGAGCGTCGAGGAGGGCAACGCTCGGCGCACCGAGCATCGCGCGGACATCCGAGGTCGTGAGGTGCATGCGGTTCGGCCCGCGCGGCGTGAACGGGACCACGGGTAGCTCGATCCCGTCGGACAGGCCGCGCGAGATCGGACGATTCTCGGCCTCCCATGCCGGGAAACCGCCGTCGAGTATGCGGGCCTGCTGGAGCCCGTAGGCCTGGAGCGACCACCAGACGCGCGCGGCATACAGCCCCTGGGTGTCGTCGTAGATGACGACCGTCGTGCCGTCGCCGATACCCACGCGTGACGCGACGTCGCCGATGCGATCCGGCGTGGCCAGCCGGATGGCGTCGGAATCCTCGGCGTCGTCGGCGAGATCGACGCGCCAGTCGATGTAGCGGGCGCCGGGGATCTGGCCGGCGCGGTGGACCTGGACGCCGGTCCCGTCCGGTCGCCAGCGGGCATCGAGGAGGCGCACGCCCTGCCGCCCAAGATTCTCGGCCAGCCACTCGGTGGTGGCGACGAGCTCGGGACGGGCCAGGCCGGACATCGTCGGTATCATACGGCCGTGGTCGCCCCGTTCCCGCCCGATGCGGACCGCCTGGCTGCGGTCCGGGCGGCCCTCCCCGCCCTCGATGCCGGGATCTACCTCAACACGGGCTCCGTGGGTCCGCTACCCGCGGAGACGGCCGCCGCGATGAACGAGATCGCGACGTACGAGCTCACGACGGGTCGCGCCCACCCCGACTACTGGCTCGACACGCTCCAGCGGATGGCCGAAGCGCGGGCCGCAGTCGCCGCGGTGCTCGTGACCGATGCGGCGGACATCGCCCTGACCCACTCGGCCACGGACGGCATGAACATCGGTGCCTGGTCGATCGACTGGCGGGCCGGCGATCGGGCGGTCACGACGGCCCTCGAGCATCCGGGTGGCACGGGCGCTCTCCACAACCTGCGCGAACGATTCGGGATCGAGATCGCGTATGTCGATGTCGGCGCCGCGGAAGACCAGGACGCGGTACTGGCCGCCTTCGACGTGGCGATCGACGAGCGGACCCGGCTCGTTGCCGTCTCCCATGTCCTGTGGGCGACCGGAGCGGTCCTGCCCATCTCCGCCATCGCCGAGATCGCCCATGCGCGGGGAGCGCTCATGATCGTCGACGGGGCCCAGGGCGCGGGCGCTATCCCGACCGAGCTGGCCGCAACCGGCGCCGACGTGTACGCGGTGTCGGCGCAGAAGTGGTTGCTCGGTCCGGAGGGGATGGGCGCCATCGCCGTCGCGCCCGGGGTGCGGGATCGCCTGCTGCCGTCGTTCGGGGGGTACTTCTCGTTCGAGACCCTCGACCCTGCGGGCGCGGCGGTGGGCTGGCGGGACGCGCGTCGTTTCGAGTCCTCGAACTTCCACCGCCCGTCGATCGTCGGGATGGCCCGTTCGATCGGATGGTTGAGCATGTTCGTCGGACTCGATTGGATCTACGAGCGCGGTGCTTCCATGGCCGGCCTGGCGGCCGATCGGCTCGCCGCCGTCGCCGGGGTGGAGGTCGTCACGCCGCGTGACCATATGGCCACCCTCGTCACGTTCCGGATCGCCGGCTGGCCGGCGGAGGCGGCGCTCGATGAGCTCGGCGCGCGGGTCTTCGCGGTCGCGCGTACCGTGGCGCACCTCGACGCGCTTCGGATCAGCGTCGGGTTCTTCACGTCGGAGGCGGAGCTCGATCGGTTCATCGAGGCGGTCACGCTCCTGGCCGCGCACACGCCGACGACGTTGCCTCCGCGCCGCCGATTGATGGTCCTGGACCAGGGATGACGGCGCCCTCGGGTGCGACTGGGGGGCCCGAACGGCCGGTCGCCGTCCGTCAGCGGTCATGGGCGGAGGTTCGCTGGCGCCAGTTTCGCCATGCCCCCCGGCCGGTCGTCCGCGCGGTGCTCTCGAGCCTGATCCTGGCCATCGCCCTGGCGGCCTCGTACGTGGTGTACGACGTCGCGCTCAGCCGGGGCGCCGTCCTGCCGGGCGGCGATCTCCGTGTGCTCGCGCTGGCGGGCTACGCCGTGCTGGTCCTGCTGGTGGGTTCGGTGGTCACGTACCTCGTCGTGCCGCAGCCGACCGGCTCTGGCACGACCCGCCGGCGGAGCGCCTGGAGCGCGGCACTCGGCTTCTTCGCCGCCGTGCCGATCGCCTGGCTCGTCATGGTGGCGGCGATCCAGATCGTCCGGCCGCTGCTCGGCTGACGCCGTCGGCAGACCGCCGGCAGGGTGTGGCGTCGACGCACCACCGACGAAATGTCCGCGTGACGAATCTGGGCCATTCGTACCATTCCGCGGTACTCTGCGCTGGCTATCATCGCAGTTGGTGCCCGGGCGTCCGGTGGCCACCGACCCTGGTTCGAGGTTTCCTGCGTTGTCCATCGATGAGCAGCACGTCGCGTTGCCGAAGCTCTACGGAGCCCCGGCGTATGCGCGGCCGCCGGGCCCGGTCGCCACGGTGGCCCGGCCGTTCGATCCGGACGACCTGCCGATCGACGCCTTCATGACCGACGACGAACGCGACTTCGCGTCGACCCTGCCGGCCCGAGCCTGGGCCCCGGGCGGCGCGATCGTCGAGGGTGGCGAGGGCGTCCCCGTCCAGGACGGTCACGCCCAGCCGCCACCCGGCCTCCGGCCGCGAGCGCTCAACCTCAAGTCCATCGCCGGGAAGCTGCTCAAGAGCGAGTGACTCTCGCGCGTTCGAGCGCGCGTATCCGGCGCAGCCCCGTACAGGTTTCCTGAGTGCACGGCTGGGCGTGCCCGATGGCTCCTGGTAGGGGAGGGTGGACTCGAACCACCGACTTCCGAGGTATAAGCTCGGCGCCTCTAACCAACTGGGCTACTCCCCCATCGGTCCGTCAGTCTATGCCTCGCGCCAAGGCTGTGGGCGCGGCGCGACGGTCAACGCGCGGCGGCGCGATCCGGATCCGAGGATCGATCCGTCAACGCGCGGCGGCGCGGACCAGGTCGAGGACGCGGCTGTGGCGCCCTGCGGTGAGACCCCGCTGCGCGGGCAGCGCCGTGATCCAGGCGGCCAACTGGTCCGGGGCGAGGACCGCACAGGCCGCGGTTCGCGCGATCGCGGCGTCTGGCCCGACCACCGCCGAGTACACCTTGACGAGATAGTCGTCGTCCTCGGTCAGCCAGTGACGGACTCGCTCAGCATCCCTCGTGGCCCGCTCCAGCGGGTTTTCCAGGGAGATCCACCCTCGCGCTCCGCGAACCTGCCAGCTGTCACCCTGGATCCGCGTGATGGCGGCCGGCGGCAGCTCGCGAATCACGGCCGCACCGAACGGGCCGATCACCAGCTCGGACACGCCGCGTCCGTCAGCCAGGGTCAGCCCGCTGGCCACTGTGAAGTCGTCGGGCAGGCTGCCGAGCTCTTTGAGCGCCATCGACCGGCGCGGGGTGCGGCCCCGAGCGGACGCGAGATTGCGCGCGAGACGGTTGGCGCCGGCAAGGACGAACCCCGCAGGCGCGACCAGAGCGACCGCCCAGATCGTGATGCCGAAAGCGATCTGGATGGGGTCCGGGCGACCCGACGGCAGTGCCAGGCCGAGGAAGGGCGTCGCGAAGGCGACATATGCGAGGGCAAGGCCGCCGACGATGGAAAGGGCGCCGAGTACGGTGCCGCTCATCATCGGGACGAGGGTTCCCCGCGTGTGCGGGCGGGACGGGGCGATGACATCCATGGCGGCCATCCTCCATCGCGCGCGCCTGCGGGCTCAATGACCGAACGGGGGTAACCGGCTCGGCCGGTGGGACCATGCGCCACACCGGAGTCCACCGCACCGCCCAGCGGGCGGTCGGAACATGCGGCAGGTCGGCTGGGTCGCACCGGACCCCCGTACCATTGCCCGCCCCCCGGAGCGGCCCCATCCTCGCGAACAGGATGCACCGATCGACCCCCTCCCCGGTTATCCCCGCGCGCACGAGACCCGGCGTCGCCGCCGCCCTCCGTGGGCATGGGCGTGGGCGAGCCACGCTGGGCGCATGGGTTGTCGCGATCGCGCTGCTCCTCGCCCTGGTGGCGCCGGCATCTGCCGCTCCGACACGACTCTCGGATCCGTCCGTGTCACCGGGCAGCGGCACGACGCAGACCACGATCGCATTCGGCGTCACCTACCGCAATCGGGAGGGATCGCCCGCCGGTTGGGTCCGGGTCCGGGTCGCTGGAGCTACGCACGCCATGACCGCCGGCGGAAGCGACTGGAAGCGCGGCGTGCCCTTCACCTGGTCCGGCAAGCTGCCGGCCGGAACACATACCGTTACGTTCGAATCGATCGGCCGCGACCGGTTCAGGGATACCCTCGCTGGAGGGTCCGTGACGATCACCGTCCCCGCGACCCCGGCGCCGACCCCCAAGCCGACGCCCAAGCCAACGCCGAAGCCAACGCCGAAGCCGACGCCGAAGCCGACTGTGGCTCCGAGGGCCACCCCGCGGCCGACCGTGGCCCCGAGGGCCACCGTGAACCCGACCGCGCGGCCGACCGCGACCCCTACGCCCGCGTCCACCGCACAGCCGACACCGACCGTCTCGCCGACGGACTACTCGGTCGCGCCAACAGACACGCCGAACGGGCTCGTGCCGGGATTCGGGGCAGCGCCCGGCGCGAGCGACGATCCCGACACGTCCGCCGCCCCGAGTGACGGCGGCATCGCCTTCGTGCCCCCCGCCGGCGCGCCGGGTGACGGCACCGACGGAACAAGAGACCCCGATACACGGAACGGAGCGGGCGGGACGACCTCCACCGCCGGCAGCGACACGGGTCCGTTCGCCGCGTTCGCCTCCGCCATGTCGGCGCTCGAGGGAGCCCGGCCGGTCCTGCCACTCGGCCTCGTCGCGACACTCGTGACGACGACCGGCGCCGTCGGAGCCGCGATGGCCTTCGGGATGTTCGGGAAGCGTCGTCGTGACGGCGAGGCGCCCGACTCCGACGACGTGCTCGCCGCCGCGGCGGCCAGCGGCGTCGCGGTCGCCAACGCCTATGGCTTCGCAGACAAGCCGTCGCCCGACGCGGCAGCCGCCGCACTCCTGCTCGATCCCGAGCTGGCCTTGCCCCGCTGGCGTCGGCCGTCCCTGCTCGAAGCGCGCCGCGCCGACCCGATCCGGGACCGATCGGATCCTGTACCGCGATTGACCTTCGACCACGGCCTCGTCGGAGCGCTCGACGGACGTGAGCGTCGCCTGATCGGCTACAACGTCGTCCGATTGCTCGACTCGCCCGACGAGCTGCGCGGCGCCGAGATCGGCTTCCTCGACCAGGGCGACGAGGTCCAGCTCCTCGAGAAGCGCGGCGTGTACTGGCTCGTGCTGTGCCCGGATGGGCGCCAGGGCTGGATCCACAAGATGACCCTCGGCGAAGTGGTCGGCGAACCGGCCCAGTCGAGCTCGCCCACCGCCACGATGCCGATCGCGGCCGAGACGTGGACGATGGGCGACGACGTCGACGGCGACGTCCTGACCGCCTACCTCGAGAGTCGCCGCCGCGCCTGACCGCGCTCCGGTTCTCGCCGGAGCACGAGGATGTGCTGGTGGGCGATGTTCGGGACGAACGCCCGCGGATAGCCGTAGGGTCGCAGCCGCGTCCCGGCCTGGTGCCAGATGAGGTCACCCTTGGGCACGAGCCCGGCCGCATCGGCTCTCGCTGCCAGGTCCGATCCGACGAACTGATAGCGCCCGTCCTGATACGCATCGCGGACGATGACGACCGCGTAGCGACCCGGACGCAGCACCCGGGCGAGCTCGACGAACACGGACCCCATTCGGTCCAGGTAGGTCGCGTAGTCGGGCGCGTTGGCCAGATCCGCCGGTGTGTCGCTGATCATCGCGTAGTCGGTCCGCCGGTTGGCATGTGTCTCCGACAACGGCCCCCCCGCCATCGTGAGCGGCAGCTGGATGTTGTACGGCGGGTCGGTCGCCACGAGGTCGATGGAGGCGTCTTCGATTTCCGGGAGCACGGCCAGCGCGTCGCCCACCCGCAGCTCGAGACCCCCGGGTTCGAAGGTTCGGACGCCGCCAGGATCGGCCGTCCCGAGGTCAGCGATGAGCGGGCCGCTTCCGTCGCGCTCTGCCGCGAGATCGGCCACCACGCGGGTATAGACGTCGGCCCAGCGAGGATCCAGCTCGATGCCCAGGGCGCGCCGCGGACCGTGCGCGATGGCCGCGCCCAGCAGTGTCCCGCCGACGCCGGCGAACGGGTCGAGCACGAGCTCGCCGGTGCGCGTGAAGAACTCGATGAGGCGGGCCATCAGCCGTGGCGGTTTGTTCGCTCCATGCGCCTTGCGTGCCGCGTGCCCGAGCTCGGACGGATAGGCGGTCGTCATGACCGATTTCGTGAAGTAGAGCCATTCCTCCCCGGGCAGCTCGTTGAGCTCGTTGGCGGGGTGCGGGGCTCGGCGGCCGTCGGTCACGCGGTCCAGCGTAGCCGAGCCACCCGCGCGAACGCGGCTCGGTGGCCGGAACCCGCCTGCTGAGCCGCTGTCTGGACGGCGCACGCGGCCGACTAGAATGCCGAAATGCCGGTCACCTTCACGAGCGAGCGGTTCGTGGGACGGGAGGACGCGTTCGCCAGGCTCGCCTCGGTCCTCCAGTCGGCAAGTGCGGGCGACGCCGGGACGCTGCTGATCGACGGCAC
The DNA here is from genome assembly GCA_029240655.1 of Chloroflexota bacterium. Lineage (GTDB taxonomy): Bacteria > Chloroflexota > Limnocylindria > Limnocylindrales > CSP1-4 > SPCO01. The sequence continues at coordinate 31,917 of JARDZW010000007.1, forward strand.
GTCCGGCGTCGGGACGACGAGGTTCATCGACGAATCGATCCGCCGGGTTGCGGCGCTCGAGGAGCCCATGACCGTGCTTCGCGGGTGCGCCTTCGGCGCGTCGACCGATGAGCCGTACGCGCCCCTGGTACGAGCCTTGCGCCCGGCGCTCGCATCCCTCCCGGACGCCGAACTGTCCTCGATCATGGGCAGCGCGACCGACGAGCTGCTCCGACTCATGCCCGAGCTGGACGAGCGCCTGGGCTCACGCGACGACGGAAGCCAGCACCTGACCACGGTGCCGGAGCGGCGCCAGGCTCGTCTGCTCGAGGGGATCCTGGGTGTTCTCGGGCGGCTCGGGGACCGGCGCCCGATCCTGCTCGTGCTCGAGGACCTGCATCGCGCCGACGCGGGAACCCGCACGCTCGCGACGTTCCTCGCCCGGATCGCTCGCGCCCAGCGCCTGGCGATCGTCGGTACCTACCAGGCCGATGCGATCCGCCGCGAGGACCCGTGGGCCGTCGACCTGCGGTCACTCGAGGGAGCTCCGCGCCAGCCGGATCGACTGACCCTGGGGCCGCTCGGCCGGGACGACCTGGCGCGCCTCATCGAGTCCATCGAGGGGGAGCCTCCTTCGGCGAGCGTCCTGGTCGTGGTCGTCGAACGCTCCGGTGGTCTCCCGCTCGTGGCCGAGGAGCTCCTGGCCGCCCGGCGCGAGCTGCCGACGGTCTCCCTGACATCCACCTTCGAGGACCTGGTCCTCGCCCGGATGGCCGTCCGCTCGATCGAGACCCGGCGCGTGCTTCGCCTGCTCGCCCCCGCCGGTCGCCCACTGTCGCGGGCCACGGTCGCCGCCGTCGCCGAGGCGTTCGAGGTGGATGCCACCAGCGGACCGCCTCGATCGTCGAGCGGGCCACGCCAGGGTGACGGGGTCCTCGATGCGGATCTCGCCGCCGGGCTCGAGGAGGCCCTGGCTCACGGGTTCGCGATCGAGAACGAGGATGGGGTCTTCCTGCGCCACGAGCTGGTCGGCCGGGCGGTCGAGGCCGACCTTCTGCCCTCGGCGCGCATCCGCCACCATGCCGCCCTCGCTCGAGCCGTCGAGGGCCAGCCGTTCATGGCGATGCACCACTATGGGATCGCACTCGATGCCCCGGCGGCCGGCCGGGTCGCCATCGCGGCCGCAGATCTGGCCGCTGCGGTGGACTCGCCGGCCGACGAGCTGGCGGCCCTGGAGCTGGCGATCTCCGCGCAGGGGACGGCGGGGACGGGCCGTAGACCGCGACCCTCCCGCTCGGCCGCGGCACGGGGCGCGACCGCCGACGGCCAGCGACCGACCGACCTCGCGATCCGCGCCGCCGAAGCCGCCTTCGCAGCGGACCGACCGGTCCGGGCGGCGGCCTACCTCGATGCGACCATCGGCGCGGCCGATGCCCGCCAGGACCGGACCCGACTCGGGCTGATCTACGACCGGCTCGGTCAGTTCCGACGGGTCTCCGGCGATGCCGAGGGCGCGGTCGCCGCTCGGCGACGCGCCGTGGAGCTCGTCCCGACGACCCCGTCGATCGCGCGGGCCGCGGTGGTGGCGGGGCTGGCCCAGCTCCGGATGCTGGAGGGCACGTTCTCCGTCGCCGAGAAGCTCGCCCGCGACGCCATCCGCATCGCTCGCGCCTGCGATCCACCGGCCGCCATCTGGGAGCTGCACGCCACGACGACCCTCGGGGTGTCGCTGGGCTGGCGGGCGGACCCGGACGCCGCGGTCGCGATGCTGACGGACGCCCGACGTATGGCCGAGACCATCGGGGACCTCGATGAGCTGTTCCGGGTCTACGCCAACCTGACCACGGTGCTGGACCTGGCCGGCCGGCACGAGGAGGCCGTGGCTGTCGCGTTCGAGGGGATCGCGGCGGCTCGCTCGGCCGGGCTGGAGGCGGTCTACGGCAACTTCCTGCGCGGCAATGCGGCGGATTCCCTGTTCCTGCTCGGGCGCTGGGAGGAGGCCCGGTCACAGAGCATGACCGCCCTCGAATGGCTGCCGGCCGGGGTCAACTTCCTCAACACGCTCGTCTCGCTCGCGACCGTCGAGATCGAGCTGTCCGCCGGCGAGTCGGCCGGGCGCCTGCTGGGACAGACGCTGCTGGAGCTCGAGGCGGTGCGCGATGCCCAACAGGCCGTCCCATTGCACCTGGCGGCCGCCTCCTTCGCCCTTTGGCGCGGCGACCTTGCCGATGCGCGACGGGCCGCCGATCGTGGCTGGACGCTGGTGCGCGAGACCGAGGACTGGATCCTCGCCGCTCGAACGGCGGCGACGGCGATCGAGGTCGAGGCTGCGTCGGCCGTCGAGGCCCGCGAGAAGCGCGACCTTGCGTCCCTGGCGGGAGCGCGTGAACGCACCCGCGATGTCGTCAAGTCGGCCGAGGCCGTCGTTCGGCGCCACGGCGTCGACCCGTCCCTCGGGTCACGCCGCCTCGCCGATGCGTGGCTGGCGACCGCGCGGGCCTACCGCCGCCGGGTCGACGGTCGGGACGATCCCAGGACATGGCGCGAGGTCGGGGATGCATGGGCCGCGCTCAAGATCCCGTACGAGATCGCCCGCGCCCGATGGCGAGAGGCGGAAGCGCGGCTCGCCTCGGGCGCCGGACGCGCCGGTCGGGCGGATGCCCGCAAACCGTTGCTGGAAGCGGTCGACATCGCGCTCAGCCTGGGTGCCATCCCGCTCGTGCGCGAGCTCCGTGAGCTGGCCGGCCGGGCCCTCATCGTCCTGCCGCCGCAGGTCGACGACCTGGTGGGGACGAGTCCAGACGATGGGTCAGGGGATCGTGCGCCGGTGGCCGTGGGTCCCGGCGCCGCCGCCGCACCAACGAACGGCACCGAGCCGTCCGCGCTCATGCTCGGTGTAGCCGGGAGCCCGGAGGCACCCACCAAACGCGACACGTTCGGCCTCAGTGGTCGCGAGCGCGAGGTGCTGATGCAGATCGCCCGCGGTCGGACCAATCGCGAGATCGGCGAGCGCTTGTTCATCAGCGAGAAGACCGTCGGCGTACACGTCGGCAAGATCCTCTCGAAGCTGCGCGTCTCCGGCCGGGTGGAGGCCGCGACCGTCGCGATCCGCCTGGGGCTCACCGAACGGAACTGACGCGTCCGACACAAAAAAGAGACTCGGAGGGAGGTCTCCGAGTCTCAATGAGGACGTCACCGACCAGCAATGTCCGGTGAGCGAATAGCGATGTCAGTGGGCCGTGCTCGTGGAACGCGGGTTCCAGCGGGCTTTTGTTCGAGCGGCGGCCGGCCGCTGTGCGAGTGCCTTACCCCTGTCCGATTCCCCGCAGGGGACCCGGAGGCTATCCTGTGCGATGGTCCCGTTGCAACCCGGACCTTCGTACCTCTCGCGGGGTGCGTCCGATGCACGAGAACGACCGCCCCGTAGTGCACCCCACCGAACACGCCCGCGCGAACAGCCCATCGTGGGCTCGACACGTGGAGGACGCGCGGACGCGGTAGATTGGCGCAGAACGTCCATCCGCGGTTCCCCGCGCACACCTCGAGGTCCCATCCACCCATGCCAACGAAGCGCTTGCTCGCCGTCAGCCTCACTGTCCTGGCGGTCGCCGCGTGCACCTCGTCCACGCCCGGCTGGACGTATGCGCCGGCCCCGTCGGCGACGCCCGTGCCGTCCGCCGACCCGAGCGCGTCAGCCGCGCCGTCCGCCTCGGTCGCGCCGTCGGTCGCGCCCAGCGCCCCGGCCTCTGCCGCGCCAGGCGGAAGCCCCGGACCCGATGCGTCCGCCGCGGGCGCAGTGCTCGACGTGTCCGCCCTGAACATCGCCTTCGACCCGACTGAGCTGAGCGCCCCGGCGGATCAGGCCTTCCAGATCGCGTTCGCCAATAACGAGGCGCTCCCCCACAACATCGAGATCAAGGACGCCGGCGGAGCCAGCATCTTCCAGGGCGAGGTCTTCACCGGGGTCGCCACCCGCACCTACGACGTCCCGCCGTTAGCGGCCGGGAGCTATCAGTTCGTCTGCACGGTCCACCCGAACATGGTCGGCACGCTCACGGCGCAGTGATCGTCCCGCGCTCATGACCCAGAGCGGTGAACAGCTGTGCTACACGGACGCCTATGCCCGGTCGGCCGTGGCACGGGTCCGCCACGTCGAGCCGGGCGACGCCCCGCTCATGGTCCTGGATCGAACGGTGTTCTACCCGGGCGGAGGCGGCCAGCCGTCCGATCGCGGCGTCGTCGTTCGGACAGCCGACGGGCGCTCATGGACGGTCCGCGGCGCGCGCAAGGCCGGCGGCGAGATCGTCCACGAGCTCGAGCCCGGCGAGGAACCACCGGCGGTCGGCGACGAGCTCCAGGTCGACCTCGACTGGGCGCGCCGCTTCGCCCTGATGCGGACCCACACCGCGCTGCATGCCCTGTGCGGCGTCGTCTGGCGCGACCACGGCGCGCTCGTCACCGGCGGAAACATGGAGCCCGGCGCCGGACGCATGGACTTCGAATTCGAGACGATGAGCGGCGATCTCGTCGATTCCATCGAGGCCGCGGTCAACACCGAGCTGGCGGCCGCCCGCGAGGTGCGCGTGAACGTCCTGCCGCGGGATGAGGCGTTCGCGATCCCGGACCTCATCCGGACGAAGATCAACCTGCTGCCTGCGGGCATCGAGGAGATCCGCACGATCGAGATCGTCGGCCTCGACCTGCAAGCCGACGGCGGGACGCACGTCGCCAATACGAGCGAGGTCGGCGGCATCCGGGTCACCGGCTACGAATCGAAGGGACGGATAAACAAGCGCATCCGCATCGAGCTCGTCGACCCGATCCCCGACGCCTGATGGCGGATACGCCGACCACCCCCGCCATCGACGCCATCCAGGCGGCCGGCATGCCCCATGACATCGTGCGCACGGAGCGTGCCGGGAGCGCGGAGGAAGCCGCGACGCTCCAGGGCATCCCGCTCGGGGCCCTGCTCCGGACGATCGTCGTTCGCCGCGGCGATGACGACTACGTCTTCGTCCTCGTGCCGGCCGGCCGGCGCTTCGACTGGCCCAGGCTGCGAGCCCATCTTGGCGTGCGCCGGCTGACCCTCCCCGACGCCGACGAGGCGCGCGAGGTCACCGGCTACGAGCGTTACACGATCACGCCATTCGGCTCGAGCCGGGAGTGGCCGGTCATCCTCGACGTGTCGGCCATGGAGTTCGACCGGGTGTCCGTGGGTGGCGGCGCCTTCGGCGTGAA
>JARDZW010000164.1 GCA_029240655.1 Chloroflexota bacterium
GGGGCGTGGTGGGCGAGGGCGTGCGCGAACATCCGAGCCTCCTTCGCCGGCCTCACGGGACCGGTACGCCAGCCTCACAGGACCGGCCATGAAAGGACGCCGTCAGGGTAGCACCCGGCGGAGGCCCCTGGTGTCGGTGCGGGCGCGCCCGTTCGACGATCCGCTCGACATCGATCGTCGCCTGCGGTCGCCCCTCGAGCGGAGCCGGCGTCGGGCCGGCCGTGGGGCGAATCCGGTCTACGTCGGTGGGGCGGACATCGCGAGCCGGCCCAGATCGCACGCGTCCTGGGGCAAAGATCGAACAGAAAAGCCGGGCGACCCTCGAGGGCTCGCCCGGCTGTCGCTCGAGTGGGTCAGTCGCCGAGCTGTCCGCGGATCGCGCCGGCCGGGTAGGCCGTGGTGTGCACGTTCACGTAGTAGTTGTCCGGGTCGGCGATGATCGCCGCTGCGGTCGCAGCGTCCGTCACGACGCAGTGCGACGCCATGTTGCCGGTCACGTTGGCGCCCAGCGGGTCGAGAAACACGACGGGCGGGCCGGCCGTGCCGGCGGCACCGACGTGGATGTGCGCGTCGGTGATCTGGCGACCGATGGCCTGGACCTTGCCCGTGTAACACACGGTCCCGTTCGGGTAGATGTCGAGCGAGACAAAGCCCTTGCCGTTGGGGTCGCCGGGGCCCGGGAACTCCTCGGCGCCGCTCAGCGATGTCGAGAGGGTGGTGTGTGACGAAGCCGATACGACGCCGGCCATGGACGCGAACGCGAGCATCGCGACCAGGAGGGCGAGCGGAAGCAGCGCGGAGCGGCGGGTCATTGGGTACCTCCTGCTCTGACGACTCCACCCCCGGGGTCCAGAGGTGCGGTCGTGTGCACTCTGGTGGCGCTGAGGGTAGGGCCTGCTAGATGCAACGCGTCACCTTGCCGGATATTTCGTGGTGTCCTGACGCACCGCTGAGGCGTGCCTGGTGCTTGGCTGGTCCGTTTGTCAGTTCTCTCTGGACCGCACGAGCCCATCAGCGCGATTGACTTGTCGTCTTGCGGCGACCGTTGGCCTCGGTGGGCCGAGTCTCGGCCGATCGGCTGCTTTCGGAGTCCGACCGTTGCGTCGTCGAACCCGCGCGGGACCGGGTCTGAGTCGTCGTCCCGGGCGCTCCCTCTCCACGAAATGCGCTCTCGCCAGGGCTGCCCTGGACGCGGATCTGGTTCATGACGTCGCGGACACCCATCACTTGCTCGGCGCAATCCTCGGCGCGGCGCTTGGCCCATCGATCCCGGACCGTCCCGCTCAGCGTGACCTCGCCCTGCCGAACCTCGACTTCGATGTCGGAGGCGTCGATGTAATCGTCCGCCATCAACTGGTCGCTGACCTCCTCGCGGAGTCGCTCGTCAGATCGCTGATACCCCTTCGGCCCCTGTCCCGCGAAGCCTCCGGATCGTCCGCCGCCCGCCGTGGCGCGGGACTTCATGCCTGGTCCTTCGGCATATCGGGAAGCTCGCTGGTCGTACTGGGTCTCGGATTCTGCCTGCTCGCCGTCACCAGCACCCTGATACATGACTGAGTAATAGCCGACGCCGCGATAGCCGGGCCCGTAATACCGATACGGGACCACGTAGCCGGTCCAGCCGGTGCCGGGATCGCGACCGGAACCCTCTTCCTGCTGGCGCTCCGGCATGTTCCCCGAGCGGGTTGTCATCGAACTGCCGCCGCTCTCGGCGTACTCCTGGTATTGGTCTCGGCCGGTTCGCTGACCACTGGTATCTTCCGGACGGAGTCGGCCGCTCTCTCGCTCCTGCATGGTCTTCCTCCATGGCTTCCGGGGGTCATCGACGAGTGTCGGCGAGTGGCCGTGTCTCCGTCGTCGCCACCTGCCGTTGACCGGTTGCACGTCCCTTTCAGGCGCTTGCCGCCCAGCCAGACGACCGGGCTGAGGTCACCCACGTCACCGACGAAGCGACCTTCGATAGCCCGCAGTTCGCATGACGTCGTGAAGCGCTGCCGAGCGAGGCCAGGGCAGACGAGCACTGTCGTCCGCCCCGGCTGTACGGGTCGAATCACCGACCCCCGGAGGAAAGCCTCCAGGGGTCATTTCGTGCGTGGAATGGTGGTGAGCCCGGAAGGACTTGAACCTTCAACCCGCTGATTAAGAGTCAGCTGCTCTGCCATTGAGCTACGGGCCCCCGAGATCGTGCTCCGGAAGCGACGATCCCTGGTCCGGCGCCTCACCGATGCAGCGAGGCCCGACCCAGTGCCGCGGATGATACCGCGCGCGTCGACCTTGAGCTCGCGTGCACTTCTTACGGATATGGGATATAGTCCGGTCTTACCCGATAGTACGGAGTGACCAAAGTACCTGTGACCCACCCCACGCTGCCCGCGAGCGCCCGTCATGCCGAGGCCGACCTGGATCGGATCCTGGCAGTGTTCGACGGCCTGATGCACCGCCTGATGGCCAGCCACGCCCCGGAGCTCAACCTCATCGAGCTGACGATGTCGCAGACCAAGGCCCTCTACCTGGTGCTGTCGGCCGGACAGCTCCGGATGTCGGAGCTCGCGGCTCGACTCGGCATCACGTCCTCGACCGCGACCGGCGTCGTCGACGGGCTCGTGTCGCTCGGCCTCCTGGCCCGTCATGAGGATCCCGCCGACCGGCGCCAGGTCGTCGTCAGCGCGACGGCCGAGGCCGAAGCGACGCTCGAGTCCTTCCGGGAGCTCAACTCGCGCCGGATGCGCGAGATGCTCGGGCACGTCGACGCCGCCGACCTCACGGTCGTCGAGCGGGCCCTCCGCATCCTCGATGCGGCCGTTGCCGCCGACGTCGAGTCCACCACCATCGACCCGCAGGGGGTTCAGTCGTGAATCGTCTTTCGGAACTGGCTGTCACCAAGCGGAGTGTGACGCTCCTCCTCGCCGGCGCGCTATTCATCGCCGGCGTCTCGGCCTGGGGGACCCTCAAGCAGGAGCTCCTGCCCGACATCGAATTCCCGGTCATCACGGTCATCGCGCCGTACCCGGGTGCCGGGTCGCAGGACGTCGCGGACAAGGTTGCCGTACCCATCGAGCGCGCAATCTCCGGCGTGGCCCGGCTGGATACCGTGCAGTCGACCTCGGCCAACTCCATCGCCCTGGTCATCGCCCAGTTCGAGTACGGCACCGACGTCAAGGAGGCGCTCGCCGCGATCGAGGAGGGAATCGCCGACGCCGGCCTGCCAGAGGGCGTCGACCCGACCGCGTCTGCCCTCAATATCAATGCCTCGCCCGTGATGATCGCGTCGGTCGGCGCGACTTCCGAAGACGGCCTGGAGGCCGCGGCGGAGATCGCCCGCACGGAGATCGTGCCCGAGATCGCGGCTATCGAAGGCGTCTCGCGAGCCGACGTGACCGGTGGGCTGGAGACCCGCCTGACGATCACCCTGGACCCCGACAAGCTGGCCGAGTCGGGCGTGTCGGTCGCCCAGATCACCGGCGTGCTGACCGCCAACAACGTCACGTTCCCCTCCGGCCAGCTGTCGGACGACGGCACCAAGATCCCCGTCTCCACGATCGGCCAGCTGACCTCGCAAGCGGCCATCGAGGATCTCGTCGTGGGCTTCTCGACCCCGTCGGGCGTGCCGGTCCCGGTCGACCCGAGTGCCGGCCCGGCCCCGGCGCCGTCCGCCCCCACCGCTCCAGCCGCCCCGACGCCGATCACCATCGGCGACCTGGGCACGGTCGAGCTGGTCGACCTGGCGACGACCGGGTTCGCGCGGACCAACGGCAACCCGTCACTGTCGCTGTCGGTCACCAAGACATCCGATGCCAACACCGTGCTGGTGGCGGAGGAGGTCCAGGCCAAGCTGGACGAGATCGCCGCGCGCCATCCCGACACCATCGTCATCACGACCGTGTCGGACCTGTCCGACTTCATCAAGGAATCGACCGACGGGCTGATCCGCGAGGGCGGTCTGGGAGCCCTGTTCGCGGTCCTCACCATCTTCCTGTTCCTGTGGAGCCTTCGCTCGACGCTGGTCGCGGCGATCTCCATCCCGCTGTCGATCCTGACCGCCCTGGTCGTGATGCAGATCACCGGGATCAGCCTCAACATCATGACCCTGGGTGGCCTCGCGGTCGCGGTCGGACGGGTGGTCGACGACGCCATCGTCGTGCTCGAGAACATCTACCGCCACCGCGCGCTCGGGGAGGATCGCTGGACGGCGGTGCGCAGCGGTCCGCGCGAGGTCGCCGGAGCGATCACCGCCAGCACGCTGACGACGGTCGCGGTCTTCCTACCGCTCGGCTTCGTGGGCGGCCTGGTCAGCCAGTTCTTCCTGCCGTTCGCCCTGACGGTCACGTTCGCGCTGCTGGCGTCGCTGGTGTGCGCCCTGACGGTCGTTCCGGTCCTGGCGTACTTCCTCATCGACAAGGTGACCGTCAAGGTCGACGAGAGCGGCGAGCCGGTCGGCTCGCGCTGGGTCCGCCTGTACACGCCGCTCATCACGTTCGTCCTGCGCTCCCGCTGGACGGCCCTGGGCGTGGTGGCGCTGTCGGGCGTGCTGTTCGTCGCCTCGCTGACCCTCGTCAGCCAACTGCCGACCCAGTTCATCAACGCCGGATCGGAGAAGCTCCTCCAAATCAGCGTCGCGCCGCCGAGCGGTGCCAGCTCGGAGACCGTGCTCGAGCGGGCCATCGAGGCCGAGACGATCCTCGCCGCCGACCCGGACGTCGAGCTCATCCAGACGAGCATCCCAGGCGAGGGTGACACCAGCTTCCAGACCATCATCGCCGCCCAGAGCGGCCGGCCCGCCAACAGCGCGACGCTCACGGTCCGCCTGGAGCCCTCGGCCGACATGGCCGAGAAGACCGCCGACTTCAGCAGCGCCCTCGCGCCGATCAAGACCGACGGCTACGACGTCCAGGTCTCGGAGGCGGCCGGCTTCACCTCCAACGGGCTGA
>JARDZW010000053.1 GCA_029240655.1 Chloroflexota bacterium
AGTTGCGACGTGACGACGCTCGACTCAGCCTGGCCACCGCGCACTCGACGAAGGGTGCCGAGTTCGACCACGTCGCGGTCGTCGGCATGGAGGAGGGCCGCTTCCCGAGCGGGCGCGCGGTCGCCGAGTCGGACGAGCCGGACCGGGCCCTCGAGGAGGAGCGGCGCCTGGGGTACGTGGCGTGGACCCGGACGCGGCGGACCCTCACGCTGAGCTACGACCCGGCGGTCCCTTCTCCGTTCCTCCTCGAGGCGTTCAGCCGGGATGAGCTCGGCCTCGACGTCGACGCTGCCGGAGTCTGAGCTCAGCCCTTCGAGCGGTTGATCTCGCGCAGGAGCCGGTCGAGCGATTCAAGGAACGGCTCCGTCAGGTCGGCCGGCAGCGCGTCGCGGATCGAGTCCTTGGGGCCGTACGCAGCTCGAGCGCGAAGCGCGGCGGCGCGCAGGCCGCGCAGGTCGTCGTCGCGCAGTCGATCGGGCAACGGCTCGAGGTAGGCGGTCCAGCGCGCATGACCTCGTTCCCGGGCGGCGGCGAGGAGTCGATCCGCATGCCGGGCCGCGACCAGCCCCAGATCGTCGATGAGCGGGTGCTGGTGCCGTGCCGGGACGACGGTCCGTGAAGGGTCAGCCATCCTGCGCTGTGGCCGTGGCGCCCTCTTGCCCCGCCCCGTCGGACGGCTTGATGAGCAGCAACGGGAGCCGCTTCCGCTCCGATCCATTGACGAGGATGCGGAACGAATAGTCACCCGGCGACGGGAAGGTCAGGTTCCACAGGTCGATCGAGAAGGTCAGGGTCGCGTCCCGGCCGTCCCGTTGGCTGCGGGCCACGAGGCTGCCGGTCGCGCCGGCCACCTCGCCACCGTCGGGATCGAGGAGCACGAATCGGATCTCGTGCTCTCGCTCGGTTTCCGGCGCGGTCACGGCGAGCCCGATGACCAGCGCGAGATGGGGGTGCCGAAGCGGGAATCTCCGTCCGCCGATCCTGGCGATCCCGCCGCCGAGCACGTGGAACTTCTGGCCCGGGACGGTCTCCGCCGCATCGGCGAGGAACGCGAAGTCGATGTCTGGCACGTGCCTATGCTAGCCCCCCGGTGACGGCGGGCGGAAGCCTCAGCGACTCGCCTTGGCCGCGGCGGTCGCCCGCTTGCGCGACGGGGTGGCGGGAACGGCCGCGGCCACCCGATGGCCGTTGGTCCGTTCCGGGTCGAGCCGTCCGGCCTCCTCGGCGAAGGACACGTCCGACAGCGGCACGAGTGGCTCGCCGCGCAGAACACGGTCGAGGTATTCCGCCGTTGCGGACCCGGCGACCCTGGCGACCTGCTCCGGCGTACCCTCGGCGATGATCCGGCCGCCCCGATCTCCGCCCTCGGGCCCGAGATCCACGATCCAGTCGGCCGTCTTGATGACGTCGAGGTTGTGCTCGATCACGAGCACCGTGTTGCCGCCATCGACCAGGCGGTGGAGCACTTCGAGGAGCTTCTCGACGTCCGCGAAGTGGAGCCCGGTGGTGGGCTCGTCGAGCACGTACAGGGTCCGGCCGGTGGCTCGCCGCGACAGCTCGGTCGAGAGCTTCACCCGCTGGGCCTCACCGCCAGACAGCGTCGTGGCCGGCTGGCCCAGGTGGACGTATCCCAGGCCGACGTCGAAGAGGGTCTGGAGCTTGGTGCGGACGTTGGGCACGGCCGCGAAGAAGTCGAGCGCCTCCGCGATCGTCATCTCGAGCACGTCCGCGATCGACTTGCCCTTGAAATGGATCTCGAGCGCCTCCCGGTTGTAGCGCTTGCCCTTGCAGACCTCGCATGGCACGTACACGTCGGGCAGGAACTGCATCTCGATCTTGAGGATGCCGTCCCCCTTGCAATTCTCGCAGCGGCCGCCCTTGACGTTGAACGAGAAGCGGCCCGGCGAGTAGCCTCGGACGCGCGACTCCGGGACGCCCGCGAACAGCTCCCGGATGGGCGTGAACAGCCCGACGTAGGTCGCGGGGTTCGAGCGTGGCGTCCGGCCGATCGGGCTCTGGTCGATCTCGATGATCTTGTCGACGTGCTCCGAGCCGGTCAGCTTGTCGTGGGCCCCGACGGGCTCACGCGATCCATTGAGCTCGCGGGCGAGGGCGCGGTACAGGACCTCGGTCACGAGCGTGCTCTTGCCGCTGCCCGACACCCCCGTGACCGCGACGAACTCGCCGAGCGGCACCCGGAAATCGACCTTGCGGAGGTTGTGCTCGCGGGCGCCCTTGACGACGAGGGCCTTCCCGCTGCCCTTCCGTCGTTTCTTCGGGATCGGGACCTGGCGCTCGCCGCGCAGGTAGGCGCCGGTGATCGAGCGTGGCTCGGCGAGCAGCACCTCGAGCGAACCGTTGGCGATGATCTCGCCGCCGTGTTCGCCGGCCCCGGGCCCGATGTCGACGACCCAGTCGGCCGTTCGAATCGTCTCCTCATCGTGCTCGACGACGAGCACCGTGTTGCCGAGATCGCGCAGGCGGGTCAGGGTCGCGATCAGCTTCGCGTTGTCACGCTGGTGGAGCCCGATCGACGGCTCGTCCAGGATGTACAGGACGCCCATGAGGGTGGTGCCGATCTGTGTCGCCAGGCGGATCCGCTGGGCCTCGCCGCCGGACAGCGTGACGCTCGTACGGTCCATCGTCAGGTAGTCCAGGCCCACGTCCACGAGGAAGCCCAGCCGGGCGACGATCTCCTTGACCACCTGGGCCGCGATCGCCCGTTCTCGCTCGTTGAGATCCCCCCGCAGCCCGCCTGCCCAGCGCAGGGCGTCCTTGATCGACATCGTCGAGACGTCCCAGATGTCCAGGTCGCCGATCGTGACCGCCAGGATCTCGGGCCGAAGCCGCTTGCCACCGCAGGTCGGGCAGGGCTTGCTGACCATCAGCTTCTCGATCTCGGTCTTGACGTAGTCGGAATCGGACTCGCGATACCGGCGCTCGAGGTTCGTGACGATCCCCTCGAAGTTGGCCTTGTACGTGCTTTCCCCGCGTTCGTGCCGGTAGCGCACGAGGACGCGCTCCTGGTCCTTCTTCGCGTAGAGCAGGTAGTCGAGCGCATCCTGGGGCAGCTTGCGGACCGGCGCGTCGAAGTCCCAGCCATGGGCCTTGCACACGGCCTCGATGATCTTCATCCGCCACGACGCATCGGTGGACAGCAGGCCGCCGATCCCGAGCGCTCCCGCACCGAGGCTCTTGTCCGGTCGCGGGATCAGGATCGCGGGATCGATCTCGAGCTTGGTGCCCAGGCCGGCGCAGCTCGGGCAGGCGCCGTGCGGGGAGTTGAACGAGAAGTTGCGGGGCTCGAGCTCGTCGATCGTGAAGCCGTCGTAGGGACAGCTGTACTTCTCGCTGTAGCGCTGCTCCTCGAACGCCGGAGGCTCGCCGTCGCGCGGCGCCGGGGCGATGAGCACGGCACCTTCGCCGAGACGCAGGGCCGTCTCGATCGAATCGGCCAGACGGGCCGCGTCCGGGTCGGGCATGACCAGACCGGTCTCGGGATTGACCGGCCGACCGTCGTCGGCGCGCTTCGCACCCTCCGGCGCCTCGGCGTGGCGCACGACGTAGCGGTCGACCACGACTTCGATCGAGTGGCGCTTGTACTTGTCGAGCTTGGGGGCGTCGGCGATGTCGTAGAGCTCCCCATCCACCCGGACGCGGACGAACCCCTGCCGCCGAGCGGCGTCCACGATGCGATCGCCCTCCGTCTTGCGGTCCTTGATCAGCGGACCGAGGACGAGGAGACGGGTTCCCTCCTGCAGTGCGACCACCTGGTCGACGATCTGCTGGACGCTCTGGCGCTCGATCGCATGGCCGTTGGGGCAGTGCGGGATGCCGATCCGCGCGAACAGCAGCCGCAGGTGGTCGTAGATCTCTGTGACGGTCCCCACCGTGGAGCGCGGATTCCGACTCGCGCCCTTCTGGTCGATCGAGATCGCCGGCGAGAGGCCGTCGATCTGGTCGACGTCCGGCTTCTCCATCTGGCCAAGGAACTGGCGCGCATACGCGGATAGGCTCTCGACGTAGCGGCGCTGGCCCTCGGCGTAGATGGTGTCGAAGGCCAGGCTGGACTTGCCGGAACCGGACAGGCCGGTGATGACGACGAGCCGATCGCGCGGGAAGGCGACCGTCACGTCCTTCAGATTGTGTTCGCGCGCTCCGCGCACGACGAGCTGATCCTGGGGCACGAACGGAGTCTACCGGATGCGGCTCATTTCGAACAGGTGTTCGCCGGCGGTCGACGTCATCGGCGGCGGCGGCTTGGCCGCTGCCCGGTGCGCTTGAGGATGTTCGGCGTGACCGTTCGATCCCAGGTGGGTCGCTCGATCCAGCGCCCGGATCCGCCCGGGGCGTCGTCATGCTCGTCGCGGATCCCGGGCAGCCAATCCGAAGCCGTCCCGTCGCCGACGCCGACCGGCTCGCCATCCAGGGTTTGGGACGGCTCCTCCTCCGCGGGAAGCACGGTGACGCTCATGACTTCCATCACCGGTCCTGCCGCGGCAGCGGCCTCGTCGGCCCGGCGTCCGCGGGCCCGGTCCGCGGCGCCCGTCAGGCCACCCCTGCCCTGCCCGGCTCCAGCGGTCGCGGCCGCCCGCTCGGCGGCCCGGGCGACGGTGACCGAAGCGTCCTGCTCCAGGACCCGCAGTCGGATGTTCTGGATCTCGTCGCGCAGGGCCGCCGCCCGTTCGAACTCGAGCTCCTTGGCAGCCCCCCGCATCTCGGCCTCCATCCGCCCAACGAGGGCTTCGACCCTCTTGCGGTCCGCCTCGTCGAACGAGCCCCCCGACGCGCCGCGTTCCGAGGTGTAGACGACGGTCGAGTCGGCGACTGCGCGCAGGCGTTCGTTGATGTCGTGGATGCCCTTGACGATCGTGGTCGGCTCGATGCCATGTTCGGTGTTGTAGGCCACCTGGATGGCCCGGCGACGGTTCGTTTCCTCGATGGCGACCTGCATGGACTCGGTAACCCGGTCGGCGTACATGACAACCTCGCCCCCGATGTTGCGGGCGGCGCGCCCGATCATCTGGATGAGCGACCACGCCGAGCGGAGGAACCCTTCCTTGTCCGCGTCGAGGATCGCCACCAGCGTCACCTCGGGCAGGTCGATGCCTTCGCGCAGGAGGTTGATCCCGACGAGGACGTCGAACACGCCGAGTCGCAGGTCGCGCAGGATCGCCACCCGCTCGAGCGTGTCGACTTCGCTATGGAGGTACTGGACCTTGACCCCGAGCTCCTTGAGGTAGTCCGTGAGGTCCTCGGCCATCTTCTTGGTCAGCGTGGTGACCAGAGCTCGCTCACCGCGCTCCACCCGCCCGCGGATCTCCTCGAGCAAGTCGTCGATCTGGCCCTCGGTGGGGCGCACCGTGATCTCGGGGTCGACGACGCCGGTCGGGCGGATGAGCTGTTGGGCGATGTTGCCCTGGCTGCGTTCCAGCTCGTACGGACCGGGCGTCGCGCTCATGTAGATGGCCTGGTTGACGGTCGCCTCGAACTCTTCGAAGGTCAGCGGCCGGTTGTCGAGCGCCGATGGCAGTCGGAAGCCGAAGTCGACCAGGATCTCCTTGCGCGTCCGGTCGTTCTTGTACATGCCCACGACCTGCGGGATGGTCATGTGCGATTCGTCGACGACGAGCAGCCAGTCCGGCGGGAAGTAGTCGAGCAAGGTCCACGGCCGCGAGCCCGCTTCGCGGCGCGCGAGGTGCCGGGAGTAGTTCTCGACGCCGGTGCAGTACCCGAGCTCGCGCAGCATCTCGAGGTCGAAGGTCGTCCGCTGTCGCAACCGCGCGGCTTCGAGCACCCGGCCCTCCGTCTCGAGCTGGCCGACCCGCTCCTCCATCTCGACCTCGATGTCGACGATGGCCTCCTTGAGCTTGTCGGACGGCGTCACGAAGTGGGTCGCGGGGTAGACGTTCGTCTCCTTGCGTTCCGCCAATAGCTCGCCGGTGAGCGGGTCCAGCTCCGTGATCCGCTCGACCTCGTCCCCGAAGAACTCGATACGGACGAGCGTCTCCTCCGACGCGGGCTGCAGCTCGAGCGTGTCGCCCCGCACCCGGAAGCGAGCGCGGGTGAGGGCCTGGTCATTTCGCTGGTACTGCAGGTCGACGAGGTGCCGCAGGACCGCATCGCGCCGGTACTTGCCGCCGACGCGCAGCTTGAGGACGGTCGCCCCGTAGTCCACCGGCGCGCCGAGGCCGTAGATGCATGACACGCTGGCCACGATGATCACGTCCCGCCGCTCGAACAGGGCGTGCGTCGCCGCATGCCGGAGCCGGTCGATCTCGTCGTTGCGTGACGAGTCCTTCTCGATGTAGGTATCGCTCCGGGGCAGGTACGCCTCCGGCTGGTAGTAGTCGAAGTAGCTCACGAAGTATTCGACCGCGTTGTTCGGGAAAAACTCGCGGAACTCGGCGTAGAGCTGGGCGGCGAGCGTCTTGTTGTGGGCGAGCACGAGCGTTGGCTTGTTGTGCTCCTTGATGACGTTGGCCAGGGTCCAGGTCTTCCCGGATCCGGTCACGCCAAGCAGCGTCTGGTGACGCTCGCCCGCGACGAGCCCCTTGCTCAGGCGCTCGATGGCGGTGGGTTGATCGCCCGTCGGCTGGAATGGGGCGACGAGTTCGAAATCGGGCACATGCGGAGTGTACCGGAATCGGCCGGTTTCGAACGGGTGTTCGGTCGGCGGATCGAACAGCTACCGCCTCCTGGCGGCCGCAGCGGCGGAGGTGCAGGGCCGCGCCCGTACCCCCGTTGCCGACCGCGGTGGGACGAACGAGTGATACCGACCATCCGGCCCCCGACCGGACACTCCCCGCGTCACCACTGGAGGTTGACCGACTACCCATGCGCATCGTCCGCCGTTCCCGTCTCGTCCTCGCGCCCGCCGGGTCCGCCGGACTCGATCACGTGCCGTCCGAACGCGGGCAGAGCCTGGTCGAGTTCGCGCTCGTGATGATGCCCCTGTTCGTCATCCTGCTCGGGATCATCCAGTTCGGGTTCATCTTCAACGCTTACGTGACCATCACCAACGCGACCCGCGAGGGGGCGCGTCTCGGCACGGTCTACGTGTACGACAGCAACTACTCCAAGTCCCAGAACGACCTCGCCCGCAATAACGCGATCAAGGACCGGGTCCTCGGCTCGATGAACCTCCTGACCAAGACCGCCCCCCAATTCTCGACGTCGACGACCTGGACGCAGAGCGGCACGACCTTCACCAACGGCGACCTCGTCGTGACGTACTCGAACCCGGCCGGCGTGCCCGAGACCGACCCACGTGTCGGCCAGCAGATCACCGTCCGGGCGCTCTACCACCAGGACCTGATCATCCCGCTCATCGCCCAGCTGCTGCCGCGCGACGCCAACGGCCGCCTCGGGCTGACCTCGGAAGTCACGATGGTCGCCAACTGATGACCGATCGATCGCGCGGCGCCCCTCGTGGTCGCCGTGATCACACCCATGGGCAGGTCATCGTCATCTTCGCGATCTCGCTCATCGCACTCATGGGCATCGCCGGCCTGGCGTTCGACATCGGCCGGTTCTACAGCGAGAAGCGCTTCCTTCAGAACGCGGCCGATTCCGGGGCTCTGGCGGTCGCGAACGCGCTCATCCGCGGCGAAACCTCGGCCGATGCCGAGGCCGAGGGGCGTGACGTGCTCGCTCGCAACCTGGCGTCCAGCCCCACCGGCACGGCGGCCAGCGTCGCGATGACGCCGCAGTACGAGACCGGGCACCCCGGCGACGAGGTCTATCTGACCTCGGGCATCCTGATCGATTCGAGCGGCAACGTGCGCGTCGCGATCAAGAGCGATGTCGGCTATACCTTCGGCCGGGTCGTGGGGCTCGGCTCCACGGTCGTCGGTGGACAGGCGCGGGTCGCGACGAAGGGTGACCTGCTGCCGATCGCGGTCCGCCACTTCATCAACGCGCCGGGTCCGTACGCGGGCGCCGTGGCGCCATGTGACGGTAATGCGAACCACTTCCAGGACCTGATCGCGACCGCGAACACGTCCTGCCTCGGGAGCATGACCGATGCCAGCTCGCGCGCCCTGCCCAACCCGGGAGCGCCGTTCAATGCGTCGGCTCCCGATAACGATCCGGTCAATCACGGGCCGATCATCACGCTGGTCGGCCAGGGTGCTTCGCCGTCCAACGCCGCCAGCTTCCGCGGGTTCATCGCACTGGACATCCGCAATTTCCAGTACGACTCGCCGTCCTCGAACGTGCTCTACAACGGGATCATCCCCGGGATGACCGCCAACGAGATCAAGGACTTCGAGGCCGGCTGGGTCGCCAAGGGTTATCCCGGCCCGGACTTTCCACCGGCCGTCGTTCCGCCCGATCCCAACGACCAGGTCGGGATCATCGACGGCAACTCGACCGGTGTCGTCATCACGGAGATCGATACGCGCTACAACCCCGGAGACGAGATCCTCGCCGCGGTCTATTCCGGCACGGTCCAAAGCATCCCGGACTTCGCCTACACGGTGGCGACGACGACGACGATCAACACCAACCAGAACCGCGACAACGCGATCTCGATGAACGTTACGAAGAACGCCTCCTTCACGGGTGTCGTCAGCACGTCGGCATTCCCGGACTGGGGCGACCCCGGCCACCCGTGGGGGACGACCCTCGCGCCATTGGCGTTCACGCCGAGCCCGATGACGCCGAATGGCTCCGTCGTCTGGTCGACCTTCCAGACGAGCAGCGCCCCCCAGGGCGTGTACACCGTCTGGATCCAGGGGCACTCGTCCGACCCGGTCCTACTGGACCACTACTACCCGGTCGGGATCGCCATCGGCAGTGTCAACCGTGACTTCTCCACGAGCTCCGGGACGACGGTTGCACTCCCGACGACCGGCTCGACCGGCACCGCCACCGTGACGGTCGGCACGACAAACAACAATGGCACGTTCTTCGACGGGGACGTCAGCCTGACCGTGGAGGGTGGAGCGGACGAGAACGGCGTCCTGCCGCCCGGAATAGGGTCGGTCAGCGTCAGCCCTTCGACCATCACCCTCGCCAAGGGGGTGAGCCAGGCCGTCACGATCACCGTCGACGGGGGGACGCTCGCCCCGGATGTCTATCTCCTGACGCTGCGAGTCACCGGCACGAACTCGGCCGGGCAGCCGGTCACGCGCCTGGTCCCGATCACGCTCACGGTCGCAACGGCCAGCACCAGCAACGAATACGTCGACATCCTCGGCTTCGCGACCTTCCGGATCACCTGCACCCCGACCGCTGCCGGGTGTCCCACCAACGCCATCGACGGCTATGCCATCTCGGGCACCTACGCCGACATGAACGATCCCGCGTTGCGCCGCGGTCAGGTGGCGCGACTCGTGCCCTGGAACTAGCCGGGCGGGCACGGCACAACCCACATCGGAGGCACCTTCGTGGAGATGGAATACAAGGACCCGAGTCGTCGGGGCCGCTACATCGTGATCATCGGCGTCATCCTCGCGATCGTCGCGGGCGCGGCGGCCTTCTATCTGATCAGCACCGCCCAGCAACAGGCCGGGCAAGCCGGATTGCAGCGCGTGTCGGTCGTCGTCGCGCTGCAGACGATCCCGGCCCGCAAGATCATCGAGGCGGCCGACCTCGAAGTTCGCGAGGTGCCGCTCGATCCGACGAACGAGCAGGGCATCGTGTCGACACCGGATCGACTGATCGGGCGCGTGCCGGCGGTGACGATCCTGGCCGGCCAGATGGTGACCACCAACCTGCTCGCCTCGAGCTCGGAGGGAGGCCAGTTCTCGGTCCTCGGCCCCGACGAATCGGTGGGCCCTGATACGCCAGTCTGGCGAGCCATCTCGATGACCGTGCCCGACGACCGGGCCGTCGGCGGACTGCTGACCCCGAACCAGACCGTCGACGTCTTCGTGACGGCCAGCGTGAACGTTCTCACGGACTCCGAGGTCGGGATCGGCGAAGAGGGCTACTACTCCGACCGCTCCACGAAGATCAGCTACCAGAACATGTTGATCCTCGCCAAGGCTGGCCAGTCCTACATCCTCAAGGCCCCCATCGACGTCGCCGAAGAGATCTCGCACCTGCAGGCCACCGGCGCATCGTCGTTCAGCCTCGCGCTGCGGCCCGACGTGGATACGCGCCAGGTCGATGCGTCCCTGCTCGGGACGACGACCAACAAGGTGATCGTCCGTTACGGATTGCCGATCCCGGTCGTGTACCCATCGTTCGAGGGACCGCTGCCGACCGCGGCGCCGACGCCGATCGCCACGCCCGGCCCGACGCCGACCGCCACGCCGCTGACCTCGCCCAGCCCTTCACCCTAGCCTCCTCGCCGACTCCATCTCCGCGCCGCTGACCCGGCGCGCCTCCAGACCGCCCGGGCTGCCTCGCGTGGTCCGGGCGGTCGCTCGACTCAGCGACGAGCCAGGACTGTCTCGAGGCGCTCCATGACCCCGGAGCGCGTCGCTGTCAGCGTGTCGCTCGTATCGATGACCTGGGTCGCGGCCGGTCGCAGACGCGTCGTGAGGTCGCCCTGGGCGGCGATACGGGTGCGAGCGTCGTGGGCACCGGTCCCACGTTCCACGAGGCGCTCCAGCTGCACGTCGGGCGCACAGGTGACCAGCCAGACCTCGTCGCACAGGTCGGCGAGCCCACCCTCGACCAGCTTGATCGCCTCGATGGCCACGGCCACGGCGCCTCTGGCAGCAGCGGCATCCACCTCGGCGAGGATGCGCGGTCGGACGGCGGGATGCACGATCGCCTCGAGGTCGCGCAGGGCAGCCGAGTCAGTGAACACGATGCGACCCAGCGCCGCGCGGTCCAGCTCGCCGTCCGCGCGCCGCAGCTCGTCGCCGAAGCGCGCATAGACAGCGGCCGTTTCGGGGGTGCCCGCGGCCAGCACGTCGCGCGCGACGCGGTCGGCATCGATGACGACGACCGAAGGCCGCTCCCCGAGCCAGCGCGCCACCGTGGACTTGCCGCACCCGATCGGCCCCGTCAGTCCGATGATGAGCGGGCGGCCTCCCTGGCGCGCCGTCACGCCACGCTCGGAGGCGCGAGGCGGACGTCTTCGAGGCCATCGGCCCGAGGATTCATGGTGCGCGTTCCTCGAGCTGGAGCCACGCATCCTCCGCGGCCGCGAGCGCGCTGTCGACATCGGCCAGTTCGCTCGTGACGCGTCGCATCTCGACGAAGTTCGCCGCCACGCCCGGATCGCCGATCGCCAGCTCCAGGTGGCTCTTGCGCAACCCGAGCCGCGTCAGCTCGGCATCGAGCGCCACCTTCTGCCGCCGATACGCATCCTTGGACAACTTCTCCATCCTCTTCCTGGGTCGTGGGGACGTGGCTCTGGCCGGTGGCGCCACGGCCGTGGCGGCGCCGGCGCGAGCCGAGCGACTGCCAGCGCCCGCAGACGATGACGGAGCGACGCTCGCGGCCGGGCCGGTGCGAAACCGCTTCCTCTGTTCCGCGATTCCATCTGCGACGGTCCATCCCCCCGCCACCGCCTGCCGCCAGGCCTTGTAGCCACCGTCGAACGCCGTCGCTGCCCCGTCGCCCACGACCCACAACCGGTCGCACACCGTCTCCAGCAACCGCCGATCATGCGAGACCACCAGCAGGGTCGCCGCCGAGTCGCGCATGAACGCCTCGATCGCCTCGCGGGCCGGGATGTCGAGGTGGTTGGTCGGCTCGTCGAGCAACAGCAGGTTCGACGGCTGGATGCCGAGCAGCGCGAGCTCGAGGCGCGAACGCTCCCCACCGGATAGTGCCCGGACCTCCTTGAACGCATCGTCGCCGCGGAACAGGAAGCGCGCCAGATAGGCGCGCGCCTCGCCCGCCGTGACCGGGATCGTGTCGAGTAGCGCATCGAGCACCGTCGTGCCCGGGATGGCCGCCCCGCGAAGCTGCGCCAGATAGCCGATCTGGGCGGCATGACCGAACGTGAGCGCACCATCGAGTGGTGGCAGGTCGCCCGCGATCGTCCGCAGGAGCGTGGTCTTCCCGGCGCCGTTCGGCCCGACGATCCCGATCCGGTCGCCGCGCTGGGCGGCCAGGAACGGCACGCGTGCGACCACCTGCGGCTCGGTCGCGGGCTCCCCGTCCGGCCGCACCGCACCACGCCCGGGGAGGTAGCCGATGACAAGGTCCTCGATGCGAACGGCGATCTCGCCCGAGCGCGCGGGGCCGCCACCGGCCAGCGCCGAATGGGGCAGCGCGAGCCGGCGCGACTGGCGCGGCGCCTCGCGCCGATCCGCCTGCAGCCGTTCGAGCCGCGCCTCATGCTCGTGCATCTTCGAGAACTTGCGGTGGCTGCGGTAGCGCTGCACGAGCTCCTGCTCGCGGGCGATCTGCTCGGCCTGCGTGCCGGCGTCCTTGGCCGCGCGCGCGTCGCGTTCCTCGCGCTGTCGGTGATACGCGCTGTAGTCGCCGCGGAAGGCCGTGAGCCGTCGGTCGCGCAGCTCCCAGACCCGGGTGACGGTCGCATCGAGGAACGCCCGGTCGTGCGACGCGACCACGAGTGAGCCCGACCGACGACGGAGGTGCTCCTCGAGCCATTCGAGCGCGTCGAGGTCGAGGTGGTTCGTCGGTTCGTCGAGCAGGAGGAGGTCGGGATCGGCGATCACGAGCCGGGCGAGCGCAGCCCGCGTCTGCTCGCCGCCGGACAGACCCGTCGGCGGCCGCACCCACTCATCCCGGGTGAACCCGAGACCACTCAGCGTGGCCTCGACGCGCTGGTCGAGCGTGTACCCGCCCAGGACCTCGAACCGATGCTGGAGGTCGGCGTAGCTCGACTGGGCGACCCGGCCGTCACGCTCGTACGCCGCCAGTTCCACGGCCATCGCGTCGAGGTGCGCCGCGCCGGTCCGGACCGCCGTCCGCAGGTCGGGGGCGGCCATGAAGGCCGCATCGAAGTGCGCCTCCTGCGCCAGAAGCCCGATCGCCAGGTTGCGCTTGCGCACGATCGACCCGCGGTCCGGCTCGTCCAGGCCCGCCGCCAGTCGAAGCATCGTGGTCTTGCCAGCGCCGTTCGGACCGACAAGGCCGATCCGGTCCCCGACCGCGACCGCGCCGTCGATCGCGTCGAGGATCACGAACGCTCCGATCTCCCGGGTGACCGCGGCAAAGCGCAGGATGGACATCAGCCACCACCCGCGACCGAGGCACGGGCCGCGGCGCGCCGGGTCGCTGCCGCCCGTTGCGTGCGATCGGTCCGGGCGCGAGCGACCGCCCGCGCCGCCTCATCCGCGGTGAGGCCGAACGTTCCCTCCCCTGCCAGCTCGGTCCAGCGCGGACCGCGCCGGACCTCGCCCCCGCTGAGCGTCCGCAGGATGACCCGGGCCGCTTTGCGGTCGGCGGCCGGAAGTCGCTGGCACCACGAGCAGAAATGGGTCGACCGAGCCCCGACCACGACACGCCGCACCGGCCGACCGCAGCGCCGGCACGCCTCCCCGGTTCGCTGATAGACGTCGAGCCGCTCCTGCATCGAGCCGTCGCCGTCTGGTGCCGTGTAGTCGTCGATCGACGAGCCACGGCGCTCGATCGCTTCCGAGAGCACGGCGCGCACGGCCTCGTACAACCGTCGCTCGTCCGGCGGTCGAAGTGACGAAGCGGACCGAAGCGGGTGCAGGCGAGACCGCCACAGGGACTCGTCCGCGTAGATGTTCCCGACTCCGGCGACGAACGACTGATCGAGCAGCAGCGGCTTGAGACGGCCCTTTCGGCGGCGCAGCCGGCGTCGGAACTCGCGCACCGTGAACTCGTCCGCGAGAGGCTCGGGTCCGATCGCGGCGAATACCGCGGCACCCCCGACCTCGGCCACGAGTTCGCCTGACACCGGGTCGCGCCCGTACAAGCCGACCTTGCCGAACTTCCGGATGTCGCGGAAACGCAGCTCGCGACCGTCGGCCAGCTCCAGGACGAGCCGTACATACGGATCGTCAGGCGCGTTCGCGGGCACCACGAACAGCTGCCCGGTCATCTTGAGATGGATCGTCAGCGCCGCGTCCCCGGTCAAGCCGATCACCAGCTGCTTGGCACGCCGCTCGACCGACTCGACCGTGCGCCCGGCGACGGCATCGGCGAAGGCGAGTGGGTCGTGGGTGCGCAGCGTCCTCGCCCACGATGTTCGGGCACCAACGATGGTCGCCCCGACGAGGCGGGGCCGCAGGTCGCGCGCGACCGTCTCGACCTCGGGGAGCTCAGGCATGGCGGGGCCCTAGCCGACGAGGGGCGCGATCGGCGCCTCGAGCGGCATCTCGTCGGCCTCCGCGGCGATCGCGTCTTCGCGGGTCAGCGGCGTCATCGACTCCCAGTCGTCGCCGACCTTGACGTCGACGGTGAGCGGGACGGACAGCGGGAGGGCTCCTTCCATCGTCTCGCGCACGAGCGCCGCAAGCGGCTCGACCTGGTCGCGCGGGACTTCGAACAGCAGCTCGTCATGGACGGACAGCAGGAGCCGGGCGCGCGAACCCTCGGCCGCAAGACGCTCGGCGACGCGGATCATCGCGATCTTCTGGATGTCGGCGGCCGTGCCCTGGATCGGCATGTTGATGGCCATCCGCTCGCCCGCGCCCCGGAGGGCCGGATTGGATGCCCGGAGCTCGGGGATCTGCCGCTTGCGTCCAAGCAGCGTCTCCACGAAGCCCTGCGCCTTGGCCTGCTCCTTGATCGCCATCATGTAGTAGCTGATGCCCGAATACGCGGCGAAATAGCTGTTGATGAACTCCTGCGCCTCCTGGCGCGGGATGTTCGCGCGCGACGCCAGCCCGAAGTCGCTCATCCCGTAGGCGAGTCCGAAGTTGACCATCTTGGCCATCGACCGCTCGTCCTTGGTGATGTCCTCGGGGGCCTTGTGGAGTACCCGGGCGGCCGTCTCTCGATGGATGTCCGCCCCCCGCGCGAAGGCGTCCTTGAGGTGCTCGTCGCCCGACACATGGGCGAGGATCCGCAGCTCGATCTGCGAGTAGTCGGCGGCGAGCAGGACCAGGTCCGGCTCACCCGCCACGAACGCGCGGCGGATCTTGCGCCCGAGCTCGGTGCGGATCGGGATGTTCTGGAGGTTCGGATCGGACGACGACAGGCGACCGGTCGCGGCGACGGCCTGGTGGAAGGTGGTGTGCAGCCGCCCGTCGGCGGCCATCAGCGTCGGCAGGGCCTCGACATAGGTCGAGCGCAGCTTCGTGTAGATGCGCCACTCGAGGAGCTTGTCGATCATCGGGTGGGCCGGCCGCAGCTCCTCGAGCACGGACGCATCCGTGGAGAAGCCCGTCTTCGTGCGCTTCCCCTTGGGCAGGTTCAGCTCGAAGAACAGGATCTGCTCGAGCTGCTTCGGACTGCCGAGATTGAACTCGTGACCGACGTCGACGTAGATCTCCTGCTCGAGTCGGGACGTCTCGGCGGCGAACTCCCGGTCCAGGACCGCCAATGCCTCGAGATCGAGCGCAACGCCGACCGCCTCCATCCGGGCGAGCACAGGGATCAGCGGCAGCTCGATATCGCGGAACAGCCGTTCGAGTCCGACCTCCGCCAGGCGCTTCTCGAGCGGTTCGCGGACGGCGATCGCCGACAGCGCCTCGAGGCCCGCGCGGGCCGTGGGCGGCAGGTCCGTGGCCGGTGGGAGGATCTGGTCGAGGTTCTCGGCCACCACGTCCGGGATCGTCTGGCTGCGGAGTGCGGCGTTGAGGACATACGCGGCGATCTGCGTGTCGAACCCGATCTCGGGCGACGTGGACGCGGGATCGTCGGCGAACCGGGCCACGATCAACGGTTTGACCTCGTGCCCGACGAGCGGTGTGCCGAGCCGTTCGAGCATGCGCCGCAGCGCATCGGCCGCCTCGACGCCGTCAGCGGCGACGACCCGACCGTCCGTACCCGCGACCGCCAGGGCCAGTGGCGTGCCGCGCCGTGGCCGCGGGTCGTCGAGGAGGAGCGATACGCCGACCGCAGGCTGACCGACCAGCCATGGCTCCAGGTCGGCGATCCCATCGGCGTGCCGGACCTCGATACGACCGGGGTCGATGATCGCCGCCGCCAATGCGCTGGGCAGGTCGTCGGCGAGCTCGTGCGAGCGGTCAGCAGCGGGTTGTGTCCCATCGGTGGCCGCGTCGACGGCCGTCGGCCCGCTCACAGCGTCGAAGTCGA
>JARDZW010000165.1 GCA_029240655.1 Chloroflexota bacterium
GATCGCGCGGATCGTCGAGCGGCTGAAGGGCCGTGAAGGGTTGCTGATCCCGATCTTGATGACCGTGTTCGCCATCGGCGGGTCGACGTTCGGGATGGCCGAGGAGAGCCTGGCGTTCTACGCACTCGTGATCACGGTGATGATCGCGGCCGGCTACGACTCGCTGGTCGCCGCGTCGATGCTCCTGCTTGGTTGCGGCATCGGCGTCCTCGGTTCGACGATCAACCCGTTCGCGACCGGCATCGCCTCGGGCTTCGCCGGCGTGTCGATCGAGGAGGGCATCGTCGGGCGTCTCATCATCCTCGTCGTCGGCACGGCCATCGGGATCTTCTTCGTCATGCGCTACGCCGCGCGGGTCAAGGCCGACCCCGGCCACTCGTTCGTGGCCGATCAGAGAGCTGCGAACGAGGAGGCCTTCGGCACGGCGACCGACGAAAGCGCCCAGGACGCGTCGCTGTCCGGGCCGCAGCGTGGCGTTCTCCTGCTGTTCGCCATTGCCTTCGTCGTCATGATCTACGGCGTCATCCCGTGGGAGGACCTCGGCATCGGCCTGCCCACGCTGTGGTGGTGGTTCCCCGAGATGACCGCGTCATTCCTATTGTTCGCGATCCTCATCGGGATCGTCGCGCGGATGTCGGAGACCAATTTCACGTCAACATTCGTCGACGGCACCCGCGACCTGCTCGGGGTCGCGCTCATCATCGGGATCGCCCGGGGCATCACGGTCATCATGAACAACGGCCTGATCACGGATACCGTGCTCAACGCGGCCGAGCAGGCGATGGGCGGGCTCGGTGGGGTGGCCTTCATCAACCTCATGTACTTCCTGTTCCTGCCGCTCTCGTTCCTCATCCCGTCGTCGTCCGGCCTGGCGACCGTGGCCATGCCGATCATGGCGCCGCTGGCGAGCTTCGCCGAGGTGCCGGCCCAGCTCGTCGTGACCGCCTACCAGAGCGCGAATGGGCTGGTCAATCTCGTGACCCCCACGTCGGCCGTCGTCATGGGCGGTCTGGCCATCGCCCGCGTCGGGTACGGAACTTGGCTCCGATTCGTCTGGCCGGTCCTGATCGCGCTCGCGATCCTGACGGTCGTCGTCCTGACCGGTGCGATGTTGCTGCAGTGAACGGGATGTCGACAGGGCATCATGATGAGTGATGCCCGGGCCTTCGCCCGGAGTGTCCAACAGGAAGGGAGTTAGTCCATGCGCAACCCGCCGATCCTCGTGGCGGTCATCGGTTTTTTCGCCGCGCTCGCCGGCTTCGGCTACCTGTTCTTCGGCCTGCGGGTCCTGGGCTTCGACTGGTTCGGGCTCTTCGGCGATCTGCCGGCGTTCGATTCGGTCGGCCTGTGGGGTTGGCTGGCGATCGCCGTGGGGATCGCCTGGCTCCTCGTCGCCCTCGGCCTGTGGGCTCTCCAGCCGTGGGCTCGCATGCTGGGCATGATCATCGCCGGGTTCAGCCTGCTCGAGGCGGTCATCGCGTTCTTCCAGTTCCCGGGAACGGGCGTCGGGTTCGCCATGTCGCTGATGCCGATCATCATCCTGCTGTATCTCAACGGCCGCGAAGTCAAGGCGGCGTTCGGTGAGACGGACTCGCGCGACGCTGTCTGAAGCCTTCGACACGTCACCGGTGCCGGTCGTCTCACGCGGCCCGCGATGGTCCGCGGCCGCGATCGGTCAGACCGGCACCGGGTAACGTCTCGATACGCACCCAGCCCCAGCGAAGGAGTAGGAATATGACCGACCAGAACACACCCGACGTAGCGGCTCCACGGCCGGAGACCGTGGTCGGCCTCATCACCGATGGGGCGTATTCGTTGATCGTCGCGCGATTCCCGACCACGGACAGCGCCGAGGACGCCTACCGGACGCTCACGGACCTGGAGCGTCGGAGCAGCCTGCGGATCGACGGCGTCGTCGTCGCCAGCCGCGATGCGGACGGCAAGGTCCACCTCGGCAAGGTCACCGAGCACAGCACCAAGACCGGGCTCAAATGGGGCCTCGTCGGTGGCGTGGCTCTGGGTCTCATCTTCCCACCCTCGATCCTCGCCGGAGCGGTCGCTGGTGGGGCGATCGGGGCGGCCATCGGAAAGGTCGGGAACCTGTCGAGCAGGTCGGACCTGTCGAAGGAGCTGGAGGGTGTCCTGACACCCGGCTCGTCCGGCGTGATCGCCCTCGTCGAGGACACCGCCGTCGTCGAGATCCAGAAGGCGCTTGCGGAAGCCGACGCCATCGTCACCAAGGCAGTCGACAAGCAGCTCGCGGCGGCCATCGATCGGGAGGCCGCCCTGGCCAAGGAGTCCCTCGGAACCTGAAGCCGGGGGGTGCCATCGCCCGCGCCCTACGGGATTGGCCGCGTCGTCTGGCGAGTCCTGAACTCGCTCGCGATCGTGACCGCCGTCGTCCCGATCGGAGCGTTGCTACCGCAGTGATCGCATGGGGTCAGCCCTCGTGACGCAGCCCACAACGCACGCGGCAGAGCCCCTGTAGCGGGCGACGGTCAGCGTCCCTCGAGACGCGCCACCTCCGCGCGCAGTTCCCGGGCGATGGCATCCACGTCGCGCGTCCCGTCGAGCCGGATCAGCGGCAGGTCCGCGCGAGCCCAGGCATCGATGACGGGCGCGACGCGGGTCTCGTAGTCGCTGACGCGACGGTCGAAGACGGCCGCGTCCCCATCATCCGCACGCCGCTGGAGCTCTGCCCCGCAGCGGACGCAGATCGTGGTCGGCGTATGGTCGGACCAGCCGCAAGCCGGGCAGATCATGCGCCCGAGCATCCGGTCGCGACACACGGCCTCGGGCGTGTCGACGACGGCCGCGATCCCGTGGTCGATCGGGGCCGCGAGCCAGGCTTCGAGCTGCGCGAGGTCACGCGGGAATCCGTCCAGGATCACACCGGTCGTCTCAGGCGGCAGGCCCTGGATGAACTCGCGCACGATCCGGACCGCCAGCTCGTCGGAGCCGTACCCGCCCGTCGCCATCGTTTCGCGCAATGCGCGCTGCTCGTCCGACGGTCCTGCCGCCCATTCGCGCATCGCCTGCCCGGTGGAACAGGCAAGGTAGCCGGACTCGGCCAGACGCTGGCCCACCGTGCCCTTACCCGATGCGGGTCGCCCGAACAGGACCAGCGTCGTCATCTCTGCCTCCGTGAACATGCTGCATCGATGAGCCGCGCGGCGGCAGCCTAGGTGCCGAATCGCTCGACGAGCACCCCGTGGCGGAGCCCGAAGTCGCTGACGGTCAGTGACGCCTGGCCGAGCTTGTCCATGACCGTCCGAACGATGCAGGCGCCGGCGAGGATCACCTCGGCGCGGGCCGGCTGCAGGCCCACGATGGACCGGCGCCCGTCGGCGTCGAGCGTCCGCAAGCGCTCGACCTGGCGGTCGATGCCATCGCGGTCCAGGACCGTGCCCCTGATGATGGCTGGATCGTATTCGGCCATCTCGTGCTTGACGGCCGCGAGATTGGTCACCACTCCGCCCATGGCCACGAGCGCATCGGGCGTCGGGCGGCCATCGAGGCTGGCGAAGTCGGCGGCCATGGTGGACAGGACCTCCTCCAGGAGATCGGTCGTGATCGCGTTGTCGAGCCCGAACCGCTCGGTATACGCGACGGCCCCGAGCGGGAGGCTGTAGCGCTCGTCGACGCGGCCGTCCTGGCCGAAGGTGAACTGGGTGCTGCCGCCGCCCGTGTCGAACACGACCACGTGGCCGGTGTCGGTCGGGAGTCCGATCGAGACCGCCAGATAGGCGAGCCGGGCCTCGTCCTCGCCGCCGACCTCTTCGACCGTGATGCCGGTCCGCTCTCGGATGGCCGACAGCACGTCGTCGCGGTCGCGCGCCGCCCGCAGCCAGGCCGTCCCGACCGCCGCGATCGCGACAACCCCCTCGCGTTTCGCCTCGTCGGCCATCCCGGCGATGGCCTCGATCGTCCGCTCGAGCGCCGCGGGCGCGACGGCGCCCCCGCTGCCGAGCCCCTCACCGATCCGGGTGATGTCCGCCCGGTCCGCGACCGTTCGCCACGTGCCGTCATCCCCCCGCTCGCCGATGTGGAACTTGACCGAGTTCGTCCCGACATCGATCACCGCGTAGCGCGCTGGTCGGCCGTCCAGCAGTGCCGCGAGCCCGACCGGATAGCTCGTGTTCAAGTAGTCACCGAGACCGACCGAGCGGATGGCCGAGACGACGGCGGCCGCGTCCTCGGCTTCGATCGCGATCGTCCGAATGGGCTGCCCGTCCGCGGTGACGTCGGTCACTTCCGCGGTGCAGCCACCCGGCGCATAGCGGACCCGTCGCTTGTGGACGGCGACCGCGCGCACTGAGCTGCCGGGCCCAGCGACCTCAGCGAGGAACCCATCGAGGCGTTCGGCCGCCCTGGCGGATGGACTGGACGGCAGGCGAAGCGCCTCCGTCACGATCGCCATGTCGGCTGGTGCGATCGGGAAGGCGACCTTGGCCACCGGCTCCCAGCGCTCGAGGCCATCCGCGTTGACCTCGCGGAGCGCCTTCACGTCCATGAGGTCGAACCGGATCTTCACGACATCGGTCGTCGGCTGCCCGTCGTCGACGAGCAGGTAGACCTCATCCGACTCCTGGACGGCGCCGGCGGTCATGGCCTCGAACGCCGCCTCGGCGGCGCCGAAGTGCTGCCCGAAGGTGCGGAACTCCCAGCGCGGGATGATCACGCCCATCCGAAACGGGCAGTCCGCGATGCCCTCACGACGCCGCCGCTGGCAGCGGTGCACCACCCGTGGTCACGGCCGCGCTCGAGCTCGCCCGACGACGGAAGACCTTGCGGACCTCCGCGACGACGATGATCAAGGCACCGGCCACGATGCAGATCGCCCATTGATCGACGCTGAGCTCCACCGTGTCGAGCACCCGCTGAAGCGGGCCGAACGTGGTG
>JARDZW010000166.1 GCA_029240655.1 Chloroflexota bacterium
TGGCCCCCACGATCGGGGTGACCGGTACGAAGGGCAAGACCACCACGGCGTCGCTGACCGCCGCGATCCTTGCCGCCGACCCCGCCCACCCGGTGGTCCTTGGTGGGAACATCGGTGTCCCGATCGTCGAGCGGCTCGACGAGCTGACCGCCGACCATCGCGTCGTGTACGAGGTCTCCGAGCTGCAGCTCCCGACCCTGTCGCGGGGAACGACCGTGGCCGTCTACACGAACGTCACGTCCGACCACCTGGACCGCCACGGCACGCTGGCGGCGTACCGCGCGGTCAAGCGGCGGCTGGCCGAGCTGGTTGCGCCGGACGGTGCGCTCGTGCTCAACGCCGAGGACCCGGTGGTCGCGGATTACGCCGGCCTCGGCCTCGCCACGGCCGTCTTGTACCGCCGCGACCGACCGCTCCCCGGGGGCGTGGGCGTCGTGGACGGCTGGATCGTGTCCAACGGCGTGGAGCGGCTCCCCCTGGCCGGCGGTGATGCGGCGCACACCGGACCGGACGGTCGGGTCATGCCGTTCGCGGAGCTTGCCGTGCCGGGGGCCCATAACGTCTCCAACGCGCTGGCGGCCGTTGCCGTCGGGCTCCTGTTCGGCGTCGAGCCGGACGCGATCCGGAAGGCCGCCGCCGCATTCGAAGGCGTCGAGCACCGGCTCGAAGCGGTCGGGGTCATCGACGGCGTGCGTTTCGTGAATGACTCGCAGGGCACCCAACCGGACGCGGTCATCGCCGCCCTCCGTGCCTTCGACCCCCCGGTCGTGCTGATCGCCGGTGGTCGCGACAAGGGCGTCGATCTCGATGCGCTGGCCGCGGTCGTCGCCCAGCGAGCCGCCGCGGCCGTCGTGATCGGCGAAACGGGTCCCGACCTCGAGCGACGCTTCCGCGCCGCCGGTCTCGAGCAGGTCGAACGCGCAAGCTCGATGGAGGACGCGGTGGCTCGCGCTGACGCGCTCGCGCGTGAGGCGACGCCGGCAGATGCGGGGGACCACGCCCCCGCGGGCCCGGCGACGGTCTTGCTGAGCCCGGCCGCCGCCAGCTTCGACATGTTCCCCGACTACGCCGCCCGTGGACGGGCGTTCAAGGACGCGGTCACTGCCCTCGCCGCGACCCGAGCCCGGAGGGACCGATGAACGTCGCGCCACCGATCCCGCGTTTCGGACGAGGCCCCGTCGACCCGGATGCGAGTCCCGATCGAACGCGCGCGCGAGACGTCCGCCGGTCGGCGAACCGCACACCGGCCAAGAACCCGACCCAGGTCCTGCAGCGCGAACGACACGACCCCGACTATCTGATCCTCATGCTGGTCGTGGCGCTGACCGCGGTCGGCATCCTGATGGTCTACTCCTCGTCGGCGATGCGCGGCTACGTGTCAGCGGACGCAGACACCTTCGCCACCGTGGGTCCGCAGATCCAGTGGGCCGTGCTGGGGCTCATCGCGATGGCGGCGATGATGCGGGTCGACTACCGCTACCTGCGTCTCGTGTCGGTCCCGTTCCTCATCGTGTCGCTGGCGCTGCTGGTACTCGTGTTCGTGCCCGACTACAACATCGTCGTCGGCGGCTCCGCCCGCTGGCTCCGGCTGCCGGGTCTCCCGGCCATCCACCCGGCCGAGATCGCCAAGCTCGCCATGGTCATCTACCTCGCCCACTGGTTCGCAAAGCGGGGCACGAAGGTGGGCGGCTTCTGGAGCGGCACCGTGCCCTTCCTGATCGTCGTCGCCCCGGTGCTCGCGCTCGTGTTCAAGGAGCCGGACCTCGGCACCACGACGGTCATCGCCCTGACCGGCTTCACGATGTTCTTCGTCGCCGGCGCGAACCTGTTCCATCTCGCGGCGATGGGCTCGGCCGCCTTCATGGCGATGATCGTGGTCGGGCTGCGCGGCTACCAGATGGACCGCATCCGGACCTGGCTCGATCCGTGGTCCGATCCCCTTGGTGACGGGTTCCACACGGTCCAGGGGCTGCTGGCGCTGGGCGCCGGCGGGATCCTTGGGCGCGGACTCGGCCAGAGCATGATCGCGGTCCCGAACGCCTTCAACGACTTCATCTTTGCGGAGATCGGCCAGGAATTCGGGCTCGTCGGGGCGGTGGTCGTGATCGGGCTGTTCCTGCTCCTGGCCTACAGCGGTATCCGGGTG
Source organism: Chloroflexota bacterium (assembly GCA_029240655.1). Classification (GTDB taxonomy): domain Bacteria; phylum Chloroflexota; class Limnocylindria; order Limnocylindrales; family CSP1-4; genus SPCO01. Next base: position 2,147 of record JARDZW010000166.1, read on the forward strand.
GCGCTGGCCGCGCCGGACACGTTCGGGGCGCTGCTGGCGTCGGGGATCACCGCGTGGCTCTGTCTCCAGGCGTTCATCAACATCGCGGTCGTGGTCACACTGGTGCCGATCACCGGCATCACCTTGCCGTTCATCAGCGCCGGCGGCTCATCCCTCATCATCAGCTTCGCGGCGGTCGGGATCCTGCTCTCGATCTCGCGCGAAACCATCGAAAGGGGCACCTGGAACGACGATGCGAGTGCTGATCGCCGGCGGCGGGACGGGCGGGCACATCTACCCGGCGCTGGCCGTCGCCCGCTCGCTGCTTGGCGGCCATCGCGGGCTCGAGGCGAGCATCGTGCCGGCCGCCGGGATCCCGTTCCGCCGGCTCGCGCTCCGCTCCTTGCGATCCGTGGACTTCGGCGTGCACGCGGTGCTCGACCCGCTGCGTCTCGGAGCGTCGGTCCCACAGGCCGGCGCGATCCTCGCGGCCCATCGTCCGGACGCGATCTTCACGACCGGTGGCTACGTGGCCGTCCCGGTCCTCCTCGCCGCGGCGCCGCTCGGCATCCCGGTCGTGCTGTGGGACGGCAACGTGATCCCCGGTCGAGCCGTTCGGGCGACGGCGCGACTGGCCGACGTGCTGGCCGTCTCCTTCGAGGCCACGTGTGTGGCCCTGGAGTCCAGCGCCCCGGGACGTCCGTGTTACGTCACCGGCACCCCGATCCGCGACACGCGCGAGCTGGACCGCGACGACGCCCGCACACGACTTGGCGTGCCGCCCGGGCTGCGGGTGCTGCTGATCTTCGGCGGGTCGCAGGCCGTCCGACGCTTCAATGGTGCCGTGGCGGCGGCCCTGCCGCGTCTGGCCGAGCGGGTCGCCGTCATCCACGTAACGGGCGAGGACGGGTACGCGGCGGCCCTCACCGCCCGCGAGGCGCTCCCCGAAGACCGGCGCGATCGCTACCGACCCCACCCGTTCCTCCGCGACGACATGCTGGCGGCACTGGCCGCCGCGGATCTGGTCGTCGGTCGAGCCGGCTCATCGACGTTGGCGGAAGTGACCGCCCTGGGCGTGCCCAGCGTCATCGTCCCGTACCCACACGCGGCCGGTCACCAGCGCGCCAATGCACGCGCGCTGGTGGACGCCGGCGCCGCCCGCCTGGTCGATGACGAGGCGTTCGACGCCGACGCGCTGCTGGATGCCGCGTCGCTGCTCGATGACCCCGTGGCGCACCTCGAGATGGCCGCCGCGGCACGGGCACTCGGCCGGCCCGGATCCGCGGACGCGGTGGCCGACCTCGTGCTCGCCGCGGCGGCGCGTGAGCCGCTGCCCGACCGCGCCGTCATCGAACAGCGGGCGCGCGGGTCCGCAGCATGACCACGACCGCTGCCTTCGACGCGATCGCGGTCGGGTCGGACATCCAGCGCCGAATCGGCGTCAAGACCTCGCGCGACGAGCCGCTGGCACGCTTCACGACGATGCGCGTGGGCGGCCCGGCCGACCTGTTCGCGACCGTGCACAACGTGTTCGAGCTGCGCTCTCTCGTCCGCTTCGCGCGCGCGCGCGGGCTCCCACACCTGGTGCTCGGGCGGGGGAGTGACATCGTCATCAGCGACCACGGCGTTCGCGGTCTCGTGATCCAGGATCGCGCCGAGGGCTCGCGTGTCGAGGGTGACCGCTACACGGCCGAGGCCGGTGTCCCGATGGCGCGGGCCGCGACCGAGACACAGAAGGCGGGGCTGACCGGGCTCGAGTTCGGGCTGGCCATCCCCGGCTCGGTCGGCGGGGCGGTTTGGGCGAATGCCGGGGCCCACGACGCCGACATGGCGGGCGTCCTCGTGTCGGCGCGCGTGCTCGACGGCCAGGGCGCGGAGGCGATCATCCCTGTTGCGGATCTCGGGCTCAGCTACCGCGACAGCCGGTTCAAGCACGCGGCACCGGACGCGCCACCCGATCTCGTGCTGGACGCGACCTTCGAGCTGAGCCCGGCGGATCCCGATGTCATCAAGGCGCGGCTCGACGAGATCCGCCGCTGGCGGCAGACCCACCAGCCGCTCGGGCTGCCGTCCGCCGGGAGCGTCTTTCGCAATCCGGAGGGTGAGTCGGCGGGCCGGCTGATCGAGGACGTCGGCCTCAAGGGCCACCGGATCGGCGGGGCCGTCGTCTCCGAGAAGCACGCCAACTTCATCGTCAACGACAAGAAGGGCACGGCCGCCGACGTACGCCGGCTGGCGGAACATGTCCGAAGCGTCGTCGCCGAGCGTCATGGCACCGAGCTCGCGTTCGAGGTCGAATTCCTGGGCGATTGGGATGGCTGGCCATGGCCGGCATGACCAGGGCGGACTACGACACCGCGCCGGGCGACGACACGGCCCCGGGCGACGACGCCGCCCCGAGTGACGGTGCCGCTCCGAGCGACGGCGTCGCCCCGACCGCCCGCGTCGCGAGCGCCGAGCGGGTCCGCGCACTGCCGCCCATCGTCGTCCTGCTCGGCGGTCCGTCTGCAGAGCACGACGTCTCGGTCGTCTCGGGCACCGCCATCGCGACCGCGCTGGCCGATGCCGGCGCGAGCGTCCGCCAGGTCCTGATCGGCCTCGATCGCACGTGGTGGTGGCTCCCGGCCGACCATCGCCGAGGGGACCGGACCGCCGCGGCGTACGACCACCCAGAGGGGCTCGACGGCGAGGGTCCGCTCGCCATCGGCGCCGCCCTGGACCGGCTCGCCGCCATGGATCCGCCACCCGTGGTGGTGATCGCCCTCCACGGGCCGTTCGGCGAAGACGGCACGGTCCAGGCCCTGCTCGATGCCGCGGGGCTGGCCTACACCGGCTCGGGTGTGGCGGCCTCCGCGCTCGGGATGGACAAGGCCCTGTTCAAGCGGATGTGCCGCGGCCTGGGCCTCCCCGTGGTCGATTGGCGCGAGGTCCCGGTCCGACGATGGGCCGCGGACCGGGCGGCCGTGGAGCTGGAGATGACCGCCTTCGCGGCCGGTGCCGGGGACCCGCGCCTGATGGTCAAACCCGCCGGACTCGGGAGCTCCGTGGGCATGACCCTCGTCCACGAGCCCGGCGAGCTCGGAGCGGCGATCGACCTGGCGCTGCGCTACGACACGGTCGCCGTGGTCGAGATGTACGTGCCCGAAGCGCGCGACCTCGAGGTATCGGTCATCGGCAACGACCACGCGCATCTCGAGATCTACGGTCCGGGCGAGATCGTCAGCGGCAACGAGTTCTACGACTACGCCGCCAAGTACACGCCGGGCCTGTCGGAGACCTCGACCCGTGCCGAGGTGGACGACAGGACCCGGGCGATCGTCCACAAGTTGTCGCGTGACGTCTACCGCGCGATCGGCGCGGAGGGCTTTGCCCGGATCGACTTCCTGGTGGCGGGCGACCGGATCATCGTGTCCGAGATCAACACGATCCCGGGCTTCACCCCGATCAGCCTGTTCCCGACGATGCCGAGCGAGGGCGGCTACACCTTCAGCGACGTATGCGTCCGGATCGTGGAGCTCGCCCTGGAACGATTCGCGGCCCGGCCAACGACGCACCTGCAAACGACCGACCTGCCCCGATGACCCAGCGCCCGCCGGCTCGCCGGGCTCCGCCGGCTCGACCAACGACACGCAAGCCACATACCGAATCGCCCATCCGCCGGACACGAACAGTGCGGCGCGCCTCGGCCGGACTGTCCCCGGTCCGGGCAGGCGCGATCCTCGTGATGTTGTTGTCGGCCGGTGCCGTCTACGGCGTCGCGAACGCGTCGGCCTTCTCGTTCGGACACGTGGTCCTCGAAGGAGCAGCGTTCACTGACCCCGCCGACGTCCACCGCGCGCTCGAAGGTGTCCAGGGCGAAAACCTGTTCGGGCTGCGCACCGGGCTGATCGAGGCCGGGCTCGCCGACCTGCCCACCGTCCAGGGAGTGGATGTCGCGGTCAGCCTGCCTGAGAGCCTCGTCGTCCGACTCGAGGAGCGCACGCCCATCCTGGTCTGGCGGGTCGGGGCCCGACGCTACCTCGTCGATGCCGACGGACGCCTCTTCGCCAGGCTGGGCGAGGACGCAGCCCAGGCCGCCGACGCAGCTGCGCTGCCCGTCGTGGAGGACCGTCGCGCGACCTCCGCCGGCCTGTCGGTCGGTGGCAAGCTGGAAGCCGTCGATCTCGATGCCGCCACCCGGCTCGCGTCGCTGAAGCCCGCCGACGTCGGCAGCGAAGCGAAGAGCCTGAGCGTCATCGTCGGCGATGCGAACGGCTTCACCGTCCGCGCGCGTCCCGACAGCTGGTCGGCCGTGTTCGGCTTCTACACGCTCAGCCTGCGCACTCCTGAACTGATCCCGGGACAGGTCCGCCTGCTGCGCAGCCTGCTCATCGGGCGCGAACCGCAGCTCGACAAGATCATCCTCGCGTCGGAGACGGACGGCACCTACACGGTCAAGCCGACACCCCGTCCCAGCACGACCCCCGCGCCGTGATAGCCTTGGCGAAACCCGCTGAGCGAGGACGTCGACCACGTGCTGCTACCCCTGCTCGGGCTCCTCGTGGGCGTCCTGGCAGGGCTCGTCCTCAACATCAACGTCGGCTTCGAGCTCAGCCGCTATTCGGCCGTGGCGATCCTCGCCGCGCTCGACTCGGTGCTTGGAGCGGTGCGGGCGGAGCTCGACGGGGTCTACGACAATCGCATCTTCATCAGTGGCTTCCTGGTCAATGCGATCATCGCGGTCCTGTTGACGTTCATCGGCGACCGGCTCGGGCTGGACCTGTATCTGGTAGCCCTCCTCGCCTTCGGCCTGCGCATCTTCGATAACGTGGCGCTCATCCGACGCCACTTCCTCTAGGAGAACGATCGAACGGTGGAACGAGAAGCGGTCCTCGTCGGCATCGACGTCGGCACCAGCAAGGTCTGCGCGCTCATCGGCGAGGTGAGTCGCGACGGGCGCTTGACGATCATGGGTCACGGGACCGTCCCGGCGTCCGGCCTCAAGAAGGGCGTCGTCATCAACATCGACCAGACCGTCCGGTCCATCGCGGACGCGGTCGAGCGCGCCGAGCGCCTGTCGGGCTGGAAGATCGACCGCGCCTTCGTCGGCGTCGGCGG
>JARDZW010000167.1 GCA_029240655.1 Chloroflexota bacterium
CTATCGTCAAGGCAAACCGATGGAAGGAGAATCGAGATGGGAAAGCTGATCGCCACCACGCAGGCCACCGTCGACGGCGTCATAGACCCGGTCGGCGAGTGGGTGCAGGCGGACGGAGACCACGCCGACTACTCGTTCGAGCGTCAGGCGAGATCCAGCGGGCTGGTGCTGGGCCGCAAGACCTACGAGGGTCTGGCGGGATACTGGCCGAGCCAGTCGGGCAAGTGGGCGGACATGGTCAACTCGCTGCCGAAGTATGTCGGGTCCAGGACCCTCTCCGGGGATCTCGAGTGGAACGCGACCCTGCTCGCGGGGGACCTCGAGGAATCGATCCCGAAGCTGAAGGACGAGGTCGACGGTGACCTGTTCATGCACGGGAGCGGCGAGTTCGCGTACGCCCTCGCCGAGAGGGGTCTGATCGACGAGTACGAGGTGTGCCTGAATCCGCTCGTGTGGGGCAAGGGAAACGTCCACGTGCTCGGCGACAGAGGAACCGTCCGAATGAGGCTCGACGACGTGAAGCGGTTCGACTCCGGAGTGATCCTGCTCACCTATCTCCCTGCGACTTGAGGCAGAAAGGAGGACACCCCATGGTTATCGTCGCAGGACACATCACCGTCGAGCCCGAGCAGCGCGCGTCCTACCTCGCGGGCTGCGTGAGCATCGTCGAACAGGCACGCAGGGCAGCCGGCTGTCTCGACACGGCCATCAGCGCCGACCTGATCGACCCGGGCCGCGTCAACATCTTCGAGCGGTGTGAGTCGCAAGCGGCTCTCGAGGCCTTCCGCCGCAGCGGCCCCTGTTCGGGGAAGGCACAGCATGAACCTGCCAACCTGGACCGGCCACGACCGATGAGATCGGTGCGGCCCCATCCGACCGAACCACGACCAAACCAACGAGAAGGGAACCGCGACTATGAAGCTGACGACCATGACGCAAGTCACCGTCGATGGAGTGATGCAGGGAAATGGCCACGCGACGGATGAGGAACGCAAGAACGGATTCGAGCGCGGCGGATGGGCCACGGGGGTGTTCGACGACGAGACCACGACGTTCATCACCCAGACCTACCAGCACGCCGATGCGTTCCTGTTCGGCCGGCGGACCTACGAGATCTTCGCCGGCTCCTGGGGAGAAATCGCACATATGCGCGCCCACCCCATCGGCGTGGCGTTGAATGAGACGCCCAAGTACGTGGCATCGACCACGCTCACCGAACCGCAATGGGCGGACGCCACCGTCCTCTCCGGTGACCTCGCGGCCGCCATCGGCGAGCTGAAAGCCAAGCCGGCCGGTGAGCTGCAGGTGCACGGCAGCGGTGCCCTGATCCGATGGCTGCTCGAAAACGACCTCGTCGACGAGATCACCCTGCTCATCGTCCCCGTGGTCCTCGGCCAGGGGACGCGGCTGTTCCCCGACGCCGGCCCGGACATTGCGCTGGACCTGGTCGACTCGCGAGCCGACTCGAAGGGCGTAACGATCCAGGTCTACCGGCCCACCGGGCGCCCGCAGTACGCAACGGCCACGGCCGACCTGAACACGTGAGGTAGGTGCCGCACGAGACGGCCGACCGGACGGACCAAGGTAAGGACGAAGGAATATGGTAGGTCGGCAAGGCCATTGGGGCATGCCCGCGAGCAGGCCCGTCGAAGAAGGCGCCGTGCAAGGGTTGGCGGCCGGATTGCGCGGCGAGCTCTTGCGCCCGGAAGAGGGCGGCTACGACCACGAAGATGGTCCAGAGGGGGTTCCCGAGCGCCGAGCCCCGCGACGAGCATCGGGCCGACCTGCCGGACGCATTCGCGCGCCTTGAGCGGGCGATCGAGGAATCAGTCTCCCCGTTGAGATAGGGAGATCCAGGCTAAGACCACAAGCCAGAAAGGAGACCCCACGTCCGCATCGGTTCTCGACATTTCGATGTCGCTCGACGGGTACATCGCCGGGCAAAAGTTACGTGACGCTGTACCGGTCTCAGAAGCGCGGCACTCGGCCGCGCCGATCGAGCCCCGACGAAAGAGGTCCGACCGATATCGATCACCACCGTACTCGCCGCTGTCCCGTCCCCGACACAGAACGACGACGCGCCGCGATCCTAGCGGCGTGAACTCGCAGCAACCCGAGAGCAAGGAGAACCCGCAATGGGCAAGGTCCTAATGGAAATCACCATGTCCCTGGACGGCTACACCACCGGTCCGGAGGTATCCGCCGAGGAGCCCTTCGGACGCGGCGGCGAGCGCCTGCACGAGTGGATGTTCGCCGGGGAATCGGCGGCCGAGGGCGACCGCCGGGAAACCGATTACTTCAGCACCATAGGCGCGCTGATCATGGGCCGGCGCATGGCCGACCTCGGCATCGAACCCTGGGGCGAAGAGCAGACCTTCCACGCGCCGTGCTTCATCGTCACCCACAGACCCGCACAAACGATCGTCAAGAAGGGCGGCACGTCCTACATCTTCGTCGCCGAGGGAATCGAGGCCGCCATGGCCCAAGCCAAGGCGGCAGCCGGCGAACAGGACGTGATGGTCGAGGGCGGCGCCGACATCGATCGCCAGTACCTCAACGCCGGGCTCATCGACGAGATCCGCCTGCACGTCGCGCCCATCCTGCTTGGGGCGGTTCCCACTTGCTCACCGGCGTACGCCCGGAGCTGCGGCTGGTCCCGACCCAGGCGACCCATAGCCCGCTTGCCACGCACCTGACCTACCGGGTCGACGCTTCTGCCGTCCGGGCGTAGCTGGTGAGATCTAGCCGAAGCGACGGGATCGAGAGCGCGATGGCGATGGCGCAGGCCAAGGCCGCGGCGACCGTGACGTGCTGGTACACGGTGCGTACACCGCGCAGCGGGCGCTCGAGGCCGGCGTGCTCGACGAGCTGCTGATCTCCCACGTGCCGGTGCTATTCGGAGCCGGCTGTTCGGCGTGCTGCCGAAGCGCGTCGAGTTGGAGATCGTTCGGGTGATCGACACCCCGGAGGCCGCCCACATCCGCTACCGCATCCGTCGCTGAACTAACGAAAGGACCACATGAGAACCTTGCACATCGGCCTCCGGGTCGCTGATCTGGAGCGGTCGCTCGCGTTCTACACCAGGCTCGGTTACCAGAAGCTCGGCGAAGTGCCTGAGACAGCGTTCGGCAGCCTGACGATGCTCAAGCTTCCGGGCGACGAGTTCGTCAGCCTCGAACTCGTCTACGAGCCCACGGGTGGCCAGGTCGACCCGGGCGGGTTGACCCACTTCGTCATCCAGGTGGAGGCGTTGCACGACACCATCGCCTGTCTCACGGCCCAGGGAATCGATGCGGAACCACCGAAGTCACCGGACGGTTCCGACGATTGCGGTGCCGATCGTCCACGAACGCGAGGTGACGGGCTTCGCGCAGGACGACACCGGCGTCGACGTCGAGCTGTCCGACGGCACGTCGCTCCGGGCGGACTACCTCGTCGGATGCGACGGAGGACGCAGTGTGGTGTGCAAGGCGGCCGGCATCGAGTTCGCCGGGTGGGATCCGACGAGGAGCTGGCTGATCGCCGAGGTCGAGATGGACGAGCAGCCGGAGATCGGCATACGCCGCGAGGGCGGAGGCATCGGTCCCGTAGACCCGGCGCAGGGCGGAGGGCCGTACCGGGTCGTGCTGAAGGAGACGCACGTCGACCACATCGGCGAGCCCACCATGGAGGAGCTCTGCGAGGCGCTCGTCGTCGCCTACGGGACGGACTACGGGGTGCATAGCCCCACCTGGATCTCCCGGTTCACCGACATGACGCGGCAGGCGGTGTCCTACCGAGACGGACGGGTGCTGCTCGCCGGCGACGCCGCACACGTGCATCCGCCGCACGGCGGCCAGGGCCTCAACACCGGTGTGCAGGATGCCGTGAACCTCGGATGGAAGCTGGCCCAGGTGGTCAACGGGACATCACCGGAAGGCCTCCTGGACACCTACCACGCCGAGCGCCACCCGGGCACCGACCGGGTGCTGCAGAACACCATGGCGCAGATCGCGCTCATCGACCCCGACGGCCGTCACGAGGCCCTCCGCGAGACCATGACCGAGCTCTTGGGCATGGACGAGCCGCGCCGACGTATCGCCGCGATGCTCTGCGCTCTCGACGTCCACTACGACCTCGGCGAGGGACACCCGCTGCTCGGGCGCCGCGATGACTACCTGGTTCGGGCCGCCTACTGCGGCGTAGAGAAGTTCTTATGGACCTTACCAACGCTTAGGCGATCGTCACCGGCGGCGCTGGCGGCTTCGGCTCCGCGACCGTGCGCAGGCTCGCCCAGCAGGGCGCCAAGATCGTGATCGCGGATGTGTCCGATGAACGGGGCGAGGCGCTGGGCCGGGGAGGCCGGACTTCGAAGCTTTGGACGAGGTCGTACACTCAGGGCGCTCCCGTGAGAGGTCCGAGGCCAGGCAGGTGAACGACAAGCGGCGATTCCATACTTCAGCTCGACAACTGGCGGATGGCGGCGGAGGTACTCCACTGGTTGCCGCAGCGGCACACGTGCTAGCCACCGGCGCCGACTCACTTGCGGTCGTGCTTGTCGAAGGGGTCAGCGACCAGGTCGCGCTCGAAGCGCTGGCTGAACGCCGTGGTCGGAATCTTGGCGCTGAGGGCATTTCTATTCTACCAATGGGTGGTGCGACGAACATCCGCAGCTTCCTGGATCTATTCGGCCCTCGGGGACTCGATGTCAGACTGGCGGGCCTCTGTGACGCCGGAGAGGAAGTCGACTTCCGGCGCGGTCTCGAGCGAGCCGGCCTCGGCTCCAACCTCAGTCGCGCCGATATGGAAGCGCTCGGTTTCTACATGTGCGTCGCAGACCTGGAGGATGAGCTGATCCGCGCGCTCGGTGCCGCCTCCGTGGAAGAGATCCTCGACGCCCAGGGTGAGCTTGGATCGTTCC
>JARDZW010000054.1 GCA_029240655.1 Chloroflexota bacterium
TCCTGTGCTCACCGCGGAGCACGCGCGCCACGTCCTGGAGGTCATGCTGGCCGCCTACGCCTCGATCGAGGACGGACGCTCGCACGAGATCGACACGACCTTCTGAGGGCCGCCCCATGCGGGTTGCGCGCAGGGCCATCGGTTGCGATGCGGGCGCAATCTCACCTGCACCGCGCTTGACCCGTTGCGTCGCGGCTGCGGCGCACCATCGCCTCATGAACGACCGCGACCGTCAGCCCGGTCCGGACAAGAGCCCGTCCGGTCCGCGCGAAGCGAACGACCCGGGCTCGACCCGCTACGGCACGAACCCGGGCTCGGGTTCCAACGAGCCGAAGCACCGTGAACGCAAGGAGACCGACCGGGGCTTCGAGCCCCGCCAGGGCGGCGATCAGACTCGGACGCAACCGAGCCGGAAGGGGGAGAGGGACGGACGATGAGGGGCAAGGCGGCATCCGAAGGTCACGAACGCGAGATCCCCGCCCCGAAGCCGGATCCGGGCATGCTCGAGACCGATGATCACGTGATGGGCAGGGCTCCGCGCAGCGACACGCAGCGCGGCGACATTCAGCCCACCGTCGACCTGGATCCAAGCGTCGACGACGAGCATCTCAGATCCCCGTCGCAGGGCGTACGCCCCGACCGCTGAGCGGGGTTCAACCCTTCCGAGCGGCCTCGAGGATCGCCGCGAGGGAGCGGTCGATGTCGGCTTCCGTCGTTGACCAGTTCACGATCGAGATCCGCATCGCCGCCATCCCGTGCCACGTCGTACCCGACAGCCAACACGTTCCGTCGGCCTGCACGCGCGAGATGACCTGCCGCGTCCACGCATCGGCATCCCCGCCGTCCGCAGGGTGGAAGCGCGCGAGGATCTGGTCCAGGACGACGTCATTGAGGATCTCGACCCCGCTGTCGCGCAGACCATCCGCCATGCGCGTGGCCAACCGGCAGCCGCGCTCCACCATTCCGCGCACGCCGTTCCGCCCGAGTGACCGCAGGGCCGCGTAGGTCGGGAAGCCACGCGCCCGGCGTGAGTACTCCGGCACCCACCGGAACTCATCACGTTCTGCCGACCCGTAGACGATGTAGGCGGCACCGGGCGGGGACAGGGCATCGGCGTGGGCGCTGGGATCGCGCACGAATGCGTAGCCGCAGTCATACGGCACGTTGAGCCACTTGTGGCCGTCCGTCGCCCACGAGTCGGCTCCTGCATGGCCGTCGAGCAGCTGGCGGTAGCTGGGACTCGCGGCCGCCCACAGGCCGAACGCCCCGTCGACGTGGATCCACGCCTCGGGGTGCCGGTCGCGAATGAGCTCGATGGCCGGCCCGATCGGATCGAACGAGCCCGTGTTCACGTTGCCGGCCTGAAGCGACACGATCAGCGGCCCGTTCCCGGCCGGGAGCGCTTCGGCCAGCGACTCCAGCCGCATGCGGCCCTGATCGTCGGATTCGACGGAGATCACCCGGGTGCGCCCCATCCCGAGGTACTGCAACGCGGTCGGGATCGTGGCGTGCGCCTCCGATCCGATGACGACCGCGATCTCGGGGGCACCGAACAGCCCGCGGTCCTCGACGTCCCAGCCGGCTCGCTCGAGGACCCGGTGTCGCGCCGCAGCAAGACACGTGACATGCGCCATCTGGCAGCCCGTCGTGAGGCCGATGCTCGTGCCCTCCGGCAGCCCCAGCAGGTCCACCAGCCACGATCCGACCACTTCTTCGACCACCGATGCTGACGGACCGCAGGCAAAGAGCCCCGCATTCTGGTCCCAGGTGGACGTCAGCCAGTCGGCGGCCAGCGCCGCCGGCAACGACCCGCCGATCACGAACCCGAAATAGCGTGGCCCGGCCATGCCCACGACGCCGGGTTCGGCTGATGTGGCCAGGTCCTCGATCACCTCCGTAGCCGGTAGCCCGGCCCCTGGCAGGGGACCGCCCAGCGCTGCCAGGAGCTCGTCCCGTCCGGCTCGCGGGGCGACCGGCCGCTCGTCCAGCGACTCCAGGAAATCGGATGCCAACTCGGCCGTTCGTCGCAGGAGCACTCGATCCGTGGTTCGCCGAGTCGAGCGCGTCAGCCCGTCCGTCATTCCCACCCCTCCGTTGCTGCGTCCCGGCCGTGCCGTCTCATCTTGCCCCATGCGCGGACGAGTCGGGCTGCGGTAGCGTGCGCAGATGTCCGAACGACCCGCCCCCGACGTGCGCATCCCGCTCGGCGTCGTCGTCGGGCTCTTCCTCGCATCGGTGGCCCTGCGCCCGCAGCTGCTCGCGATCGGCCCGCTCCTGCCGCTGATCCGTGAGGATCTGGACCTGCCGGCCAGTCTGGCCGGCCTCCTGACGACGATCCCGGTGTTGTGCATGGGGATCTTCGCCCCGATCGGCCCGCGGTTCGCCGCCCGGCTCGGGCCACGGACCGCCTTCGCGGTGTGTCTCGGGGTCATCGTGGCATGCGGGCTGCTGCGTGCCGTCGCGCCGGCATACCCGCTCATCCTCCTGGCGACCCTTGGGCTCGGGATCGGTGTCGGGATCGCCGGGGCCATCCCATCGATGATCGTGTCGCAGCGGATTCCGGAGCGACCGGCGCTCGGTACAGGAGCCTATGCCGGCGGCATCGTGGCAGGTTCGACGATCGCGGCCGCGGTCGCCGTGCCGCTGGCGGTGGGCGGTGACTGGCGCCTCTCCCTGCTGCTGCTGTCGACCGCGTCGATCCTTTCGATCGCCGCCTGGCTCCTGCTCGTCCGGGGAGAGGGAAGGATCCCCAGGCTGGATCCCACGGCGAGGCGGCTGCCCTGGCGCAGTGGCACCGGCTGGCTGCTCGTGTTCCTGTTCGGGCTGCAGTCGCTCATGTACTACGGGATCGTCGCGTGGTTGCCCAATGCGTTCGTGGAGCGGGGCTGGACGGCGGCGGCCGCGGGCTCGCTGATCGCCGTGTTCAACGGCATCGGCCTCGTGACGACGATCGGCGTACCACTGGTGGCCGACCGGCTCGGAGCCCGGCGGCTGCAGCTCCTCGCCTCGTCCGTCATCGCGACCGCGGCGCTCACCGGCATCATCGTCGCGCCAACCCTGGCCTTCGGCTGGATCGCCATCCTGGGGCTCGCCCTCGGCGCGGTCTTCCCTCTCGTCCTGACGCTGCCTCTGGACGTGACTGACGACCCCGGCCAGGTGGGCTCCGTCGCCGCTTTGATGCTGTTCGGAGGCTACATCCTGTCGTCGCTGGGGCCGTTCATCCTCGGGGCGGTGCGAGACGTGACCGGCGATTTCGAGACGAGCCTGTGGTTGCTCGTCGCGATCGGGGTCGTGCTGGTCGGGTGCTGCACGATGCTGTCGCCAGAGCGATTGCGCCGTGGGATCCGCCGACCCGTCCTGCATGGGGCATGATTCAGCGGATGTACCTGGTGATCCTTGCGGATGGCCGGACCCGACAACGCCCGCCGACCGGCGGTGAGCTCCCCGTGGCCTTCCAGCAGACCGACGATGGGCGGACCGGCTTGAAACGGACGGTCGAGCGGCTCGCGCCGCTGATCGACGCGCTCGACGTGGTCGTCGTGACCGACCGACGGCATGGGCAGACGGTCCGAAGCCTCCTTCCGAATGCCCTCGTGCTCGCCGAGCCGATCCATCGCAACACTGCCGCCTCGGTCACGCTGGCGACCGTGGCCGTGGAGCGACCCGCGGACGAGGCGATGCTCGTGGTCATCGCCGATCACGAGATCGGGGACGACGATGCGTTCCGCGAGGCCGTGAGCACCATGGCGGACTCGCTCGCCACGACCGAGACCCCCGGCGGGCTCGCGGCGCCCCTGGTCGCGTTCGGTGTGACCCCGACCGACCCCGACCCCGGGTGGAGCTACATCCGGCCCCGATACGGCGACGCGTTTCGAGCCGGCGCGCTGCGCGGCTTTCCCGTCGATGGTCTTGAGGCGAATCCGCCGGCGCCGCGCGCCCGCGAGCTGTTCGACTCCGGAACGACCTACTGGAGCGCCGGGATCTACCTGTGGCGGCGCGCGGACATCCATGCCGCCATCGAGCGCTACACGCCGCTCCTCACCTTGATCGAGCCGGCACATCGATCGGAGCTCGCGCTCGCCGCCGCGTATGACCGGATCCAGCCGCTCTCGATCGACGAGACCGTGCTGGCGGGGGCCGCTGGCGACGGGGCCGTGGTCACGATCCCCCTGGACGTCGGCTGGAGGCCAAGCGGCGAGTAGCGACCGCTCCGGGGCGGGCATCGACGCTCGCCGGGTGCGGGATGGACGAAGGTCCGCTCCCAGGATGCGACCCCTGCACATGCTCGGCTCGGAGGCCGTGATGGTCTGATGCGGTCGTCGGGCCCTCGACTCCAGAGGGCTCACAGGTATCAGAAGGAACCCAGATGAACCGCTCCTCCAGCCTTTCCCGCGTGGCCCTTCCCGTGGCCGCGCTCTTCGCCGTACTCGCCGTGCTTGCGCTGGTCGCCGGCGGCGCCCTCGGTCGGTCCGCCGATCCGCCTCCGGCGTCGAGCGATCGCCCATCGACATCGCCGAGCGCCGCCCCGAGCGCGCCGTCGTCACCACAGCCGACGGTCGAGCCGACGGTCCAGCCGACCGGCGATCCGGCAGGCGGTCCCATGACGGTCGATCTCGAGGACCTGACCGATCACGCCGTCTCGGTGGTCATCGACGACGAGACCGGCGTCCTCGACGGGGCCGTCTCCGGCAAGCCCGGCGACGGCATGACGGTTCGCTGGTTCGACGTGAAGGTCGAGAACCTCGATTCGACAACGCTCCGGGTCGTGTGGGTCGGCCTTCCGCGAGATGAGCAGGTCCGGCTGTCGATCTCTGAGCTCGATCGCACGTATCGCCTTCGCTTTGTCCAGGCGGCCCCGCCGGCGAACTCCGATGCCGTCGGCTACGACCGCGTCCTGGTCCTGCACTTCGACACCGACATCAACGCCGACGACGTCAAGGTCACCTTCGAGGAGGCGGTCGCCGGCGCTGCCTGACGCGACCCCGGCAGATCCCATCGCCCGGTCACCTCGGCCGGGCGATGCTCTGCCCACCGTCCGCTGCCATCATCAGCAGGTGACGGTCCCGACCCTCAGCCCTCGCGCGTTGAACCGCGCGCTCCTGGCGCGCCAGCTCCTCCTCGAACGCTCGACACTCTCGATACCCGAGGCGGTCGAGCAGGCAGGCGGCCTCCAGACGCAGTACGCGCCGTCCGGCTACGTCGGATTGTGGACGAGATTGCGCGATCTCCCGCGTGACTCGCTAACGGCGGCCCTCGAGGATCGGAGCGTCGTCCAGGCCTCGTTGATGCGGGTGACGATCCACATCGTGTCGAGGCGCGAGTACTGGCGCTACGCCCTCGGCGTCCGTCGGGCCCGGCAGCAGTGGGCCTTGCGAGTGCCGGGTGGGGCAGGAGAGGCCGCGATGGTGGAGGCCGCGGATCGGATCCGTGCAGCGCTCGCGGACGGCCCACGCACGGTCAAGGAGCTGGGAGAGCTTGGTGTCGGGTTCGTGGGGAATCTCGGACTCTGGGTCGATCTCGTCCGCGTCCCTCCTTCGGGAACGTGGGAGCGCCGCCGGGCGGACCGTCTTGCGCTCGCGGAAGACTGGATCGGGGCGCCGGACGCAACGGAGGCCGAGGGCCTCACGCACCTGATCCGGGCGTACCTGCGCGCGTTCGGGCCGGCTTCGTGGCGAGACATCGCCTCGTGGGCTGGGATCACCGCCACGGACGCGAAACGCGGCGCCGAGGGTTTGACATTGGCTTCCTATCGCGACGAGGAGGGTCGGACACTCGTCGACCTTCCCGACGCGCCCCTGCCCGACCCGGCCACGCCGGCGCCGGTCCGCTTCCTCCCGCACTGGGACGCGAACCTCCTGGTCCACGCGCGGCGGACCCGGCTGTTGCCCGAGCCGTATCGACCGCTCGTGTTCAGCGTCCGGAAGCCATTCTCCGTAGGGACCTACCTCGTC
Organism: Chloroflexota bacterium; assembly: GCA_029240655.1. Lineage (GTDB taxonomy): Bacteria > Chloroflexota > Limnocylindria > Limnocylindrales > CSP1-4 > SPCO01. The sequence continues at coordinate 5,952 of JARDZW010000054.1, forward strand.
GACGGTGTCGTGGCCGGCTCCTGGTCCGCGAAGGACGGTCGGATCGTCCTTGATCCGTTCGAGGACCTATCGGCGAGGGATCGACGCGCCGTGGAGCGTGAACGCGAGGCGCTCGAAGCATTCAGCGCGTGACCGCGGCGAACCGGTGCCGCTACCGGCGACTGTGCAGCAGCAGGTGGCGATAACCCCAGCCGTCCTCCTGGTCATGACCTTCTTCAACGACGTCCAGGCCCTCGCTGTCCAGCCACACAGCAACCTGTTCGGGTCGTGGGTAGAAGTGGTAGCCCGCCGTGTCACCTTCGATGATCTCGCCGCGTACGGCCGGTAGACCCTTGGCCGTCGACTCGGCGAATGCGGCGTCGATCTCGCTGTCGTCCACCACCTCGACCGTCAGGTAGAGGTGGCCGCCTGGAACGATTGCTCGGTGGAGGTTCGCCAGGACACGGGGCCAGTCCTCGGGCGGGACGTTCTCCATGGCATCGATCGTCATCGCGCCATCGAACGCCGCGTCGAACTTCAGCTCCTGCAGCCCGACCTGTTCGAGCCTCGTGGCGATCTCCTTCGCGCGTGCCTGTGCGAGCATGCCGGCCGACTGGTCGATCCCGACAACGCGACGACCTGACGCCCGGACCAGCTCGAAATAGGCGCCGGTGCCGCACGGAGCGTCCAGCACGGTGCCGCCCGGCCGACACGTCTCGAGCAGGCGCCCAACGAACGCCGCGTGCGACGTGCCCGGATAGGGATCGTCGTCGTATCCGTCGGCCTCTGCGTCGTACTGGCCCTCGACGGCCGCGCGTCGTTCCTGGAGCCATGCCGCGCGATCCGGATGCCCGGTCATGACACGATCTCCACGACGTCGTTGTCGGCGACCACGTGTTCGCGCCCGACCCGCTGCCCGTCGAAGCGCGCCGACGTCCCCCAGACCCGAGCGGCCGTGAAGCTCGCGCCGAGATCGTGATGGACCCAGTCGGCGACATCGGTGACCGTCGCACCCGGATGCAGCGCAAGCGGCTCATCGTCGACGGCGCCGCCCTTGCGCAGCCGGACGCGGAGGAGACCGGTAAGCCGCCAGACCGCGGCCCGGAAGGCATCGAGCGACGCCTCGTCGATGATCGATACCGGAACGACATCCAGATCCGGAAAGGCCGCCGACAGCCGTTGGAGAGCCTCTGGCCCTGCCTCGTCGGACCGTGTCGCGGCGAGCAACGCCGGTTTCTCGATGCCGGCGGCCACGATCTCCGCCACGACGATCTCGAGCTCAGCCGGGTCCGCGTCGCCGCGGCTGCAGAACACGATCGCGTCGGCAGACCGCAAAACGCCAAGGAGCGCCCGACCGCCAGCCCGATCCTCCGACGCGCCCTCGATCAGCCCCGGGATCTCGACGAGCTGGATGAGCACGCCGCCGATGCGGGTGAGCGCGGGCACTGGTCGAAGGGTCGTGAACGGGTAGTCCCCGGTCTTGATCTGGATCTCGGACAGCGCCTGGAGCAGCGAGGACTTCCCGACATTGGGCGGCCCGACGAGGGCGATCTGCGCCGCGCCCTCGCGGCGCACGGCGATCGAATCACGATGGACCGCGCTCGCGCGCACCCTCGTGTCCTCGATCTCGGCCGTGAGCCACTTGCGCAGGTCCGCATATGGCCCGTTCCGATAGTCGGGTAGCTCACCGAGGAGCGCCTGGACCTCGCGGATCCGCTCGCGACCTTCCTTGCCTGTTAGTCGACGCTTCGCCACCTGCGCGAACGTCCTGTGGGGCATCGGCATGCCGATCTCCTTACCTCACGCGGGACGACACGGCGCGCGCAGCCAGACAGGCTGCGACGGCGGCACGCGTCATCCCGCCCCTTCCACTGACGCTGGTTCTGGAAGGGGCGGCTCAGCCGGTGATGTCGCAGAGAGAGGCGAGCCAGGCGCTCTGCGCCTGCAGCCCGATCGGACCGGTCATCGTGGGCGCAGCGTACACCCCGGGCGTGGGGGCAGCGCAAGCTGCTCCACTCCCTCGGGGGGCGCCAGCCTGCCAACATCCCTTGCAGCGGCACGGGACCGTGCCCGAAGCGGATGAGATCGTCCGCACGCTCGCCGATGAGACCGCGAACGCCCTCAAGATCGGCGCTCGACTGGTGAGCACGGCCTGAATCCCTCCTCGCGACGGTGTCGGACTGCTTGTGATGCGGCTTGCACATCTCGCACTGGTTGTGTGAGGCCGAGGGGCCCGCCAGCGGGGCTACGGTGCGTACATGAAGACGATGAAGGGCCTTGTGCTCATCTCCGCACTCGTTGCCGGCGGCGTCCTGTCCGGCTGCAACACCACCACGGGCGCGAGCCCGTCGCTGCCCGACGTGTCCCTGCCTGCGGTTTCGATCGATCCGTCCGCCGCGGCCGGCGCCGTGGTCGGCGTCTTGGACCAGCTCGACAGCGACATCACGGCCAATCAGACCGCCACCGGGCTGACAGTCGAGGAGCGCGATGCGCTCAAGGAAGCGGTCGCGAAGATCCGAACGGCCGTCCAGACGGGCGACTTCTCCGCAGCGCAGCCCGTGGTCGACGAGCTCAAGGCCAAGGTGGCCGAGCTCGACGCGAAGCTCGGGACCGCCGAGGGTCTGCGCTTGAAGGCCGCGCTCACCCAGCTCGAGGCGCTCCTGGCAAGCTAACGGGCGGGAAGCGGACGCGACCCTGCGTTCGGTCGATGGCCCACGCGAGCTCCAGCTTGTCCGTCTTCGATGGGCCATCGACGCCGAGATCCCGCGCGTAGAGCTCGGCCTTGGTGGCCTAGGTAGTCCACGCCGCCGAGCCACTCGCCCAGACCGTCACGGGCCGCCGTTGCCGCGCCTGGTCGAGCGCGGGTCCGATGGGCCCCGTTCGCCGGGCTCGCTCGGGCACGGGTGGTGACCCCTCGCGCGACGACGGCGGGCCCGTGGGGCAAGATTGCGACACCACGCCGGCCGCCGGTCGGCTGACCTCGAGTGATCGTGCGCGTGTTCGAGCAGCTCGACTACATCTATCACCCCAGCCGTGACGTGGCGGCCGACGTCGCCTATCTCGTCGACCGGCTTGGGGCCAGGCTCGTCTTCGCGATCGACGCGATGGGCACGCGGGTGGCGATGGTCGAATTGACCGATGGACCACCGCAGATCGTGCTCGCGGGACATCTGGAAGGAGACCAGCCGATCCTCGTGTACCGCGTTCCGGATCTCGAGGTGGCCACAAGCGAGCTCAAGAGGCGCGGCGCCGATCCAGGCCACGCGCTCGAGATCCCGCAGGGACCGGTCCGCTCCTTCTTCGTCCCAGGCGGCCAGCGCGTCGCGATCTACGAGTTGTCTCGACCCGGTGTGGTCGACAGTTTCGCCGGCCGGCGCGACTTCTGACATGCTCGCAGTGAGCGAATACCAGTGCGCATCAGGAGAAACCCATGGATTGGAAGCTCGAGCTCGTGGTCGTCCCCGTCTCGGACGTCGACCGTGCGAAGAAGTTCTACGCGGAGCAGCTGGGCTTCGTCGTCGACGTTGACGACAGCCCGATGGAAGGGTTCCGCGTCGTCCAGCTGACACCCCCGGGATCGGCCTGCTCCATCTCGATCGGCCAGGGACTCACCGAGGCGGTCCCGGGCACGCTGCAGGGCATGCAGCTATGCGTCGGCGATATCGACGCCGCGCACGCCCAGCTGGTGGAGCGTGGGGTGGACGTCACGCCGATCCGCCATGTCGATCGAGAACAGGGAGGCTGGGCGGACGGCAAGGGCGGCGTCTACAACTCGTTCATCTTCTTCAAGGACCCCGATGGCAACGGCTGGGCCGTCCAGGACAGCCCATTGCTGGGAGGCGCAGGCTCGGAGAGCTGAAGGTGCCCGAGCCGGCGAGGGTCCGCAGGACCAGGACCGAGGACCTGACGAGGTCCGAAGTCGACTCGATCCGCGAGCTGTTGGTGGCCGCCTTCGGGACTGACGAGGACGAGGCGTTCACCGACGACGACTGGGAGCACGCCATCGGAGGCCTGCATTTCGTCTGCGATCTGAACGGCGCGATCGTCGCCCATGCGTCCGTCGTGGAACGGGAGCTCCACGTCGATACCCGCGCCCTCAGGACGGGCTACGTCGAAGCTGTCGCGACGGCCCCAGACCATCAGGGGGCGGGCTTGGGCTCGCTCGTCATGGCCGACGCGAATGCCTACATCCGCGACACGTTCGAGCTGGGGGCGCTCGGCACCGGGCGGCAGGCGTTCTATGAGCAGCTTGGTTGGCGAACCTGGATCGGGCCCTCAGGCGTGCGCACGACCGATGGCGTGCGCCCCACGCCCGAGGAGGACGGCTACCTTATGGTGCTCACGACGCCCACCTCGCCGCCCCTCGACATGAACGCGACCATCACGTGCGAGTGGCGACCCGGTGACGTCTGGTAGGGTCCCCAGCAGGAGGTGGAGCATGAACCAGCTCATCGTCGTCGGCTTCGATCACCTTGAGGACGCCCGCGCCGCGATGAAGCAGTTGCGTGCGCTGGAGGGCGACGGCCACGTCCAGTTCGAGGACACCGCCGTCGTGGAGCGCGAGCCCGATGGCACGGCACATGTACGCAACGAGGTCAGCGGCACGACCGAGACAGGCGCCGTCATCGGAGCCGCGATCGGTGGCCTGGTCACCTTCATGTTCCCGGTCGCCGGGATCGCCATCGGGGCGGCGGTCGGAGCCGCCGTGGGCGCGGCGATGGACAAGGGTGTCTCCGGCGACTTCGTCGATGAGGTCAAGGACACGCTCACGCCCGGCAGGTCCGCGCTGTTCCTGGTCACGAAGGAAGCGGATGCCGACGCCGTGACCGCGTCGCTTCGAGGGTTCCATGGGGACGTCATCCAGACGTCGCTCGACAGCGAGGCCGAGGAGGCGCTCCGCAACGCCCTCGGCTGAACGATCCGCAAGCCGCTGACTAGCCGGCGTCGACCTGCGGACCGACCGCCTCACGTGCCCATGGCATGAGCGTGGGTGGCACGAACGTTGACGTGATCTCGATCTGCCGGCCGCCCTCGGCCATCGAGATCGCAGCCGCCTCGAGGATCTCGACGACGTGGGCGGCCTGTTCACCGCTGGCCCGGTGCGGTCGATCCCCCGCGATCGCCGCGGCCATCTCAGCGACTCCACGGGCCCACGCCGTTCCGCGATACCCCGGCCGAACCAGGTCCACAGGCTCGTAGGCCTCGCCATAGGCTCCGAGCTCGACGCTCGCGTCGAAATCCTGGAAACTGCCGAGCGCCAGCGACGCGTCGTCGCCGTGGAACTCGATGCTGCCGGTGAGCTTGGTCGGACGGCCGACGTAGAAGCTCGCGCCGAGCCGGACGACCGCGCCACCATCGAGCTCGATCGCCGCGACGATGAGATCCGGGCTGCCGATCTGGAAGGGGGCTCCGTCGATCGTCAGGCGGTCCGGCTTCAGGCCCCAGCCCCATGCCCGGACCGATCGGGCGCGCCCCAGCATCGTGGTCACAAGCGTGATCGGATAGACGCCGACGTCGACCAGGACGCCGACATCGAAGAACGGCGCGGGGGCCGGGTGCCACGTTTCGATCCGACCCCAGTTCACCTCGGCGTAGACCGCCCTCACGGTCCCGAGGCGACCGGTCTGGATCATCGCCGCGGCCGTCTGCTGGGCCTCGCCAAGGAACGTGGCCGGTGAGCAACCGAGGCGGAGGCCTCGTTCCGCCGCGAGCGCCACGAGCTCCTGTGCCTCGTCGGAACGCAACGCCAGCGGCTTCTCGCTGTATACGTGGCGACCGGCCTCGAGGGCGCGTTTCGTGACCTCGTGATGTGCGTGGTGGATCGTGAGATTCACCACGATGTCGACCTCGGGGTCCGCAAGGAGGTCGTCGAGCGAGGCGTGGGCACGGCAGCCGTGCTCCGCTGCGAACACGGCCGCACGCCCCGGATCCAGGTCCGCGGCCGCGACGAGCCGGATCTCCGGGTGCGTGATGGCATCGCTCGCGTACCCGCCGGCGATGTTGCCAGTTCCGATGATGCCGATACCGAGGGGTGTCATGGAACAGAGGCTACGTCAGTTGGATGCCGTATCGTGCGGCGATGCGACACGACCAGATCGCGCTCCAGCTCTACACCGTGCGGGGACTGATGGCCGAGGACCTCCCCGGGACCCTCCAGGCGGTCTCCGCGGCCGGCTACCGGGCGGTCGAGCTCGCCGGCCTGCCCGAGATCGCGCCCGTGGCGCTTGCGGGGTTGATGGACGAGGCTGGGCTGCGCGCCGTCGCCTCCCATGAGGGCATCGAGCGCCTGCGGGACGACATGGCGGCCGTCGCCGACCGGTTGGGCGCGCTCGGGTGCCCGCATGTCGTCGTCCCCTGGATGCCGGAGGAGGATCGTCAGACGGCGGATGACGTGCGCCGCTTCGCTTCCGAGTTCGGCGAGTTCGCCAGGGATCTCGCAAGCCACGGGATCCGGCTCGGTTACCACAACCACGACTTCGAGTTCGCGCCGCTGGACGGAACCACGGTCTGGGACGTCTTGCTGGCCGAGCTACCGCCCGAGGTCGACATCGAGCTGGATGTGTATTGGGCGGCGTTCGGTGGCCGCGATCCCGTCACGGAGATTCGGGTAAATGCCGATCGCGTGCGCCTGCTTCACATGAAGGACCGCGAGGCGCCTCCGGAGCGGCGGGACGCCCCGGCCGGGGAGGGGACCCTGCCGTTCGAGGCGATCGTCGAGGCGGGCCGAGCCGCCGGCGTCGAGTGGTATGTCGTCGAGCAGGACGTGCCACGCGACCCACTGGTCGACATCGCCAGCGCCCACACGTTCCTGCTATCGCTCGCCGACGGGTGAGGATCCCCGCGTGAGCCAGTTCATCCGACGCCTGCTCGGTCGCGGCCAACCATCAGAGGACGCCGCGGCCCCGTCGACAGAAGGCGTCGCTCCCACAGAGGCGACCGAGCCCGCGGACGTCGACCTCGACGCCGCCGAGCGGACGCATGAGCTTGACCTGCTCCGGGAGGAGCAGGCGCGCCTGGATGACCTGGCACAGCGCCAGCTCAAGTACGCGCGCTACTCCTGGGAGCCGCCACCGCAGGGTGGGGAGCGCCGCGCCGACGACGCCGACAAGGCGCCGTAAGCGGGACTCACCCCATTCCCCGTCCGGGATTTGCCATCGCCCGAAGAGTGGGGGAGAATCCGAGTCACAGAACCAAGCCGCGTCCAGGCGGCGTATCGCCTCGGGTGGCTTGTGTTGTGCGCGATCTGCGCACCCGACGCAACGGCATGGAGGTGTCATGCGTACCACTCGACTGGCCGGGGCCGCGGCTGCGGCCATGCTCACGTTCCTCCTCCCACTGACGGCGATCGCCGTCCCGCTCACGCCCGGTGGCTCCACCGAGGTAACGGTCGGGAGCAACGACAGCCTGTTCTCGCAGAACAAGCAGAACGAGCCGGGCCTCGCCGTCAACCCCGTGGATCCCACGATCCTGGCTGCCGGCGCCAACGACAACATCGACCTGGAGGCATGTAACGCCGGCGACGACCGAACCTGCCCATTCACCCCGGGGGTCGGCGTCTCCGGTGTGCAGTTCTCGACGGACTCCGGTGTGACCTGGACGCAGCCGACGTACACCGGCTATTCGGCCCGCGATGCGGCCAGTTGCCTCGGGCAACCGGACCCGACACCGGGACAGCCGCCAGCCACCGACACCGGTTGCGTGCCCGACCCCGCGGGCCGGATCGGCACCCTGCCAAACTACTTCGAGAACGATCTCGTCTCCAATGGTGATCCGGAGCTGGTCTTCGGACCGGTTCCCGACGAGGACGGTGACTTCTCGTGGGACAACGGGCAGCGCTTGTACTACGCCAACATCGCGACCAATTTCCCCGGGCGCGAGGGCTTCAACGGTGCCGGCGCGATCGCGGTTTCCCGCACCGATGACATCGAGGGTGCGATCGCCGGCGATAACGACGCCTGGATGGACCCGGTCATCGTGACCCGACAGAACTCAGCCCTGTTCAGCGACAAGGAGCAGATCTGGGCCGATAACGCCGAGTCGAGTCCGCACTTCGGCAACGCCTACGTCTGCAACGTGGGCTTCCGTGCCACCGCCGGCTCGGAGCCGGTGCTGTTCGCCCGATCAACGGACGGCGGCGACAACTGGCGGACCCGCCAGATCACGGCAGCCACGAACAACAACCAGACCGGCGGACGCCAGGGCTGCGCCATCCGCACGGACAGTGCGGGTGTGGTCTACCTGGTCTGGATCGGCACGGACATCCGGACGCGCGAGGGGGTGTTCTTCCAGGCTCGCTCGTTCGATGGCGGAGCCAATTTCGAGAGGCCCCGCGCCATCGTGCAGCCGCTGGCCGGCATCGGACAGTTCGACCCGGCCCAGGGCCGGTTCACCATCGACGGCATCGCCGGCGCCCGGACCAACACCTTCCCCAGCATCGACATCGCCAATGGCGCGCCGTCCGGTGAGGACGCCACCGATCAGATCCTCATCACCTGGTCCGACGACCGCGCGGGCACCAACAAGGAGCGCGCTTTCGTCGTTAGCTCGACCAATGGAGGCAATTCGTACTCGGCACCCATCAACGCCAATGAGAGCGACACGGATCGGGCGAACTTCCCGGCCATCGCGATCTCACCGGACGGCACCGATGCGTGGCTGGTGTACAACGCCTGGCTCGACCCGTGGCGGAACGACACCACGTCCACCCGGCGAATGCTCGGCGTCGTGCGCCATGCGGATGTGAATGCGACCACGGGAGCGATCGGGGCGTGGACCACGGTGCACCGAGGAGCCATCGGTGACGGACGGGCGTCCAGTGCCAACGGGCTCACGTCCGAGTTCCTTGGGGACTACAACTACGCCGTCGCCACGCGCGATTTCGGCTCGGCGGTCTGGAACGACATGCGCAACGGCGCTGTCTGTCCTGCCATCAACACGTACCGGCAGGCGTTCGTTGACGACGTGACCGGCGGAGGCGCCGCGCCCATCGTCGGCGACCGTCCGCGGGAGCGTGCCGCGGCCGCCGAGCTCCCGGGGGCGCATTCGGACGCGCTGCGGCCCGGGCCGAACAACCAGTGCCCGGCAACGTTCGGGAACTCCGACATCTTTGGAGGGACGTTCAGCGACGACAGTTGAGCGCTCTCGCCGCCAGACAGACGCCTCGTCGGCCGATCAGGCCGGCGGGGCGTCGCCACGTGTGGGTGGCACAATGCCCCGCATGACGGACGTCAAACCACCCACGTTCACGCCGCACACGGACCCGTTGCGTGCCGGGCGGGAGGCATTGGCCCGGCACGCGTGGCTGGAGGCGTTCGAACAGCTCTCGCAGGCCGATCGCGACGGCGACCTGTCGGCGGGCGCCGACCTCGAGGCGGTGGCACTGGCCTCGTTCCGTCGCCCGCACTCGAAGTGGCCGATGCCGGGACCGTCCAGACCTCCGGCGCCCGCTCGGCAGCGGTCAAGGGCGTGACGGTCCCGGTCGACGTGGCGGCGGTCGCCTGGTCCTAGGGGCGACCCCGCGGCCTTGGCGGCTGCCCGTCGGCGTATCGTGGACACCATGGCCAAGGCGACAGACACGGACGACTCCCTCAAGCGGCTCGGCGGCGGGCGTTGGCAGACGCGCGATGAGCGATTCACGATCGAGCCACAGTCGGGTACCTGGGTCGTGGTCGATGCCGAACAGACCGACGATCTGGGGCTGCCCCTGGTCCGCGGGCCGTTTGGCAGCCTCGGCGCCGCCAAAGCTGGGATCGCGACGGCGCGCGAGGCGGAACCGGCCGCCTCGCCACTGGCCGCGAAGCTGCGCGACCGACCGGCCGCCAAGTCGAGCGCCGACGACGATCGACCGAGCAAGAAGGCTCCCGCGTCCGACAGGTCGGCGGCCGCCGACACCGCCTCACGCACGAAGACGGCCAAATCCGCCAAGCGTGCCGAGCCCGAGCCACCCGCCGAGCCGCGCTGGATGGCGGCCCTGGAACCAGCGGATCGGCGGCGCGCGAAACGGTTGATCGACGCGCTCGAGGAGGCTGGCGCCCCCGACCCGGAAGGGATCGCCCGGC
>JARDZW010000055.1 GCA_029240655.1 Chloroflexota bacterium
GACGTCGACCTGCCGATCATCGACAAGGACATCACGGTCGCCGATGGATTCGTCGTGCACGCCTGGACATTCGGCGGCCAGGTCCCGGGTCCGACGATCCGCGTCCACCTGGGCGACACGGTGAACGTGCACCTCACGAATGAGGGATCGATGCCCCACTCGATCGACTTTCACGCCAGCCAGACGGCGATGGACCGTCAGATGGTCGACATCGCGCCCGGCGAGACCTTCACCTACACCTTCACCGCCGACTACGCAGGCGTCTGGATGTATCACTGCGGGACGGCCCCGGCACTGCATCACATCGCCAACGGCATGTTCGGGATGGTCATCGTCGAGCCCGACGGTGGGCTGACCAAGGTCGACCACGAGGTCGCCCTGATCCAGAGCGAGTGGTACCTCGGGGCGCAGCAGGAACCGGTCGACTATGCCAAGGCCAACGCGGCCGCTCCTGCGCCCGACTTCGTCGTCTTCAACGGCGTCGCCAACCAGTACAAGGACAACCCGATCATGGTCACCACCAAGGGCCGCGTCCGAGCGTTCGTCCTCAACATCGGTCCCAACGTCGACAGCTCCTTCCACGTCGTCGGGACGGTCTTCGATACCGTCATCAAGGAAGGCGTAGGACTCGCAAAGGGCAACGCCGGCGGCTGGGGCAGCCAGGCCGTCGATCTCGCCCCGGCGCAGGGTGCGGTCGTCGAGTTCAGTCCACGCGAAGACGGGATGTACCCGTTCGTGACCCACGCCTTCAACTTCGTCGGCCGCGGCGCACTCGGGATCTTCATGGCCACCGCCGGCGCACCGGCGCACTGACCGCGTCATGCGACTGGAACTCACCAAGCGTGCGGATTACGCGATCCGGGCCGTGCTGGCTCTGGCCCGGGCGACCCGTGCCGAGCCACAGAGCGTCAGGCGCATCGCCGCTGAGCAGCACGTTCCGGTCGCCTTTCTCCCGCAGGTGATGCGAGACCTCGTCCGCGCCGGGCTCGTGGAGGGGACGATCGGCCGAAATGGCGGGTACCGGCTGGCGAAACCCTCGATCGCGATCTCGCTTCTCGATGTCGTCGAAGCTGTGGAAGGCGACCGCCACCCCCGCGTGTGCATCCTGCGGGGCGGGCCCTGTGCGGTCGATGGCGTGTGCGACGTGCATGCGGTCTTTGCGGCGGCCCAGGACGATGTCGTCCACCGCCTGCGGGCGACCAGCGTTGCTGCGACGGTCGCTCGCGGCTGATCACCGGCAACCGTCGCGGGTGTCGATCGACCGTCAGGGAAAGTGGCACCGGGCCAGGTCGACGCCGCAGGCCGGATACGCCGTTGCGCCGGCTCGTGGCGGATCCTCGTCAGACCGCCGGTGCCTCGACGTTGGCCTGCCCGATCGGCTCGCTCGACGCGGCCGCGTATCGGTTCGACAGCGATCGGTACGGACCGGAGCGCAGCGCAAGGAGCGTCACGATCAGCCCGATGGTGCCGGCGACGATGAAGATCAGTGCCATGCCACGGTCGGGCCCAGTGCCGAACCACGACCCGATGCTTTCGGCAAGCGCGCCGTCGGTCATCGATGGGATCACCCAAAACTGCGCGATCGGGCCGATCAGGAACGCGGTGATCGGTGCGGCGGCCGTCTCGAGGGTCTGCGCGAAACCAAAGACCCGACCCTGCTCCTGGAACGGCACGACCTTCTGGATGACCGTCTGCTCGGAGGCCTCTGCGATCGGGGCGACGACCAGGTAGACGAAGAAACCGATCGCGAGCGGCAGGATCTCGGAGCGAATGGGAAAGAGGATGGTCACGCTCCACATCACGACATTGACAAGCAGCAGGGTTCTCACCGGGTTGACGCCCAGGCCACGTCGCGAGACGAAGATCCCGCCAAAGATGAATCCAAGGCTCGTGAGCGCGATCAGGAAGCCCCATGCCTCGACCGACATCAGGGTCAGTCCGTATGGGTCCATCAATGACATGAACACGCCGCCCAGGAAATTGTTGAACATCGAGAAGAGCAGGAGCCCGAGCAGTCCGGGGACGATGCCGACTGCCCGGATGGCGCCCCTGACGTCGATCATTCGGGGCGCGTCCGCGCTTGGCGTGGGCGCCTTTTCCTCGATGCGGATCGTCATCAGATGCACCGCGGCGAGGGCTGTCACGACGACGGCGATGAGCACGCACGCGCCCATCCCGAGCTGGCCGACGGCCAGACCGCTGAACACCGAGGTCAGGGCGAACGCGACGCCATTCGCCGTGCCGACCAGTCCGTTCGCACGGTCACGCCGGTCCTCCGGCACCAGGAGGGTGACCGTCGTCGAGAGCGCCACGGATCGCAGGTTGCCGGCGATCGCGCCACCGAGGACGAGTGCGATGAACGCCCAGAAGGCGGGGTGGCCGAGATCCCGCAGCGCCGAAGCCGGCGCGATGAGGAACACCATCCCCGCGAGCGCGAAAGCCGAGAGCGAAAGGACGCTCGAGAGGAGCATCGACGTCCGGCGTAGATGCCGGTCGACGTAGGTCCCGAAGAACATCGCTGAGATGGCGACCAGGAGCATGTACCCGCCGCCGATGACCGCCGAGGCCAGGACGGACCGGGTCTCGAGGTAGACCCAGAACGTCAGCGCGAACCACAGGAAGTTGTTCGTGACGTTGGCCACGAGCGTGTTCGCGACGAGCAAGTGGAAGGTACGCATCAGGTCACCAGCATGACGGCGCTACGGTCAGGTCGGGGTCTGGGGTCGTCCACCGCCGCGCATCGCCGAGTCCGGGCCTCGGCCGCACGGGGAACTGTTGAGCGGACACTCGGATCTGACCGAGGACCTGCTCCATCGGACCATTCGGGGGGCACCCTGTGCTCCCGGGCTCTGCCTTTGAATGGAGCTGGAGCCGACACTCGGATTTGAACCGAGGACCTGCTGTTTACGAAACAGCTGCTCTACCACTGAGCTATGTCGGCGCCGATCAAGGATAGCCGATGCCTCGAGACAGCAGCTCTCCGCTCGGCCGCCTCGTCCCCACGATCACGCTCGTACATGCCCTTCAAGCGTCGGTGGGCGGAGTCCATTCCGGGAGGCTGAGCCGCCGCAGCACGTCGCGGAAGCGCGGTTCCTGCCGCAAGACGTCGAAGAACGGCTCCGGCGCCATGATCCAGTTCTGCACGGATCCTTCGGTGGCGCATCGCTCGAGCTGACTCAGCGCCTCGTCGTGTTCACCAAGGCCCACGTGGACGAGCGCGAGATTGAACGGATCGACGTATCCGCCGTCCCGGCCTATCTCCTCGAAGCTGCGGAGGATCGCACGCGCATCCTCAGGAGCACCTGCAGCGCCAAATACGGCGCCCGCGTAGCCACGCCCGATCGAGTGCCAGGGAGCTGCCGCGAGTGCCCGGTGCATAAGGCTGACAGCCTGCTCCGATCGCCCGAGGAATCCGTAGTTGCACGCAAGCCAGAAGGGCGCATAGGAAAACCCGGGCCAATGATCCACGACGAACTCAAGCTGTTCGGTCGACTCCACGTACCGTCGGCGCTTGTGCTGGATCCAGCCGATGGCGAATTGAGCGCCGACACCGGGGTCCAGGTCCAGCCATTCATCCGCAAGCGCGACGGCCTCGTCGAAGCGGCACTGTCCGACCAGGAAGAGCCCGTACTCCGGATGGGCGCGAGCGTCGCGTCGCTTTGCCTCCATCGCCCGCTGGAAGGCCGCCTCGGCAGCCTTCCAGTCGTACTGGAACAACATGAGCCAGCTACCGAGGACGGCCTGCGACCACTGAAGATCCGGGCCGAGCTCGAGCGCGAGGTCCACCTCGCGACGCATCGGCCCGGCGAGTTGCGGACCCGCCAGATGCGCGATCCTGCCCAGAGTGGCAGCCATCCAGGCGTGCGCTTCGGCAAAATCAGGATCGAGCTCGATCGCCTCACCGTACTGCTTCATCGCCTCCGGGAACTGACTCTGGTCGAAGAGCCCGACGCCGCGCAGGAATCGATCGTAGGCGCCGGGATGAACCGAACGATGTCCGCGCTGGATGAACCGCCGTTGCTCTTCCCCGGTGAGCTTGGCCGCAACCTCTGTGGAAACGGCGCGAGAGATCTCCGAGTACATCGAGAACACGTCGCGCACGTCGCGATCGTAGGCATCGGCCCAGAGGTGCTCTTCGGGCTCGATGCGCACGAGCTGGACCACCACGCGAATCCGATCGGCGGCGCGAAGCACGGATCCCTCCAGCACCGCGTCGACACCGAGCAGGTCGGTGAGGTCCCGTAGCGGGCGATCGGATCCCTTGAACGCACGAACGGACTGCCTGGAGACGACGCGCAGGGCCCCGATTCCCGACAGCTCGGTGATGAGCATCTCGGTCATACCGTCAGCGAAGTACTCGTCCTCCGCCCGCCCTGTGAGGTTCTCCAGCGGAAGGACCGCGATGGAGCGGACTGGCCTGCGGGCAGGGCTACCGCTGGCTGGCCTGCGCAGCGGCGTCTGCCTGTCGCGAATCTGCCGAACGAGCACCTCGGTCTCGGGCGATGGTTCGGCCCCGTACTCCTCACGAAGCAGATCGGCGAACCGCTCGTAGGTCCTCAGCGCTCCCGAACGATCGCCCATGCTGTCAGTCAGAGCGAGCAGGCGCCGGAACAGCACCTCATCCGTCGGGAGGAGCTCGAGGGCCTGCTCGAGCCAATGCATCGCGGCAATCATGTTTCCGGCTTCCTCGGCGCCGTCTGCGAGTGCGGCGGCGGCTTTCCAGGCACGTCGCTGGAGGCGCCAGGCTTCGCTCTCCTGCCAGCGATCAAAGCCCATCGCGTCGCCGATCACGAGGCCGCGCAGGAATTCACCGCGGTAGAGTCGTAGTCCCTCTTCGAGCTCCCCGCGCTCGAGGCGCTCCTCGAACTCCACGGCGTCGCAGCCAAGGCCAGCGGGGTCGACCCCGATCAGCTCATGACCCTGTGACACCAGCACGTGCTGTCCGATGTCACGGCGGATGGCATGGAGGGTCTGACTCAGGGCGTTGCGCGCGGTCTGCTCGCTCTCTTCGGGCCAGAACATGACGAGCAGGCTGTCACGCCGGTGCATGCCGCGCGGCCTCGCGGCTGTGAGATAGGCGAGCACGGCCAGGCGCTTGGGCTGAAGGTGCACGCCTTTTTCGGGCGAGCCCGGCAGCCGGACCTGGGTCGCGCCGAGCGTGCGCAACTCGATCATCCGGCCGTCCCTCCGATCCCGGCTGCGGTGGCAGCCGTCCGAATCGGACAGTACACCCGCCCTTACCGCCGCAGTAAGAGTTCACAGCAGAGCGCGATGACGAGCCCTCCATAACGTGCGGTCAAGCCAGTTGGCTGACATCGCAGCGTGTGGAGGTACCAACGTGATCACTCAGCGGAATTTCATCCGGCGTCGAATTGTGGGGAGCCTTGGCGCTGCCCTGCTGCTGATGTACGCCCTGGCGGCACCCGTCGCGGCGGGTGAGCAACGGCCGATGCATGGCCACTACACCATCTCTGTCGTCCCGGTGGCGCAGCGCTGCGGCCCCGATGCACTGACCATCGGCTTCGCAGGGGTGGGTATCGCGACCCACCTTGGATACATGGAGGGCACCGGCTCGAACTGCACCAGCTTCGATCTGACCACCGAAGCTGTTCCGATCTGGGATGGGCTTGCGACCTTCGTGGCCGCCGACGGGTCGTCGATCACCATGAGCTACGAGGGTGCCCAGGATGCCCCAGTGGATGGTCGGGCTACCGCGGCCAACACCTTCACCGTTATCTCCGGCACGGGCCGGTTCGAAGACGCGACCGGGAGCTGGACGTCTTCCGAGTTGATCGACTTCACGACGGGCATCGACCTCGGGGCCTTCTCTGGCTGGATCAGCTACTGAGCCGGACGGGTCGCAGTGAATGCTCGTATGGCGCCGGGCCTTCGTGGCCCGGCGTCTTACAAAGAGGTAATGACATGAACACACGCCGCCTGGCTGGCTGCCTCGTGCTGTCTCTGACGGTGTCCGCATGCGGGCACGGTCCCGGAGGACGACGGCGGGCCGATAGCGTGGCGTCGATCCTGGCGAGCCGACGCTAGCGCCGAGGCTACTTGTCCGGATCGGGCTGGCCAGGCTGCTCCGGTCCGATGCGGTACGGCCGCATCATCTCGTTGTCCTCGTGCTCGACGATGTGGCAGTGCCACACGTACTGACCGGGTGTCGCGAACGTTGCCTTGATGCGGGTGACCTGGCCCGGGTAGGCGATGACCGTGTCCTTGACTCCCGTCTCCCAAGGTTCCGGTTGGCTCACACTGCCGTTCGTCCTGAGCGGGAGCTCGGGATCGTCGCCGTCCATGACCAGGCCCTCCCGGTCGACCACCTCGAACGTCACCTCGTGGACATGCATCGGATGCGCGTCGGCGGTCGCGTTGTAGAGCTCCCAGATCTCGGTATCGCCCACGCCCGGGTTCTCGGTCACGGGATCCATCCATAGGTGCTCGACCGGGAGCCCGGCTTCGATCGTGCCAAGGACAGCCTCGATCGGGCCCTCGATCTCCTCGCCTTCGCGATCCAACCCGGTTCCAGCCTTCTCGATGAGCCCGAGTGGCCGTGTGCGGACCGCCGCCGGCAGCGGGGTGATCGCAGGTAACCCGAGGAACTGCGGCGGGGTGGTCGGATCCGCGGCCACCGCTGGCTCGACGCGGAACTCCATGACCTGACCGGTGGTCCCCGGTGCGGCCGCCTCGAAGTCGTCGCCGGGGACCCCGCCGCCAAACGGCTCGTCCGGCCCGACATTGGCGAGCACGTGGCGTCCGAGCGGGACGTTGGTGAAGTCCACGATGACATCGGCTCGCTCGGCGAGCCCCATCAGGATCCGGTTGTCGTGGTCCGCTGTCATGTTCACGGGCGCTGCCAGGAAGCCACCCTCGTTGCCGATCTGCCAGACCTCGACACCGGGGAGCTCGTTGAAATCGAGGATGAGGAAGCGTGACTGACAGCCGTTGAGGAAGCGGAACCGGTAGCGCCGCTGCTCGACGACCTGGAACGGCCACGTGTTGCCGTTGACCATGATGGTGTTGCCGAAGTACTCGGGGTTCCAGATGGGCGAGAAGCCCTCCATCCCGCCCTCCGGGATATAGGGCGCGACAAGGCCGTCGAAGAAGGCACGCGTATCCGGATAGAAGAGCGATCCGTCCACGTTGAACGCCCGGTCCTGGATGGCGATGGGAATCTCGTAGTAGGTCTTGTTCGGCGGGAATCTGTCGTTCGTCTTCGGGGCAGGGGCAGGCAGGACGGCCATGCTGTTATCGCGGGTGTCGACGACGATGTCATCCGGACCTCCGCGCACGATGTAGAAGCCGGCGGGCCCTGCATAGACATTGACTCGGGTCATCCCGAGCGTATGGTCGTGGTACCAGAGAGTCGAGGCCCGATTGGCATTCGGGTACTGGAATGTCGCGTAGCCCGCGCCCCAGTCCACCCCGAAACGGGTCCGCGCCTTTCCGGCGAAGAAGTCGTACCACGTCCCCTCGCTCGCGTAGCCCGCTGGGATGTTCCCGGCCGCCGGCAGGTACCAGGCCTCCGCGTAGCCGTCGCTCTCGTCACCGACGCCGACTGCGCCGTGGACGTGGGTCACGATCGGGACCGGGCCTGTGTAGGGTCCGGGCGTCGCGTCGAACCGCGGCCGGGTGTCGCGACCGGTCATCCCACCGGGCGGGTTCGCCCAGTGGAGCGTTGGGTCCACCGCGAGAAGGTGTGGCAGGTAGTCCCCGTCCGCGTCCACGAGCTCGTTGATCCACTTGACACGGACCGGCCGGTTCCACCGCGCCTCGATCGTGAGCGAAGGCGCGTTGTGGAGCAGGAGCCCGCGGCTGCCAGCACTCTTGACGGCGCCGTAGCCCCAGACCGTCGTCGGCGGCAGGCCGGGTGGCAAGATCTGCTGCGATAGCTGCCGCAACGAGATCTCGTAATCGTCGATCGGTTTGCCGCCCTGCTGCGGGATCGTTCTGGCCCGGGGCATGACCGGCGGAATCAGCAGCGGGGTCGCGAACTTGGTGATCTCCCCGGGGTCGAGGGACGCGCCAGGGTTCGGAACGGCGCGAACGATTCGCGTACCGCCCGCGAACGACACGAGGAAGAGCCCGGTCCCGGCTGCTGCGGAGCCAACCAGGAATTGACGCCTGGACAGCGGCATGGCGGGTCTCCTTCCATCTCCCCTGGCTCGGATCCTGGGCGCCGTGAGACGAGCAGCTGAACGGGAGCGCGAGCCACGCTGGGGCGTCGGGCGGACGGCAGCGACGAGCAGGTCTCCTGGGTCGACAACCCTCCCCCGGTCGGGCATGTCCCATTGTGAGTTGCGGCCGCTCAGCGACGTCTATGCCGAAGGGCCCTGAAACGAGAGCCGAAAGCACCTTTGGCGGCCACGGGGCCACCCACGCACGACATGTACCGCGGCGGCCTCAGCGTCTGGAGGAACCGCGTATCGAGACAACTAGTAGATCCACGGGATGAGGCGCTTGGCTCGTCGTTGGTAGGCTCCGTACTCGGGATGGATGGCCGCTAGCCAGGCCTCCTCGCGGTGGGACTTCGCGGCCAGTAACAGGAACAGCAGGCCGGCCACCCCGATCGCCAGTATCGAGCCTGTTACCAGCCCCCAGCCGATCGCCCCGAGCACCAGTCCACTGTAGATCGGGTGACGGATCAGCCGGTAGGCCCCGGACTCGACGAGCGGCGCTCCGGCGGTCGGCCTCGGGAAGGGGCTCAGGCTGGATCGCAGGTCCCATATCCCTCGCGCGGCCAGGCCACCACCGACGACGATCGCCAAGGTGCCGACGACCGAGACGGCCTGTCCCCAAGGAGTCCAGGACCCGTGCCCGACTAGGTCACGCAGGCCGGCGACGGCGATGAGCGACAAGAGGACGAGCTGGGCGGCGACCCAACCTTCGCCGCGGGGGCCCAGTCCCGGGAGTCGGGAGCTCACTAGCAGATGCTAGATGCTCTCAGCCGGCCCGACGGTCAGGCGGGTCTAACCAGGGTTCGGCATCCACGTTGAATCACGGACCGCTTGGGGATGCCTCGCGCGTCCTGGGTCCGAGACGCGAGCGGCCCGTTGCGTGGATCGTGAACGCGCAACCGCCCGAAACGAACAGCTGATAAGTCTTTCCGTTTGTATCGACCCGCGCCTTGGGCGACCAAGGTCGTCAGCGAGCGGGAGCGCCCTCTAGTGACCCCTCGCGTAGCCAGCCGGGCACTGACGACTCCATACACCCGCCCGACCACGCTGCTCGAGATCGGCTGTCACGGAAGTGTCACGGACCCGTCGTCAGGCTGACATCGCCGTCGGAAACACTCACCCACAGGTCGGCAATCGCCGACAAAGCTCTGTGATGGAGGATCTGATGAGGCGTCTTCTACTGGCAGCAATCACCGCACTGCTCGCGGTCACCGCCGTCGCCGGCCCCGTCGCCGCGCGCGACTTTGGGGCGATCTATGCCAACGATGCGAGCTATCGCGTCTTCGGCAACGCAGCCAACGTCCCCGACGGCACCGGAACTGACCCGTTCGCAACATTCACCAACTCCACCAACCCCGATCAGCTTGGCGTAGCGGAGTTCGCCCCGGGCTCCCCGACCGGGCATCACGGCGGGCGTTGGGCCGTGTACCGCGCGACGTGGACGTCGGGCGACGCCTCGACGCTCATCACCAGCTGGGCCGAGCTCCAGTCGTACGTCGCCAGCGGCGAGCTGACGCTCGTCCGCGACGCGGCCGCGGACTTCCGCTGCCCAGTTCTCGGCAATCCCCAACCGATCGGCTAACACAACCGCTGGCCGCGACCTTGTCGAGGCTCACTCGCCGAACAGGTGAGCCTCCGAAAGGTTCTATTCAGACGGCGCGGAGGGTCTGCTGGACCTGCCGCATGGGTTGCAATGAATGCTCGAATGGCGCCGGGTCCTTCGTGGCCCGGCGTCAATACCACGATACCGAGGCACGCTTGCGCATCCTCGACGACATCTGGCCGATGACGCTCTTGCAACCAACCTGTGAGGCCAGGCGGACGACGCCTTCGCCGGCCTATAGCCCTCCCATGCGACCGTTCCAGGGCCGAGACAAGGAGGAAGCTCCCATGCCCCAGAAGGAACATCTTCCGAGCGTCAGCGCCAAAGAGCAGCGCATGTACGAACACATCAAGGCGAGCGAGCGCAGGGACGGCCGCTCCCTGAAGCGGGCCAAGGCGATCGCCGCGGCGACCGTGGTCAAGCACCACAACGAGGAGCGTCACCCGAAGTCGAAGTGAGGCGGCGCATTCGCGATTCGACAGGAGGATGACGATGCCAACGACCATCGAGCAGATCAAGAGTTCGGCCCGGATCGACGCGCCGATCGAGCGTGTCTGGAAGGCCATCACCACCCCGTCCGAGATCAAGCAGTGGTTCTTCGGCGTCGAGACCGAAGGCGACTGGCGGGCCGGTGGTGAACTCGTCCACCGTGGCGACTACCAGGGCAAGCCCTACATCGACAAGGGCACGATCCTCGAATTCGAGCCGCCGAGGCGGCTGGTCCACACCCATTGGAGCGACGTCTCCGGCAAGCCGGACGCACCCGGGAACTACCAGCAGGTGGAGTGGGACCTCGTCGAGCAGGATGGCGGCACGGAGCTGACGATCACCGAGCGGAACCTGCCGTCGGACGCGGCGGCCGAGACGTCGGAGCAGGCCTGGAAGGCCGCCCTCGGGAGCCTGAAGGAGCTTCTCGAGCGCTAGGGCCCGAGCACGGGAGTCGTGGCGGCCATCCGGGCGCCGGCTCATGATCCCCTTCCGCAGCAAGGGAGAACCGCATGGCAACGGTGATGGACCAGAAGAACGTCGTGGACCAGAAGAACCTGGATATCTACGGCAACGAGCCGATCCCGTGGTCGCGACCGCTCGCCGAGCTCGAGAAGCTCGTGACCGGACCGGGCTCGAGCGCCTGGATCGCAACGACCCGCCCCGATGGGCGCCCACACGTCGCCGGGGTGGGTGCGGTCTGGCTCGACGGCAAGTTCTACATCGTCAGCGGGCCCGCCACGCGCAAGAGCCGGAACCTGGCCGAGAACCCGAACTGCGTGATCTCGGTCGGCCTTCCGGGGATCGACCTCGTCGTCGAGGGAACGGCCGAGCGCGTCACCGACGATGCCACGCTCCAGCGCGTCGCGGACGTCTACAACACCCAGGGTTGGGATCCCAAGGTGAAGGACGGCGCGTTCACCGCCCGATACAGCGCGCCGAGCGCGGGACCGCCGCCTTGGGACCTGTACGAGATCACGCCGACGACTTCGTTCGGCGTGGCCACCGGCGACCCGCAAGGCGCGACCCGCTGGCGCTTCAAGGACTGATTGACGGCAGCGCCGGCGTGAGATAGATCGATCAGATCCTGCCCGCCGCGGGTTCAGGAAGGCACTCTGGCCGTCGGTGCGACAATGCAACGGCCACGAGGATTGCCAGCACGGGAGGCGTGAGAATGGCACAAGCGACGACGATGATCGCCAACAAGCCGGCCTGGGTGGACCTCGCAAGCGCTGATGCCGAAGCGTCGCGCAACTACTACTCGAAGCTCTTCGGATGGCAGGTCGAGGTCGATCCCGATCCGCAGTACGGCGGCTACGGGCTCGCGAAGACGGGCGGCAAGGATGCTGCCGGGATCGGCCCCAAGATGGACCCGAATGGCCCGACGGCCTGGAACCTGTACATCGGGACAGACGACATCGAGGAGCTGACCCGAAAGGTGCAGGCTGCCGGAGGGACGGCCGTCACGGCCCCATTCGATGTGGGTGACCAGGGCCGGATGGCCGTGTATCAGGATCCGGTGGGCGCCTTCATCTCCGCGTGGCAAGGGACGCGCATGGGTGGCTTTCAGACGAATGCACCGAATTCATTCGGCTGGGCCGAGCTCAACGCCCGCGGCGTAGAAAAGGCGCTGCCGTTCTACCAGAGCGTCTTCGGCTGGACCACGCGGCAGAGCGAGATGGGCGAAGGACAGCCGCCGTACACCGAGTTCCTCCTTGACGGGGACAGCGTCGCCGGCGCCTGGGAGATGAACCCGATGGTGCCCGCAGAGGTGCCGAGCTACTGGCAGATCTACTTCGCGGTCGAGGACGTCGACGCAAGCTTCAAGAAGGCGATCGACCTGGACGCGGAGGAGCTGCTTCCGCCGCAGGAGTTCCCAGGTGGGCGCTTCGCGATCGTGAGCGACCCGGAGGGAGCGAGCTTCGGTCTGCTCAAGATGGCGGCCGGCTGACTGCTCGAGCGGCCCCCGCGCGAGGCTTCCGGTTTGCCGCACGTCATGACGCTCTGGAGCTACGCGACCGATGGCCGTTCGGGGACGCCATTGGCCGGCATCGAATACCGGCCGGGCGTTTGCAACATCGGTCCCGCCGAGATCGCCCGGCGGCGTCGGGCGGGGCACGTCGGCCTCCTTCTCACGGTGGCCGTACTCGCGGCGTTGGTAGCGATCGGTGCGCCACCACTTGCCCGCCTGGTCCTGATCCTGCCTGCGACGGTCGCCGCGTCCGGCTACCTGCAGGCCTGGCTGAAGTTCTGCGCCGGGTTCGGGTCACGCGGCATCTTCAACTTCGGACCTGTGGGTGATACCCAACCGGTCGTGGACGAGGACGCCCGCTCCCGAGATCGCGCGCGGGCGAACCGGATCGGTCTGGCGAGTCTCGTGATCGGCGTTGCTGCTGGCGTTCTGGCGGCTGTCCTTCCATTCAGCGGCTGAACGGCTCGCACACGATCGTGGATCCGACGTGACCGATCAACCGGCTATCGAAGCGACGTCACGAAGTCGATATATTCCGGCAGCGATGCTCGGTCTCGGTGGTCATCGCAGCGACGCCGGAGAAGGTCTGTGCGGCTACTGCGATGTCACGCTGGGTGGGCCAGCAGGTCCCGGCGCTGCTCGAGCCAGGGGAGGGTCAGTTCCAGGCACAGCCGGACCGCGTCCTCGGACTCGAGGCCGCGAGCCCGCAGGCCAAAGTACGTCGGCGGCCCGATCACCGTAGCCACGACCGCCATTGATCGCTCGTCGGTCCCGAGCTCGGCGAGGGCTGCGCGCATTAGTCGATCGATGTCCCCGTAGTACTCCTGCTCGATGGCGCCGCTCCACGCGTTGATCAGCTCCGGCTCGCGCTGGTAGGCCCGCCACCACGGCTCGCTCCGCTCGTAGAAGGCCGCGAGCTCCGCGGCTAGCCGTTCGACTCGATCCCGAAGGCTGCTGAGGCCCTCGAAGATCGCCGGTGTCGGGATCCGGAGCTCGACAAGCAGCGCGGAGAAGACGGCGCGGGGCAAGTCGCCGGGTTCCGGGAAGTGGTTGCGGACCGTGGCCGGTGCAACGTCCGCCGCCCGGGCGATCGCCAGGTTCGAGGCACCGGCCATGCCGCGGTCGAGATAGATCGCGAGCGCCGCGGCGACGATCCGGTCGCGGGTCTCGGCCTTCGGGGCGGCCCGTTGACCGAGGGAGTAGGGGCGGGGCATTGGGGCAACCGAACCTCTGGTTCTATTGACTACCATTGACAGACAAATAATACTGCGCTCCATCGGTTGAGACCAATGCGAGCGATGGAGGAGGGCCATGATGAACGAGGGGCGAGATCGAGACGTGGGACGTCTGGCCCTCGCGGTCGGCGTCTGCGCAGCCGGCAGCGCGGTCTGCCTTGCGACCTTCTACGCCGTGCAGGGACCATTCGGGACGATCAACGACATCGGCAATGCCACGGCGGGCGTCCTGAGCGCCGGCCTCGCCTGGCGCCTCCGCCGGCACATCCCGGGTCGCGCTGGGGACCTGGCTCTAGGTGCGGCGATCGCGGGGGCGGCGATCACGGTCGTCGGTTCCACCCTGGTCATCTCTGGCACGACCGGCTTCTTCCTCGCCGGGCTCGTGTCGAGTGTCGGGTTCGCGGGGATCGGGGCGTGGCTTCTCGCGCTGAACACGAGCCATGCGGTCGCGGGGGGCTGGCCGCAGAGGCTTCGCCGTCTCGGGACTGCCGCCGGTGCGCTGATGGCCCTCGGCGTCGCGGCGGTGCCCGGCATCCTCCTTCGACTCGACGACATGGGAGCCGCGCCAGGCTGGGTGTGGATCGGCCTGGTCGGCTGGCTGGGGATCTTCGTCGTGTACCCGGCCTGGGCGATCTGGCTGGCCCGCGTCGAAACGAGCCTGGCCCGCCGAGCGCTCCCCACGCCCGCCGGGTCCGGGGCCTCAGCTGTGGCGATCAGCGCCGTCGAACAGGACTGGCGGTAAGCCACGCATGGACTGTTGTTGATCCTCGCGCCGGCGCGATCGGTGCCTTCGTCAGCGGGATGATCCTCATTGGCCCCAGCGCCGCAGAACAGGTTGCGGTGCAGAGCGAGCCGGCCGCCCGTGGCGGCGCGCCGACCGAGGCGCGCAGCGTGGACGGCTCGAGCGAGCCGACCGTCGGCCGCAGCTCGCGAACCCGCGAACACATCGGCATCGTCACTTTCGGATGATGTTGCCCCGGGTCTCATGTGTATTCTGCAAATGGAGTGCATCGAGACGGCGTCGGGGCGTCTCCTGACCTCCCAAACTTGCACGCGGTAGTGCATGGCCGTTACCGATGGGCTCGCGAGCGCGATCGGTTTGGGGAGGATCGATGGGATACAACCTGCGGAATCGCAACTTCACGAAGCTGCTCGACTTCAGCCCGCGCGAGATCCGCTACCTGCTGGACCTCTCGCGTGACCTTAAGCGCGCCAAGTACGGCGGGTACGAGCAGCAGCATCTGCGCGGGAAGAACATCGCGATCATCTTCGAGAAGACCTCGACCCGGACGCGCGTGTCGTTCGAAGTCGCCGCCTACGATCAGGGCGCGCACGTCACCTACCTCGGCCCCGAGGGGTCGCAGATCGGCCACAAGGAGTCGATGAAGGACACGGCCCGCGTGCTGGGTCGCATCTTCGACGGGATCGAGTACCGGGGCTTCGGGCAAGAGATCGTCGAGGAGCTGGCCGAATTCGCGGGCGTGCCGGTGTGGAACGGCCTGACCGATGAGTTCCACCCCACCCAGATCCTCGCCGACGTTCTGACCATGACCGAGTTCTCGGACAAGCCGATGACCCAGATCGGGTACTGCTACCTGGGCGACGCTCGCAACAACATGGGCGACTCCCTGCTGGTCGGCGGGGCCAAGCTCGGCATGGACGTCCGACTGTGCGCCCCCAAGGCGCTCTGGCCGGCCGACGACCTGCTTGCCACCTGCCGCTCGATCGCCGAGGAGACCGGCGCGCGGATCACCGTGACGGAGGACACCGACGAAGGCGTCAAGGGCGCCGACTACCTCTATACCGATGTCTGGGTGTCCATGGGAGAGGACAAGTCCGTCTGGGACGAGCGGGTGAAGCTGCTCCTGCCATACCAGATCAACTCCGAGCTCATGGCCAAGACGGGCAATCCCCAGGTCAAGTTCATGCACTGTCTGCCGGCGTTCCATGACCGCCACACCAAGGTCGGCGAGGAGATGTTCGAGCGCTTCGGCCTGGACGGGATGGAGGTCACCAACGAGGTCTTCGAATCCGAGCGATCGATCGTGTTCGACCAAGCCGAGAACCGGATGCACACGATCAAGGCCGTGATGGTCGCGACGATCGGCTTGTAGCAGCGACAGCGAGGTCGGATCGATGCGCATCGTCATCGCCCTCGGAGGCAACGCCCTGCTGAAGCGGGGCGAGCCGATGACCGCCGGGCATCAGCGGGCCAATGTCCGGGTCGGGGCGCAAGCCCTCGCCCGGGTCGCGCGCGAGCACGAGCTCGTCATCTCCCACGGCAACGGCCCGCAGGTCGGCCTGCTCGCCCTCCAGGGCGAGGCCTACAAAGAGGTCGAGAGCTATCCGCTCGACATCCTCGGCGCGGAGACCCAGGGCATGATCGGCTACCTCGTCGAGCAGGAGGTGGGCAACCTGCTCCCCGAGGAGCGGCCGCTGGCCACGATCCTCACGA
>JARDZW010000168.1 GCA_029240655.1 Chloroflexota bacterium
GAGAGCGGCACGGCCGTGAGCTCAGACCTGACCGCTGAGACGAGCCGGTTCAATGGCAAGATCGAGTGGGTCCAGATCGATGTCGGCGAGGATGACAACGACCACCTCATCGATCCCGACGAACGGCTGAAGATCGTCATGGCGCGCCAGTAGGTGCCCTGACACTGCGACCACCCCAGTCCACCAGTCGTCGGCCGTCAGGCAGGCGGGCTGTTCAGCACCGGCAGCAGGAACCCGACGGCCGTGGCCGCCCCAGCGAGCGCACCGCCGCGCTGGTACGCGAACGGCATCAAGGAATTGGTGAGCATCGCGAGCAGGCCTCCGGCGGCGATGGCGGCTGCCCGATCACCCATCGCGTCCACGGCGACCTGGGTGATCAGGAAGCCGAACGCGGCAGCGAGTCCGCACGCCAGGACCACGACGCCCCAAAGCTGCGCGAGCTTGGCAGCATTCCAGCCTGCCGCCCAGAGGTCGGCCGACGGCGCGATGGCTTGTGGGATGTTGGACACGAACACGGCGGCGATGAAACTCGGGCTCACCGTCAGACCCGCGCCGATCTGGATGCCGAAGATGATCGATTCGGGGACGCCGTCGACGACCGAGCCGACCACGATCCCCATCGATGCGCCAGCGCCTTCCGAGCCGAAGCGCTTCTCGACGATGGCGTCGCCGACCAGGAAGATCGTGACGCCGATCAGTGTCCAGAGGGCGAACTCGGCACCGGAGATGTTCGTCTGGCCCTCGGGTACCAGCTCGAATGCGATCGCGGCGATCAGGGCGCCCGCACCGAACCCCGCCAGGATGCCGATCACGCGTGTTGGCACGGTGATCCAGCAGACCGCCAAGCCGGCCAGGAACAGTGACGACTGTGCGATCAGGCCGAATCCGAACGCCTCGAGCAGCATCGAGACCTCCACGTCGGAATCGCAGTCGGGTCCGCGTCGACTCAAGAGCGCGGCTCTCCGCCTGGGCCGAGTCAACCTAGCGTGGAGCCGCGGTCCGTCCATCACCTCCAATGGGTGACCACTCCGAGACGACTCTGTGCCGCAGGCCCCGCGTGGGCCGTGCCAGTGGCGTCCATCCCGATGGCGGGCCCATGTGCACAGCACCTACCATGGCAATGACGATCAGAGCTGGCGTCGATGTGGGGCGTGGCCCGGGTCCGCGCCGGTACGAGGTGACACACCGGTGAGAGGTCGGCGACCATGATCGAGCGGTTCTGGGCAGCGTGACCAGCGAATCGCCAGCACCGCCCGAAGCCGCGTCACGATCGGATCCCGGCCGTTCGCTGCGATGGGCCGCGACGCTCACCGCGGTCGTTGGGATCGCCTTCTGCATCTTGTTCTTCACGTCCTACCTGTTGATGACCGGAGTCCCGGGGGCCGATGCGACGGACGCGGAGATCTTCGCGTACTACAACTCCGGTGAGCAGACCGCCCCGGTGGTCGTCGGCCTGTACGTCATGCCCTTCGCCGGGATGGCGTTCCTGTGGTTCATCGTTTCCCTTCGGATGTGGGCCGCTGCGTCCGTGCGCAGCAATAGCGTGCTGCAGTCCAACCTCCAGCTCGTCAGCGGCATCATCTTCGTCGCGCTGTTCTTCACGGGCGCGGCCGCCTCCTCGGTTCTTGCGGTCAGCGTCCAGTTCGCCCACGGGCCTGTTGACCCAGGCGTGGCGCGCCAATTCCCCGTATTCGGGCAGAGCCTCATCCTGTTCTTTGCGATGCGGATGGCCGCGATGTTCGTGTTCACGACGTCGGGGATCGGGCGCTCGGCTGGGATCCTGCCCAGATGGTTCGCGTTGATCGGATACGCGGTCGGGTTGCTGTTGCTTCTTAGCGCCACGTTCTCGCCGCTGCTGGTGCTTCTCTTCCCCTCCTGGGTCCTCGTTCTCAGCGTCATCCTGCTGCGCGTCGCACGGGGGATCTCGAAGGACACGAGACTGCCCGCGCGAGCGGGATTCGGCGTGCTGAGCCCGTTGGGGACGTCTGGCGACCGAGACCGGATGTCATGATCGGCTGCTCGGGGGGGCCGTCGTCAAGCTGGCGGTGAGGGTTCACTCGTGACGGACCGTCGGTGCACCCCGCGACGTGTGGGCAGTTCGGTCGTGTGCTCGTGTTCAGCGGCATCCTCCGGCAGGGTTGCCACGAACGCCCCGTAGCGCTCCGCAGCCGGCCCTGCCGACATGCCGTGGGCGATGACGCTGAGCGCGATGGTCACGGCCACGGCCGCCACGATCGTGGCGCTGAATGGCGGGTTACCGCCGCCATCGCCGAGTGCGACGAAAGTCAGCACGATGGAGGCGAGGCCGCGCGGTCCGAACCAGCCGATGAAGGCGACCGTGGGCGATCGCAGGCGGGTGCCGCGCAGGGCGATGGCCACCGGGATCATCCGGATGACGGTCAGCGACAAGACCGCATACAGGACGACCGACACGGATATCGTCCCGGCGATCCCCACCAGCAATGCCCCGAACAGGAAGAACACCATCAGGCCCAACAGCTCGCCGCCGACCTCGGCGAAGACCAGGAAGGACTCCGGCACGCGTCCGTAGGCCGCGGTCATCGCCAGACCGGCGGCAAATGCCGCTACGAACACGTTTCCGCCAAGCTCATGGGCAACGAACCAGGCGAGGAAGCCGACGGCGGGTGCGACCATCCAGTGCGTGCCCTCGTGCATCCACTGGCGAGCGACGGCGAGCCGCAGTGCCAGGGCTCCGACGACCCCGACCAGGACCCCGGCGACGGCCCCGAAGGCGATCTGAGATACCGCATCGGCGATCCAGGCTGTGTCCCGCAGGTCTCCACCCGCCACCGCCACCGCAGCGGCGACGAGAACGATCGGCGTCACGAGGCCGTCGTTCAGCCCTGATTCGACATTGAGCGCCTGGCGTATCCGGCGGGGGACGAACCGGCTGTTGACCACCATCGCTCCCAGTGCAGCGTCGGTCGGCGCCAGGAGCGTGGCGACGATGATCGCTTCGAGGACGGTGATCCCCGGCAGCACGACGACCGCAACGATCGTCCCGAGCGCGATCGTGAGCGGCAGACCGATGACCAGGAGGCGGATCGGCAGGCCAGCGGTCCGACGGAGGGCTCCCATGTCGATTCGAGCCGCGTCCACCACCAACGCCAGGATGAGCGCCAATTCGCCGGCGATGTGTAGGAGTTCGGTCTCGACGATCGCTTCCGACGTCCCGCGGACGGCCAGTCCGAGTCCGACACCGAGCGCGAGCATCATGATCTGGGCGGTGACGCTCCGCCGCTCGAGGAGCCCGGAGAACAGCGCGTACGCCAGGAGGCCGGCGCAGAACAACCCGACGGTCAGCATGAAATCAATTCGTGGAACGTCACCTCACGACGGCCTGACCATGCACCGAAAACCGATATGACCCGTGCTCGTGTCGACGGTCTCCGCCTGGCGGGCGGCCGGGCGATAGCGCAGGCAATAGTTCGGCGCACACAGGTGCGAGCCGCCCTTGATCACCCGACGCGGGATGTGTTCGCCAGGTTGGCCGAGACCGAACGAGGCCTCGGGGGAGGCCGTTCGCGGGTTGTGCGGCGCGCAGCACGCATGCTCCACGGCGTCGGGGTGACGAGGCGTGAAGAAGTCGTCCGTCCACTCCCAGA
Organism: Chloroflexota bacterium; assembly: GCA_029240655.1. Taxonomy (GTDB): domain Bacteria; phylum Chloroflexota; class Limnocylindria; order Limnocylindrales; family CSP1-4; genus SPCO01. The sequence goes on from JARDZW010000168.1 coordinate 3,627, forward strand.
CGTTGCCGGCCATGTCGTACAGGCCGTACCCGTTAGGCGCGAACGAGCGCACCGGGGATGTGCCCTCGAAGCCATCCTCGAGGGTGTTCTGCCACGGGAATTCGCCCTGCCAGGTATTCGCCTGCATCCGGCCCTTTGGCGAAAATTCGTCGCCCCACACGAATCGGGCCCCCTCGAGGCCACCGCGCGCGGCGAACTCCCATTCCGCCTCAGTCGGGAGTGTCTTTCCGGCCCATCTGGCATACGCCTCGGCATCCTCGAAGGCGACCTGGGTGACCGGATGACGGTCACGCCCGACGATCGAGCTGTCGGGTCCCTCGGGCTGGCGCCAGGAGGCGCCAGGCACATAGGCCCACCAGTTGCGCACGTCGCTCAGGTCGACGGGGCCCCGCGTCCGATGGAAGACCAGGGCGCCGGGGACCAGCACCGCGGGATCGGCACCTGGGAAATCGACAGGGTCCAGCGGGCGCTCGGCGACGGTGACGTAGCCGGTCGCCTTCACGAACCGACGGAAGTCGGCGACCGTGACCGGATGTTCGTCGATCCAGAATCCATCGACCGTGACCGGGTGGACCGGTCGTTCCTCCGGATAGAACTCGTCGGAGCCCATCAGGAAGGCGCCACCGGGGATCCAGGCCATGTCCTTGGCCGGTGGACGACCGCCAGGCTCGCTGCTCGGCTCGTGCATCATCCGTGCGACCTGCCGCCCATCGCGACCCTCACGACCGGTCGGCGGTCAGGCAGGCAGCGCCTCATGCAGCTTCGAGAAGTGATTGAGAGCCGTTCGGGTCTTGGTCTCTTGCTGCCCGGAGAGGTCGATTCCCCGTTCCGTGAGGAATGCCTTCGTCTCGGCGGAAACCAGGAAGGCATCGGTGGGTGCGCACTTCGTGGAAAGCTCGAGGATGCGCGACCCGTTCGGGTAGAACCAGAGCTCCGCCACCATGGCTCGCGGCAGTTCCTTCGGAACGAACTTCAACTTGAGGACGTTGATGGGGCCCAGCGGAACGAGGTCGTCGAGCGCGATGCCCTGCGGTGCGTGGGCGACGAAGAAGTCCCGTTGCTCCTTCGAGAACAGCTTGCGGATCGGACGATCTCCCGCAAGCACCCCTCGCACGGACTGGGGCCCCCATTGCGCTTTGAGGGACGCCGAGCAAACGAATCCACCCGGCATGGCGTCGACCTCGACGCCGAACTGCTTTGACTTGCGCAGCCGTGGAGGGAGCTCATCGGGAACCACCGGCCGCAGCTTCAC
>JARDZW010000169.1 GCA_029240655.1 Chloroflexota bacterium
GTGTCCGGATTGATGTTGGTCTGGGCGAGGATCTTCTGGCTGGTGGGCAGACCGATCCCGAAGACATACGTGAGGGCGATCTCGACGCGCTTCTCACGCGGGATGTCGACGCCGGCGATGCGTGCCATCTGTTACCCCTGCCGTTGCTTGTGCTTGGGATTGGTGCAGATGACCATCACGGTGCCGTGGCGTCGGATGACCTTGCAGTTGTCGCAGCGCGCCTTGACGGAAGCTCTGACTTTCAACGGATCCTCGATCGTGTACGTGTGGTGGTGCTGTTCACTTGAGTCGGTACGTGATCCGGCCGCGGGTGAGGTCGTATGGCGACAACTCGACGCGGACGCGGTCACCGGGCAGGATCCGGATGAAATTCATCCGAAGTTTGCCGCTGATATGGGCGAGCACACGGTGGCCGTTCTCCAGTTCGACCGCGAACATCGTGTTGGGGAGCGGTTCGATCACCGTCCCTTCGACTTCGATCGCGTCCTTCTTGGCCACAGGCTTACGTGCTTCCCTTTCTCACGCGCAGTGTCGGCCCAAGGCGGGCCGACACACGAACGCGTAGCGTATCAAAAGTCGCCGTTCCGAGCAACTGCCGTTCGAACGGCCGTCAGGATCTCTGGAAACGTCCGACGAGCGTCCTTGGTGCGGATAGCGCACGCTCGTGTTTCTCGCGTCCGCTGCATCAGACCGCGGTGAGGATCTCCGGTCCTCCCTCCGTGATGGCGATCGAGTCCTCGAAATGGGCCGCGAGTGAGCCGTCGACCGTGGAGACGGTCCAGTCGTCGGCAAGGACGTGGGCGCGGTAGTCGCCGAGCGTGAACATCGGCTCGATGGCGAGGCACAGGCCGGGCTCCAGCTTGCGGCCGCGGCGCCCGGTGCGGTAGTTCGGGACCTGGGGTTCCTCGTGCATCGACGTGCCGATCCCGTGCCCGACGAACTGGCGGATCACACCGAACCCGTGGGGTTTGGCCGCGTCTTCGACGGCCGCCGAAATGTCCTCGATGTGGTTGCCGGGAACGGCGGCGGCGATGCCGGCCATCATCGCCGCTCGGGTCGTGTCGATCAGCTGGCGGACTTCTGCGGGTGGCTGGCCGACATAGAAGGTCCGCGCGGCGTCGCCATGCCAGCCCTCCACGATCGCACCGGCGTCGATCGACACGACCTGGCCGTCCCGGATGGCGCGCTCGCCCGGGATGCCATGGACGATCTCGTCGTCGATGGAGATGCACAGGCTGCCGGGGAACGGGCGCCGCGGATTGATGCCCGGATAGCCCTTGAAGGACGGGATCGCCCCGGCCTTGCGGATATGGGCCTCGGCGATCCGGTCGAGATGACCGGTGGTCACGCCGGGCTTGAGCTCGCCCTCGACGAGGGCGAGGACCTCGGCCACGATGCGGCCGGCTCGGCGCATGCGCTCGATCTCCGCGCGCGACTTGCGAGTGACCACCTCAGTCGGCGCCCGTGGCGCCACCGGGCGCCTCGCTCGTGACGGCGGCGAGCACGTCATCAGCCACGCTTTCGATCGCCTGGACACCGTCGACGACTCGCAACAGCCCGGCCCCATCGTAATAGTCGACGACGTCGTTGAGACTGGCCAGCTGCTGGGTCAGTCGTGCCCGGATGGTCTCGGGCCGGTCGTCCGCGCGCTGGACGAGCGGTGATCCGTCGATATCGCAGCGACCCTCGACCTGGGGCGGGTTCGTGGACTCGTTGTAGACGTGGCCGGCGTCGCGACACACCCACCGCCCTGACAGACGGCGAACGAGCTCGTCGGTGGGCACCTCGATGTTGATCGCCCGGTCGACCTGCGAGCTCCGCTCCGCGAGCGCGGTCGCAAGCGCTCCAGCCTGCGCGCGGTTGCGCGGAAACCCGTCCAGCAGGACGCCGTCGGCGGCATCCGGCGCCTCCAGACGGTCCAGGAGCATCTGGATCGTGATGTCGTCGGGCACGAGCTGGCCACGCTCCATGTAGCGCCGCGCCTCGAGCCCGATCGGTGAGGCGTCGCGAACGGCGGCCCGGAACAGGTCGCCGGTGGCGACGTGCGGGATGCCCAATCGCTCGGCAAGGATCTCCGCCTGCGTGCCCTTCCCCGATCCAGGGCCCCCAAGCAGCACGACGACGGTCATGACAAGCGCGCGCGAACCTTGTCGGCAAGCAAGGCGAGTCCAGCCGAAGGCGCCGGTGAGCACCTGAGCGAGCGCACGGTGAGGTGCGTGAGCGAGGGCGCGGAGCCGGCAACGCGCGGATGGGCCGTCAGGCTTGTCGACATCATCTGATGAAGCCTTCGTAGTTGCGCATCATGAGCTGCGCTTCGATCTGCTTCATGGTCTCGACAACCACGGACACGACGATCAGCAGACTCGTGCCGCCGAGACCGATCGCGCCGAGCTCCGGGAAGGCGAGGCCGAGCAGGGACGGGGATACCGCCACGATCGCCAGGAACATGGCGCCGGCGAACGTGATCCGGCTCACGACGCGGGCAAGGTAATCCTGTGTCGGACGGCCCGGGCGGATGCCGGGGATGAAGCCGCCGTTCTTGCGCAGCTGTTCCGCCGTTTCATCCGGTTTGAAGGTGAAGGCCGTGTAGAAGTACGTGAAGCCGACCGTGAGCAGGAAGTACGCGACGATGTAGAAGATCGAGTTCGGGTTGAACAGGGTCACGATCGTATTGGCGATATCGGCCACGATCTGGATGTCCGAGGCCGTGAAATACGACGCCAGCTGGACCGGGAACAGCAGGATGCTGACCGCGAAGATGATCGGGATGACGCCCGCCTGGTTGACGCGCAGCGGCAGGAACGTCTGGCCGCCCTGGTACATCCGCCGGCCCCGGACGCGGCTCGCGTATTGGATCGGGATCCGGCGCTGGCCCTCCTGGATGTAGATGATCACGGCCACGGCTGCGATCGCGACGAGGCCGAAGGCGATGAACATCGCGATGTTCGGGCTCGCCAAGAACGCCCCGATGGCGCTCGGCGCCTGGCTCACGATGCCCGCGAAGATCACGAAGCTGATGCCGTTGCCGATGCCCCGTTCGGTGATGAGCTCGCCGATCCACATCAGCGCGACCGAGCCGGCGGTCAGCGTCGCGATCTGGGTCAGCGTGTCGTAGCTGCCCAGGTCGAAGCTGCCGGTCAGGACGTTGCTGTTATTGAGGAGAGCGAGGAACCCGTACGACTGCAGCAGCGCCATCGGGACCGACAGGTAGCGCGTGTACTGGGTGATCTTGTTGCGTCCGTACTCCCCTTCGCGGCTGAGCGCCTGGAGGGAGGGCACGACGCCCTGCATCAACTGCATGATGATCGACGCGTTGATGTAGGGGTTCAGTCCCAGCGCGACGACTGAGAAGTTGGATAGACCGCCTCCTGAGAACAGGTTCAGCAACCCGAACAGCGGGTTGCCCTCCAGGAACGTCGCGAGCTGGGCGCGATCGATCCCCGGGACCGGCACGGCGGCCAGGAACCGGAAGGCGATGAGCAGGCCCAGGACGACCAGGATCCGGCGCCGGATATCCGGCGCCCGGAAGGCATTCAGGAGGGATTCGAACACGGGATCTAGGCGTCGTCGCCGGACGTGGTCTCGGCCTCGTCGGTTGCCGCGTTCGCGGTCTCGGGTTCGGGGGTCGATCCGGCGTCGGCCGACGGCTCGGCGTCGGACGCAGCGGCCTTGGTCTTCGCAGCGCGGCGCGGCTTCGGCGTCGCGCTCGACTCGGCGGCTTCCTCGACGGGTGCCGCGGCCTCGGCCTCTGGGGCGGAGGTCTCTGGCTCGGTCGCGGTCGCGGACGGCGCGTCGGTTTCGCCTTCGGTGTCGGAGGCCTCGGGCGCAGACGGCGCCTTGGCTACGGCCTCATCGGCCTCGGGCGCAGACGGCGCCTTGGCTACGGCCACCGGCGCCGCCTCGGCAGCCTCGGCATCCTCGGCCCGCGCCGCGCGGGCGCGATCGGCCTTGTCCGCCGCGGCCTGACCGCCACGGGACAGCTTGACCGGGGTGCGCTCGTCGCCGGGCTCCACGCCGATCGCCTTCAGCGGGGCGGTCGGGACCTCGAGCACGTTGACCGTGCCGCCGGCGGCCTCGATCTTCGCCCGGGCGGACGCGGTGAACCCGTCGGCCACCACGAAGAGCGGTGCCGACAGCTCGCCGTTACCGAGGATCTTGAGCGGCTTGTCCAGGCTCCGGACCAGACCCACGGCCCGCAGGATGTCCTGGTTGACCGTGATCTGCGCGGGCGCCTTGGTCTTGCCGGTGGGCTTCGCATCGGCCGCCTCGGCCTCGAACGCGCCGCGCTCGGCGGCAGCCCCGATGTCGCCGACGTTCACGATCTCGTATTCGATCTTGAAGCGGTTCTTGAAGCCGCGGAGCTTCGGGATGCGCTGATGGAGCGGGGTCTGGCCACCCTCGAACCACGGCGGGATCGAGCCGCCGGCGCGGGCCTTCTGGCCCTTCGTGCCGCGGCCCGCGGTCTTGCCCTTGCCGGCGGCGATGCCGCGGCCGACGCGTGTCCGCTCCTTGCGCGACCCTTCGGGCGGGCGCAGGTCGTGGAGTCTCATGCCGTTGCCTTCTCCTTCGGATCCGGGGCGTCCTCGGAGCGGCTCGGGGCCGCGCTTCGGGCTTTGGGTCCGCCCTTGCTTGTCTTGCGGGAGTCACCGTCCGCCGAATCGGCGATCTCCTCGACGGTCACGAGGAAACGGACCTGACGGACCATGCCGCGCGTCGCGGGGTTGTCCGCGACGACGCTGGTGCTGCCGATCCCGTGCAGGCCCAGGGCCTTGACGGTCGCCCGGTTACGGGCGATGTGACTGATCGTGCTCTTGGTCTGGGTGACCTTCAGCTTACCGGCCATCGGCCACCTCCGCGGTCGC
>JARDZW010000170.1 GCA_029240655.1 Chloroflexota bacterium
ACTCGCTCGCCGTGACCGCCACATCCCCGTATTGAGCTCGGAGGCTCCGTCGTCCGCCATGAACAAGGTCGTCCTCGCCTACTCCGGCGGTCTCGATACATCGGTCGCTGTCGCCTGGCTCAAGGAGCAGTACGGGGTCGAGGTCGTCACCCTGACTGTCGACCTCGGCGGTGGGTCACTGCGTCCCGGTGTCGAGGCACGGGCCATGTCGTCGGGCGCCACGCGCGCCTACGTGGTCGACGCTCGCGAGCGCTTCGTCACCGACTTCGTCTGGCCGCACCTCCAGGCCAACGCGCTGTACCAGGGCGCCTATCCCTTGGCGACCGCGCTCGCGCGGCCGCTGATCGCGCAGCTCCTCGTGGAGGTCGCGAAGCGCGAGGGTGCCGACGCGGTCGCCCATGGCTGCACGGGCAAGGGCAACGATCAGGTTCGTTTCGACGTCGCGACACACGCGCTCGACCCGGGGCTGGAGGTCATCGCGCCGATGCGCGTGGGGATGGGTCTGACCCGCGACCAGGAGATCGATTACGCGAACGAGCGCGGCATCGAGATCCCGATCACCAAGGAATCGCCGTACTCGATCGACGTCAACCTGTGGGGCCGCTCCTGCGAGACGGGCGTGCTCGAGGACCCCTGGGTCACACCACCGCCGGATGCCTACGAATGGACGGTCGATCCCGCCGACGCGCCCGGTGCCGTGGACGTCACCATCGAGTTCGAGGGCGGGGTGCCGGTCGCGCTCGACGGTGAGCGCCTGGCGCCGGTGTCCCTGGTGGAACAGCTGCACGAGCTCGGCGGAATGCACGGCGTCGGCCGAATCGATCACGTCGAGGACCGCCTCGTCGGCATCAAGAGCCGCGAGATCTACGAGACCCCGGCGGCGACCATCCTTCACGCCGCGCACCACGCGCTCGAGGGACTGACGCTGTCGCGCGACACGCTCCGCTTCAACCGGTCGGTAGCCGACGAGCTGTCACGCCTCATCTATGACGGCCTGTGGTTCAGCGCGCTGTCGCGCGACCTGCGCTCGTACGTGGCGTCGTCGCAGCGCGTGGTCTCGGGCGAGATCCGGGTCCGGCTGGACCACGGGCAGGCGATCGTCGCGGGACGCCGCTCTCCGCTGTCGCTGTACGACAAGAGCCTCGCGACCTACGACGAGGGCGATGCCTTCGACCATGCATCAGCCGTGGGGTTCATCGAGATCTTCGGGCTGCCCCTCCGCGTGGAAGCCGCGCGCCACGGCGCGGTCGGCACGCGCCACGGGGCTGCCTGGAGCTGGACGGACCCGCTGCTCGACGGGCTGCCGACCTCCGTCACCGACCCGGAGCCCGCCACGGTCTAGGCGATCGGGGCGGCCCGCCTCAGGTCGCGGCCGACCCCTCCGTCCCGGCGTCCAGGACCCGGAACCGCTGGAGGACTTCGATCGCCGCGAGCAGCTGACGGCAGAAGTCGTCCCGCTCCCCTTCGGACAGCCCCAGCCAGCGCACGGCGAAGTCGCGCTCGCCGGGTTCGAGTGCCGCCCAGTCGTCGTCCGTCATGCCAACCCCTCGATGCGTCTCCCGCGACGACCGACTGCGGCGCGTTGGGACGTCACTACGCATCTTGCAATGCCCATGCAAGCCCTTCGCAAGGTGCCCTTCCAGCCCTTACGCCGCGGCCTTGTCGCCACCTGCGGTTGCATAGACGTGCCCCCGGAACACGCAGCCGAGGAGAGTCATGCTTGACCAGCAGACGCGCCAACAGCTCCAGTCCAAGTTCCAGGAGATCAAGCCGCAGCTGAAGGGCCAGTTCAGCGGCCTGACTGACCAGGACCTCGACGTCGGCCGGTCCGATCCGGACACGCTGATCGACACGATCAGCCGAAAGACCGGGCAGAACCGCGAGGTCGTGGAGCAGACCGTGCGCAAGCTGGTGACGACGTCGACCTACTAGACGCGTACCTGCACGGCGGGTCGGTCCCGAACGGGGCCGACCCGCCGTCTTTGTGTGCCCGGTCCTTCGTCGATCAGCGGGAATCGTGGCGCTGGCTGCGGGCTGTGTCGCTGCGCGCCGGCGGTACGGCGACCCACCCGAACCCCCACACGAGAAAACCCAGGGCGTCCAGCAGCGTGATCAAGGTCTTGCCGCGCATCACGCTGCCTCCTCGTGTGCGCCGGCGATCGAGACGACGCCACTGAGCACATCCCGGTCTGCATCCGAGCCGCGCCCCGTGGCGACGGCCACAGCGGCGGCCAGCGCACGGCGCATGTCGGTCGGCGCCGACCGCATCCGCCACGCCACCACACCATCGGGACGGACCAGCACCGCGCCGCCATCGCTCAGGCCGTAGGTCTCCGCGAATGTCCCGTCGGTGTCGCGCAACCAGCGGCCGACGCTGCGGATCCGTACGGCCGGACCGGGCATGGACTCGGCGACGGATGCTGCCGCCGTCCGCCACGAGCCGGCGTCGCCGGCGACCATGAGCACCAGCTCGCGCCCGAACAGGTCGAGCGTCGAGAGGCGCTCCTCCCCGATCGACAGCCACGCATGCGGCGCCCGGGCCCCCGGCCGTGCATCGGGCCAGTACGACGGATCGGCACCAGCTGCCGAGGCCGGCTCGGACGAGCCGTCGTCGACGATCACCGCGGATCGAACGACGGCGCCCAGGTCCTCGAGAAGGCCGTCGTCGGTGCCGCCGCCCTCGCCGGGCACCATCGACAACGCCACGTTGCGCCGACCGACCGGCCCGCGCTCGATCTCGTAGCTCTCGACGAGGGCCTCCGTCGCGAGACCGCGCACCGTCCACGCCAGCTTCCAGCCGAGGTCGTAGGCATCGGCGATCGCGGTGTTCATGCCGCGACCACCGCGGGGCGTCATTCGGTGGGCCGCATCGCCGACGAGGATGACGCGACCGTCGCGCAGACGACTCGCGACCTGGGCCGAGAACGCAAACGCATTGCTGGCCAGGATCTCGACATCGAGGTCCGGCCGCCGGGCGGCATCGCGGATCAACGCGATGCAGCGCTCCGGCGGGAAGGCCGCTGCCGTCGCGGCCGCATCCATGCCCGGGAGCAGCGGGATCGCGAAGACGAATCGATCGTCCGCACCGCTGGGCACGAGGACGGTGGGCGGCCCGGCATCGCCGCCGATCACGTACAGCCCGTAGACGTCGTCGCCCAGGACCGTCGACAGGTCGGCGCGGAACAGGATGCTGATGAACTGGCCGAGGTCGTCCGGACCCTCCATCGGGATCCCGAGCGCATCACGAACCGTCGAACGATGCCCATCCGCTCCAACCAGGTAGCGGCTGCGGACGGTGACGACCGTGCCGTCGATCCGGTCGCGGAGCGTGGCGGTCACGCCGTCCGCCTCCCCCTCGAAGAAGACCAGCTCCGTCGAAAACCGGATCTCACCCATGCCGAGCGACCGGTAGTGGTCCACGAGGACCGGTTCGAGGTGGTCCTGCGGGCTCACCGTGGCGGTCGTCGGGCTCACCGCGGCCGCCACGTCGGCATCCGGGAAGCCCAAGGCGCCCTCGACGGGCTCGGGGTCGCCGAGCCATCGGACCGTCGCCTGGCGCGGGACGATGCCCCAGCCGCCGCGACGCACCTCCTCGTCGATGCCGAAGCTTCGGAAGATCTCCATCGATCGGGTGCTGACGCCCGTCGCGCGCGGGAAGATCGACGTTGACGGATGGCGCTCGACGACCAGGGATCGCACGCCCTGACGGGCCAGGCTGATGGCCGTGACGAGCCCGGCCGGGCCGGCACCGACGATGAGGACCGGCACCTCGAGCCTGGTCGCCGCGGTGGGTCGGGTATCGATCTCGTCCATGTCTCGGTCTCCTTTGGTCGGACATCGTGTCCGATATCGGACATCGTGTCCGATGAAGTACGATGGCGACATGGACAAACGTCGATATGTGCAGCGCGCCCGGGCGGACGCATCCGATGCGACGCGTCGCCGGATCCTCGAGGCCGCCCGCGAGACGCTCGAGCGCGGACCGGTCGGCGCCCTCAAGGTCGACGAGGTGGCGCGAGCGGCGGGCGTCTCCCGCTCGACCGTGTATCTCCTCTACGGCTCGCGCGCAGGGCTCTTCGACGCGTTGGCGCGCCATCTCCGCGACACGGCCGGCTTCGACGAGCTCGTCGCCTCAAGCCGGTTGCCGGACTCGCTGGAGGCGATCCGGACCTCGTTCCGGATCGCGGTTCGCATGTACGCCCGGATGCCGCACCTGGCGCGAGCGCTGTTCGCGCTTGCCGCGATCGACCCCGATGCGGTCGCCGGGATCCGGGCGATCGAGGACGGCCGGCGGCCAGGACAGGCCCACCTGGCGCGCGGCCTGGCCGCGCAGGGCTATCTGCGCGAGGACGTATCCGTCGAGGAGGCCACCGACATCCTGAACGTGCTCACGAGCTTCGGGGCATTCGATGAGCTGTTCACGGGCAGCGGGCTCGATGTGGAGACCGTGGCGGACCGGTTGATCGCGATGGCCGAACGCTCCATCTGCCGTCCAGACCTGCCGCCGGCGGCGGCGTAGGGTCAGATCGTTCCGGTCGTCCGGTCCAAGCTGGGGTCCGGATCCGCGGCGGGCGCCCAGAGCCCGCCAGTCGCCGTCATCCAGTCCGCGATCCGCTCGACCGCTGCGACGACATCGCCGTCTCCGACGTCCAGCTCGAGGACCGGGAGCCGTGACTTGGCGGCCAGCATGCGCAGCACCGCTTGCTCCTCGATGAATACGCCCAGGTCGTCGTACTGGCCTGGCTTGCCGGAGACCTTCAGCCGCTCGCGGCGGGCAGCCTCGAACGTGTCGTCGGCTCGAACGCACAGGACGATGTGGAAACCGAGCGGCTGGAGCCGCTCCTCGAGCCAA
>JARDZW010000056.1 GCA_029240655.1 Chloroflexota bacterium
CGCGAACTCCCCGATGTCGTGGGACTTCAACATGCTCGGCTCGGCCAAGGTCTACGCCGAGAACAACCAGATCATGCTGATCACGCCGTTCATCCTGGGTGGGGCCATGGCCCCGGTGACGGTCGCGGCGTCCGCGACCCAGACGCTCGCTGAGGCGCTCGCCGGCATGGCGTTCTGCCAGATCGTGCGACCCGGCGCGCCGGTCATCTTCGGCTCGTTCGCCTCGTCGATGTCGATGCAGACGGGCGCGCCCACCTTCGGGACCCCGGAGCCCCAACTGGTGCTCTTCGTGCTGGCCGCGCTGGCGCGTCGGCTCGGCGTGCCGTTCCGCAGCGGTGGCAACTTCACCGCCTCCAAGCTACCCGACTATCAGGCGGCCTACGAGAGTGCGATCAGTTTCATGGCCACCATGCAGGCCGGGGTGAACTTCAATCTGCACACGGCGGGCTGGCTCGAGGGCGGGCTCGCGATCGGCTACGAGAAGTTCATGCTCGACGAGGACCAGGCCTCGATGGCGGGGGCCTACCTCGCCGGCGTCGACCTGTCCGAGAACGGCCTCGCGCTGCAGGCGATGCTCGACGGCGGCCCGGGCCAGCATTTCCTGGGCTCCCCGCACACCCTCGCCAACTTCGAGAACGCGTTCTGGCGCTCGGAGCTGTCGGACAACAACAGCTTCGAACAGTGGGAGCTCAACGGCGGGCATGATGCTGCAGCGCGTGCCAACGCCGCGTGGAAGCGCCGCCTTGCCGAGTACGAGGAGCCCCTCCTCGACGAAGGGGTCCACGAGGAGCTCGTGGCCTGGATGGATCGGCGCAAGGCGAGCTTCCCAGACTCGGACGTCTAGCCGGGCTCGATGCCCTCCGCTACCGCGGCTTCCAGCGCCTCGGGCGGCGTCGTCAGGACGATGTCCTCGACCTTCGCTTTCGTCTGCAGCCGGCGCAGCTCCTCGAGCGGGATATGGCACTTCATCTGGTGCCCGGGCTCGACCTCGATGAGCGGCGGCTCGGTCACCTCGCAGATGCCCTGCATGAACCGGTGGCAACGCGTATGGAAGACGCACCCGCTGGGCGGGTTGGCCGGACTCGGGATCTCCCCCTCGAGCCGGATGCGGGCCGCGGGTTCCCCGTCCACGCTGGGCACGGCCGACAGGAGCGCCTCCGTGTACGGGTGATTGGGCCCCCGGAAGACCGTCTCCGAATCGCCGACCTCCATGATCCGCCCGAGGTACATCACGGCGATCCGATCGGCGAGGTAGCGCACCACGCCCAGGTCGTGCGAGATCAACAGGTAGCCCGTCTTGCTTTCGGCCTGCAGCTCGGACAGGACGTTCAGGATCGCGGCCTGGACGGAAACGTCGAGCGCGCTCGTTGGCTCGTCGGCGACGACGATGCGGGGGTCGCCCGCGAAGGCGCGGGCGATCGCCACGCGCTGCTTGAGCCCACCCGACAGCTGGCCCGGCTTGAGATCCAGGTGGCGCTGGGTAAGACGCAGGTCGTGGGCAAGCTTGTCGACGCGGTCGTCCGCGGCCTTGCCCTTGAGTCCGGTCAGCTTGCGTACGGACCGACCCAGGATCTGGCGCACGCTCCAACCTCGGTTGAGCGCCGAGTCGGGGTTCTGGAAGACGATCTGGATCGAGCGCTTCGCCTTGACGGGGCGGCCTGCGGCGGTCGGTTCGAGCTCGTCCCTGTCGAGCAGGATCGAGCTCCCTGTATCGGGCCCCTCGATGCCGAGGATGGTCTTGGCCAGGGTCGACTTGCCCGACCCGGACTCGCCCACGAGGCCCAGCGTCTCGCCGTCGTTGAGCGTGAGGTCGACCTTGACGAGGGCAGGAACGCTGTGCCCGCTCTGATGAAACGTCTTGGACACGTTCGAGAGCGCAAGCACCTCTGCGCCCTCGGTCGCGACCTGCCCGACGCCTGAGTCAGGCTCCGGGATGTCGCCGATCCGGTCGTAGTGGTGACAGCGCGTCCAGTGGCCGACGCCCACGTCGACGACGGGAGGCACCACCGTCCGGCAGAGCTCGTCGGCGAGCGGGCACCGATCGACGTACACGCAGGTCGGCAGGTCCGTCCCGATCTGGGGCAGCGTGCCCGGGATCGTGGCCAGCGCGCGCTGGCTCTTGCGCACCCCGTGGCGTGGCAGGGAGCGCAGGAGGCCCACCGTGTAGGGGAACTGCGGGCGCTCGAACACCTCGACGGCGTTGCCCTCCTCCACGATCTTGCCCGCGTACATCACGCCGACCCGATCGCACAGAGAGCGGATCACCCCGAGGTTGTGGGCGATGAGCAGGACCGCGGCATTGGTCTCATTGCGCAGTGTCCGGACGAGGTCGAGGACGCTCGCCTCCACCGTCGCATCCAGGCCGGTCGTTGGCTCGTCGAGCACGAGCAACTGTGGATCGGAGGCGAGCGCCATCGCGATCACGACGCGCTGCTGCATCCCACCCGACAGCTGATGCGGGTAGCGATTGAATACCCGGATCGGGTCGGCGATATTGACCCGGTCGAGGGCCGCCAACGCATTCTTCTGGGCCTCGTCCTGACTCTGGCCGAGGACCGTGTACGCCTCGATCACCTGGGTCCCGATCCGCGTGCTGGGGTTCAGGGCCCCGCCCGGATCCTGGTAGACCATCGATGCATGCTTCGCCCGGAACTGGCGGACCTCGTCGCTGCCCATCTTGGTGATGTCCGCGCCGTCGATGAGGATCCGGCCACCCGTGATCCGGCCATTGCGCGGGAGATAGCGCACCGCGGCATAGGCGGTCGTCGACTTGCCGCAGCCGGACTCGCCGACGAGGCCATACGCCTCGCCCGGAGCGATCTCGAACGACACGCCACGCAAGACCGGGCGCGGGATACCGCGGACGATGTAGGCGAGCGACAGGTCCTCGACCTTCAAGGCGGCGGTCGTACCCGCTGAGGGAACCTGGGGCGCTGGGAACGTGGCGGTCATTCGGACAACACCGATTGCAGGCCGTCGGCGATCAGGTTGACCGCCACGACGGTCGTGGCGATGGCCAGCGCGGGAAACACGGTCGGCCACCAGACGCCACTGATCATGTTCGAATACTCCTGACTGACCGACAGGCCCCAGTCCGGCGACGGTGGCTGGAGACCGACGCCGAGGAACGAGAGGGTCGCGACCGTGAAGATCGCGTACCCGAACCGAACCGTCAGCTCGACGACGATCGGTCCGGCGATATTCGGCAGGATCTCGCGGACCATGATGAACGGCCCGGACTCACCGCGCAGACGGGCCGCGGTCACGTAATCCAGCTGGCGCTCGGCGAGCACCGCGGACCGGACTGTCCGCGCGACGATCGGGGTAAACAGGATGCCGACGACGCCGATGACGACGACCGACGACGACCCGAGGACGACCAGGGTGAGCAGCGCCACCATGATGACCGGCAGCGCCAGGAACGCCTCGACGATCCGGCTGAGGACGTCGTCGGTGATTCCCCTGTAGAAGCCCATGACGAGGCCGAGCAGGGCCCCGAGGACGACGCCGATGAGCGCTGCGGGCGGGGCAACCGTGAACACGTCCCGAGCACCGTAGAGGACCCGCGAAAAGACGTCGCGTCCCAGCCGGTCAGTACCCATCAGGTGCTCAGACGACGGCGGGGCCGGGTTGTCGATCGTGAGGTCATAGCCATCGAACGGGTCCCACGGTGTGTACGGGACCTCGAGCATCGCGAGGACCGCGCAGATGACCCAGAACGTGAGGATCACGATCCCGACCACGAAGCCCGGCCGGCGGAGCAGGAGCTTGAGGGTCTCACGCCGTGCCTGCGCGCGTTCCGATGCGGGGGTCGCCGCGGCGGGTGCCGGTCCGGGAGCGTTGGTCACCGACACCGCCATCAGCGTCCCTCATCCAGACGCACGCGCGGATTCATCCACGCGATGATGAGATCGGCGATGAGCGTCGCCACCATGTAGACGATGCCGATCACCACGGCCCCGGCAGTGAGCATGGGGATGTCCTTGCGTTGGGCGGCGAAGAGCATCAGCTGTCCCATGCCGTTGTAGTTGAAGATCTTCTCGACCCCGATGATGCCGCCGAACAGGTAGCCGATCTGGACGCCGATCACGGCGACCGTCGGGACCAGCGAGTTGCGCAGGACGTGGCGCCGGATGACCTGATTGGTCGAAAGCCCTTTCATCGTCGCGGTCCGGACATAGTCGGACTGGAGGACCTCGATCGTGCCGGCTCGTGCCATGCGCGCGATGTACCCGAAGTACACGACCGCCATGGCCGTGGCGGGCATCAGCAGGTATTTCACGGTCGTGATGAGGCCGGCGCCCGGGGGTGGGTTGGCGAGCACCGGCAGCCAGCCCAGGCCGACGCCCACAACGACCACGAGAAATGTCGCCGTGACGAACTCGGGGATCGACGACGACGTCACCCCGAACAGCACGATGGCCCGGTCACTCGGGCGGTCCCGCCGTCGCGCGGCGTAGACACCGGCGACGATGCTGATCGGGATCGTCAGGAGCAGGGCCAGCGCCGCCAGTTGTGCGGAGCGACCCATCGCCGCAAGGAGCGTGGGCATGACCGGCGCCCCGGACTGGAAGGAATCACCGAAGTCCAGGGTGACCAGGTTGCGCATCGACCGCGCGTACTGGACGAGGATGGGGTCGTTGGTCCCGAGGCGTTCGTTGAGGGCGTCGACCGTCTGCTGCGACGCGAACGGGCCCAGGATCGTCCTGCCGATGTCGGTCGGCAGGACGTTCGCGATCACGAACACGATCGTGGCAAGGAGCCACAGCGTGACGAGCGACAGCGCGAGGCGGCGGACGAAGAACCGGGCCATCGACGACGTCGCCCCTCCCTAGCGCGTGGATGGGGGCGCGGGGGCGCCGGTGAGCCGTCCCCGCTGGTGGCCCTCGGTCAGACCATTGACGCCGTCTGGAAGAACATCTGCCCGAGCGCGCTCGAGTAGACGCCCTGGAACTTCTTGGAGAACCCGGACAGGAAGTCGTACGTGTACGCGATCCCGGCGGGGGTGTCCTCGAGCATGATCGTCTCGATGCGGTTGGCGGCGGCCTTCTGCGCGTCGACGCCGACGGCTTTCTGGAAGTCGACGAACGCGGCGTCGAATTCTGGCGACGAGTACTGCGACGAGTTCCAGGCGCCTTTCGTCCGGAAGGCCGAATTGAGGAAGACGTCCGGCGAACCCCGGTGGCCGTAGTCGACGATGCCGAGTTCCGCTGCACCGGAGCAGGGCGGGTCTGCGGGCTCGGCGGGGCACCACTGCGCACCGTAGAACGTGCCGAGTTCCTCGATCGCCGGAGTCAGCTCGATGCCAGCCTCCTTGGCGTTGCTCTGGATGAGCACCGCAAGGTCCGGGACTTCCTGGAGGACGGCTGCGTGGAGCGTCGCCTTCAGGGCAGGCACACCGGCGTCGGAAAGTAGCTGCTTGGCCTTTTCGACGTCGCGCGTCCGCTGCGGGACGGACGGATCGAAATACGGGTACAGGGAGAAGATCACGTGGTCGTTGGCGACCTGGCCCTGGCCCTTGAAGAGCTGCTGCACCATCGCTTCCCGGTCGAGTGAGAGCGCCAGCGCCTGGCGGACGCGCTTGTCCGTGAACTGGCCCGTATCGCAGCGCATCCAGATCTGCCGATGGTTGGTCGTCTGCGCCCTGAGGGCGTTGAAGTTCGGGTCGTCGAAGAGGATCGCCCCGGAGTTGACGTCGAACTGGTTGATCGCGTCGATCTGGTCGCCCTGATAGGCCGTTACCATCGGCCCCGGCTCATCGAAGAACGTGAACTCGATCGTGTCCAGCGGCGTCTGGCCGCCCCACCAGGTGTCGCTCCGGGAGTACTTGGCCCCCGTCGACTGGTCGTAGCTGTCGAGCTTCCACGGGCCGGTGCCGTCGGGCATGCCGTCCAGCGTCGTGCCGGTCGCGTACGCGGCGGGCGTGATGAGCGACTGGGCGTTGAAGACCGAAACGAGGTACGGGAAGTTGCCGTTGGCGCCGAGCAGGGTGAACTCGACCGTGCCGGCGTCGACCGCCTTGGTCGAGCCCTTTTCGATCACGCCACCAAGGCCGGCGTTACCGGCTTCGGCCAGGCGATCCATGGTCGCGACGACGTCGTCGGCCGTGAAGTCGCCGCCGTTCTGCCACTTCACGCCGCTGCGAAGCTTGAACGTCCAGACGGTGTTGTCGTCATTGGGCGTCCACTCGGTCGCGAGACCCGGCCCGATGTCACTGGTTGCGGGATCGAGGGCGACCAGGAACTCGAACGACTGGGCGAGGAGGCCATACGCCGCGAGGTCCTGCATCGCGATCGGGTCGAGCGTCGCCGCCGGGCGCTGGACGGCGACCCGGATCGTGCCGCCGGTCTGACCCGGCGAGGCGGCGCCAGCGCTGGCGGATGCCCCGGGGCTGCCCGCTGGGGTTGCCGCCGCCGAACCCGCCGGCGGGGTGTCGCAGGCGATCAGGATCGCCGAGATCGAGGCCATGCTGAGACCGACGACGGTGCCTCGCTTGATGAACTCCCGCCGCGAGAGGCGCCCGCGGGCGAAGGCCTCGACGACGTCCAGCTGTGGCGGTGTGGTCGACCGGCGGACCCGGTCGTAACGGGTGTAGTCCATGGCGGTGTGTCTCCTCCTCGACCACGCGACAGATCCGTCGGCGTGCAGTGCACCCTCATCCGACTGAATGGTCAGCGCGGTGACCTCGCCGGAGACGGCCACGGTACTGGTCCCCTCTTCCGGCTGTCAACGCATCGGGGCATCCGACACCGGAACGTACTGTCCACGAAGGGCATATGGCCCGGCGTGCTTGACCCGAACCGTGACCTCGCCACCGAGCAGATCGGGGTCGCCCACGAGATGAACGAGCTTGTTGCCGCGCGTGCGGCCGACGACCCGTGGCAGCTCGCCGCGCTCGTCATCATGTGCGTGCCCGCGTGCTGGTGCCACTGAGTCCACCAGGACCTCGACGTCCTTGCCGATCCATGCCTCGTTCCGCTCCAGGCCGATGGCCTGCTGGAGTGCGAGCAGCTCGTTGAGCCGGCGGCGCTTGGTCCCGGGCGGGACGTCGTCGGCGAGGCGCGTCGCGGGCGTGCCAGGCCGAGGCGAGTAGGCCGCGGCGAACACCTGGTCGTAGCGCACGGTCTCCAGGAGCTCGAGCGTCCGCCCGAACTGCTCCTCGGTCTCGCCGCAGAAGCCGACGATGATGTCGGTCGAGATCGTGATCCCGGGCACGGCATCGCGGATCCGGGCCAGTCGTTCGCGGTAGTGATCGATCGTGTACTGACGGCCCATTCGGCGCAGCACCGCGTCGTCGCCGGACTGGACCGGCAGGTGCAGGTGCTCGCACACACTCGGGCAATCGGCCAGTGCGGCGATCAGCCGGTCCGACAGGTCCCATGGGTGAGATGTCACGAAGCGCAACCGCGGGATCGCCGGACGCCCGTCGGAGGTGCGCAGGCCGTCGATGGCGCGGATGAGCTCGGCGAGATCAGGGCGGCCGTGCAGGTCCAGGCGCCGGCCCGCCCAGCGCTCCGCGTCCACGTGGACGAAACGGGGATCGGGCGCGAGGTCGTGCCCGTACGAGTTCACGTTCTGGCCGAGCAGCGTGACCTCGCGATACCCCGCCGCAGCCAGCGCGCGCGCTTCGTCGACGATGTCGTCGAACGGGCGGCTGCGTTCCGGCCCGCGGCTGAACGGCACGATGCAATACGTGCAGGTCTTGTCGCAGCCGTAAATGATCGGGAGCCAGGCGCTGATCGCCGAGCCGCGGGCGATGGTCCCCTCCCCGATGGCGCGCGCACGGGTCGCCGACAGCCCGTCGGCAACGCCGACGACCGCACGCCCGACCGTCGTGGTGGCACCGACCGCGCCGGGCGAGCCGGCCGAGCCGATCGCACCCTGGGCCGAAGCCAGGCCCAGCCGATCCACGAGCTCGGGCTCCTCGTCCGGTCGCAGGAACAGATCGACGGCCGGATAGCGACGGCGCAGCCCGCCCCGATCCGGTTCACGGACGGAGCAGCCAGTCAGCACCACGCGCAGCCCCGGGTTCGCGGCCTTGAGCCGTGCCAGGTGCCCCTGCCGGCCGATGACCTTCTGCTCCGCGCCCTCGCGGATGGCGCAGGTGTTGATGACGACGAGGTCGGCCGTTTCCATCGACGGCGCTTCCGCGCAGCCCGCCGCGAGCAGTCGACCGGCCATCTCCTCCGAATCGCTGCGGTTCATCTGGCAGCCAAGGGTCCAGACGTGGAAGCGCGGCAGCGATGCCAGATCCGGGACGTACTCGCCGAGGCGCTCGTCGGCAGGGGCATCGGGCAGGCGCGGCCCCGAGGCCGAGGCCGGCGCGCTCGACGGCGGCATTTCAAGGACGGGAAGCGTTCGCGTCGACATGCGGGTGTCACTCACGGCCGCGCCATGGTACGCCCAGAACCTGCGATCGCCCGCTATCCTCGAAAGACATGGACCTCGTCACGCTCTTCACGTCCCCAGAGACCTGGGTCGCCCTCCTGACGCTCACCGTGCTCGAGATCGTCCTCGGCATCGACAACGTCATCTTCATCTCGATCCTCGTTCAGCGCCTGCCTGAGCACCAGCGCGATCAGGCCCGATACATCGGCCTGGGACTGGCGATGGGGATGCGGATCCTCCTGCTGCTGACGATCTCCTGGATCATCGGTCTGACCGAACCGCTCTTCACCATTGCCGGGAATGAGTTCTCGTGGCGTGACGTCATCCTCATCGGCGGTGGCCTCTTCCTCCTGTGGAAGGCGACGAGCGAGATCCACGAGGCGCTCGAAGGCGAGGAGGCGCACGACTCGCCGACGGGAGGCACCGCTTCGTTGGGCGCTGTGCTCGTCCAGATCGTCCTGCTCGACATCGTCTTCTCGCTGGACTCGGTGCTGACGGCGGTCGGCATGGTGGACGAGGTCATCATCATGATCGTCGCGGTCGTCTTCGCCGTCGGGGTCATGCTGTTCGCCTCCGGCCCATTGTCGAAGTTCGTCCACGACCATCCGTCGGTCAAGATCCTGGCCCTCTCGTTCTTGTTGCTGATCGGGGTCACGCTCATCGCCGATGGGTTCGGCCTGCACATCGACAAGGCGTATATCTACTCGGCCATGGCCTTCAGCGTCTTCGTCGAGGCGCTCAATCTGCGGCGCCGGAGCAGGAGCAAGAGCAAGACGGTCGAGCTGCGCCCGACCTACCACGTCAGGGACGAGGCGGGCCCGACGAGCTGAGCTACCCGGACATCGCCCCGCGGAGCGCCGCGCCGACCTCGGGCGGGACCCACAGCGACGCATGCGCCTCGGCATAGGAGCCGAGGTCGCCGTGGTAGTCACTGCCCCCGGTCGCGATGAGCCCGAGGTCGCGTGCGACGGCGCCGACCGCCTCGACGGTAGTGGCGTCGAAGGTCCGGTAGTAGACCTCCAGACCGCGTAACCCGGCTTCGACCAGTTCGCGCATCACGTCGAGCCGCGTCGGGGCCTCACGGAAATGCGCCAGGACCGGGATCCCACCCGCAGCCGCGATCGTGGCGATCGCCTCCTCCGGCCCAAGACCCTCTCGCCGAACGTAACCGGGCGCCCCGTGTCCGATGATCCGGCTGAACGCGTCTTCGACCGTCGTCGCGAACCCCGCGGCCATGAGCGCCCGCGCGATCGTCGGCCGGCCGAGGGCGTCGTCGGTACCGACCTCGAGGGCGGCCACCTGCGCATCGATCGGCATGCCAAGCCCCCGCAACAACGCCACGGTCCGATCGAACCTGGTCCGCCGCGCGTCCCGTTGCCCGACGAGGGCCGTCTCGAACGCCTCGTCTGCAGGATCCATCCCGAACCCCAGGATGTGCAGCTCCCCCTCCCACAACCCAAGGTCCCGGGTGACGAGCGCGTTGATCTCGACTCCGGGGATGAGCGTGAACGCCGCCGGCAGCTCAGCACCGATCAGCTCCCGATATCCCGCCAACGTGTCGTGATCGGTGAGCGAGAACGTCCGCACACCAGCGGCCGACACGGCCTCCACGAGCGCCGCGGGCTCCAGCACCCCATCCGATCGTGTCGAATGGGCGTGCAGGTCGACGGTCGAAGGTCCCGGTGGGACGATGGCCCCCTCCATCGGTCGTGGATCGTGCCGGCGCCGAGGCCGCATCGCTGGTCGGTCGGTCATCGCGACCGAGCCTACCAAGCCGCGGGCCGCGATACCTGCGATGGGGACCCTGACGCCGTCACCGTCTCGGGCAGGCACCACCCTGCGGGCCGTGGAGGGGTGACAGCACCCCTGGCGTCTCGCTCGCCTAAACCTCGATCAGCTGCTGGATCCGCTCGATCGCCAGCGCACGACCGGTCGCCGGATCGATGTCGACCTGCGTCGCATTGAACAGCACGGGTCCGCTCCCCACCTCGAACCGGGTCGGCAACGCGTTGATGAACCGCGGCAACACCGTCGCGGGATCGAAGCCGATGACGCTCCACACCGGGCCCGTCATCCCAAGGTCCGTCTGATACGCCGTCCCTCCCGGCAGGATCCGTTCATCTCCCGTGACAATGTGGGTGTGGGTGCCCACGACCACGCTGACCCGCCCGTCGAGATACAGCCCGAACGCATTCTTTTCGGACGTCAGCTCGCAGTGGAAGTCGACCAGGCGGATCGGCGGGAGCGGCTCCGGCGAGGACGACTCGTCGAGCAGGGCGTCCGCGTCGGTGAACGGGTTCTCGATCGGCTGCATGAACGTGCGGCCCTGCAGGTTGATGACCGCGAGCTGGGACCCATCCAGGGCGTCGTACACGCCCAGGCCCCGCCCCGGCACCTCGTGCGAGCCGTAGTTATGCGGCCGAAGGACGCGATCGGTCGAATCCAGATATGGGTAGATCTCGCGCTTGTCCCAGATGTGGTTGCCGCTCGTGATGACGTCGACGCCGGCCTCCAGGATCGCGTCAGCCAACGATGGCGTCAGGCCCATGCCACCGGCGACGTTCTCGCCATTCGCAGTGACGAAGTCGATACCGCGCGAGGCTCGCAGCCCGGGCAGGACCTGCTCGATGGCGTGTCGACCCGGCTTGCCGATCAGGTCGCCGATCATCAGGACTCGGCACGCTCCCGGCGGGCGCGGCGCGTCACCGTTGGCCGGGTTGCCCAGGCGTGTCAGGCCGATCTGCGCGGGCGTGGTCGAGGGCGGACCGTCTACGTCGCGCCCCCGATCAGCATGGGTCGGTCAACTACGACGCCCGGTACAGCAGCCAGGAGTCATGCATCCGCTGCGCCTGCCCGGCCGTGAACTCGGTGTAACAGGTGTCGTATGAGTAGTCCATGTAGTTGTGGATCGGATCGGTACCGGGAGCCGGGCAGGTGTCCTTGCCGATCGGGCAGCCGAAGGATGGTGTCTTCTGGGCGGGCGTGTCGTCGACGAAGTCGCCGGTCCTGTTGCAGGCGCCGTAGAACGTGTGCTCGAGGTTGAGCCAGTGCCCCGCTTCGTGGGTGAGCGTCTCGCCCCGGTCGTACGCGCCCTCATAGGCATCGGAGGCTCCGGGCACCGTGCGCCAGTCGATCACGATCCCATCGAGATAGGCCTGCGCGGTGTCCGTGATCTCGGGCAGATAGGCCCAACCCAGATACGCGCCGCCGCTCGTGGAGTACACGTTGAGCGCGTCGTCGCCGCCCTGCTTGAGGCTCTTCTTCATGTCGTGCTCGGCGCCGCCCGAGCGCGATGCATACCAGACCGCATCGTCGGTCCGAGTGACGCCAGCAAGCTCGAACGTGAACCCCGAGGTCACACCGCCCTCCCGGCCACCGAACGTGCGGTTCAGCACCGTGATCTGGCTGGAAATCTGCTTCGCGCTGAGATCGCCGGCGTCCCCATCCGTGACGACGTGGAAGTACACCGGGACCGTGGCCGAGAAGCTCGACGTGGCTCGACCCTTGGCCGACGCCGGGAGGTCCCGGTGGACCTGGGCGTTGTCCGGCTCACGGAGCTTGCCACCGCGTCCCTGGACCTGCGGCTGCGCGCCGGACACCCCCGGATCGCAGAACACGGCCGAGGCACCACCGGCGGACGTGCTCGATGCCGCGACCGGCATCGCGGCGAGCGTGGCAACGAGTGTGTAGACGAGTATGAGAGCGATCAGTCGACGCATCGCGCGCATGCGGCGGGCCTCCTCCTGGATCATCGTCTGCATGGTATCCGGCGGCATTCTGCGCGCCTCGAGGGCGTGTCGGATAGGGGCGGTCGGGGATTCGGTGGTGCGGTCGGACACCGGCCGCATCTCCGATCTTACTTGGCGTACTCCACGGCCCGCGTCTCGCGGATGACCGTGACCTTGATCTGGCCCGGGTAGGTCAGCTGCTCCTCGATCTTCTTCACGATATCCCGTGCCAGGCGCGTCGCCGTGAGGTCGTCGATCTCCTCTGGTCGGACGAGGATGCGAACCTCGCGGCCGGCCTGGACGGCGAACGAGCGCTCGACGCCCCCGAAGCTCTCGGCGATCGCCTGGAGATCCTCGAGGCGCTTGACGTACGTGTCCATCGTCTCGCCACGTGCACCCGGGCGCGACGCGCTGATGGCGTCGGCCACCTGGACGATCGGGGCCTCCAGGCAGGCGTATTCGACCTCCTGGTGGTGCGCCGCGATGCCGTTGATGACCTTGAACGGTAGGTTGTGGCGCTGGGCGATCTGGGCACCGATCGCGGCGTGCGGACCTTCGACCTCGTGATCGACGGCCTTGCCGATGTCGTGCAGCAGGCCGCCCATCTTGGCGATCTGGACGTCCGCCCCGATCTCGGCCGCGATGACCGAGGCGAGGTTGCTCGTCTCGACCGAGTGGCGGAGCACGTTCTGGCCGTAGCTCGTGCGGTACTTGAGCCGGCCGAGCAGCTTGATGATCTCGGCCGGCAGTCCCGGGACGCCCGCCTCATAGGCTGCCGCCTCACCGGCCTGGCGCATGATGATGTCGACCTCGGCGCGGGCCTTGGCGACCACTTCCTCGATCCGGCCCGGGTGGATGCGGCCATCGGCGATGAGCTTCGTGAGGGCGATCCGGGCCACCTCGCGACGGACCGGGTCGAAGCCCGAGAGGATCACGGTCTCGGGTGTGTCGTCGATGATCAGGTCGACGCCCGTCGCCTGCTCGAGCGCTCGGATGTTGCGGCCCTCGCGGCCGATGATGCGGCCCTTCATCTCGTCGGACGGCAGGT
Source organism: Chloroflexota bacterium (assembly GCA_029240655.1). Taxonomy (GTDB): domain Bacteria; phylum Chloroflexota; class Limnocylindria; order Limnocylindrales; family CSP1-4; genus SPCO01. The sequence goes on from JARDZW010000056.1 coordinate 13,165, forward strand.
GGACCACGGAGACCGTGTGCTCCGCCGTGTGGTCCGCGGCCACGCGCTGCATGGCCGTGAGGACGATGTCGCGAGCCTTGTCCTGGGCCTCTTCACGGGCAGCGCGCTCGATCGCGCGGCCGAGCTTGACGGCGTCGTGCTCGGCTTCGGCACGCACCGCTTCGAGGAGCATCGCTTTGGCGTCCTCGGCGGCCATCCCCGAGACTCGCTCCAGCGCGGCGATCTGGTCGTTGATCGCGCGACCAAGGTCCTCCTTGGTCTTCTCGAGCTCGCGCTCGCGGTCGAGGAGCTTGCGGTCGCGTCCTTCGAGCATCTCCGCGCGTTGGTCGAGCTGCTCGTCGCGCTGGACCAGGCGGCGTTCCTGGGCAGCGAGCTCGCCGCGGCGGGTGCGCGCTTCCTCTTCGGCCTCGCGACCGAGCCGCAACTTCTCGTCCTTCGCCTCGAGGATGAGCTCCTTCTGGCGGGCACGCGCCTCCGCTTCGATGCGGCGAGCTTCCGACTTCGCCGCCTTCATGCCCTGGGATGCCCACATGCTGCGAGCCAGTGCGCCGAGTACGGCTCCGCCGACGGCGGCCACGAGGGCCACCGCCACGAGGACCGGTGTGTCCATCGGTTGTCCTCCCATCCGGACCGAATGGTGCGGCCGGACGCGTCACTTGAGCGATGGCACGATCGCGTCTGGGGAGGTGACCGGACCCATGAATGGGGTCGAGCCAGGCACCGCACCGTCAACTCGACGGTCCAAGGCCCCTTCCCGTGGGACGTGATCGGCCGATTTTCCGTCCGGAAACGCCATTAACAGCGCCACCGGGGACGATGCACGTAGCCTACGGCCGACGCTGCGGAGGGTCAACCGAGGGTTACCGGACGGTTGCGCGCTGCAACATCGGCGTCCCCCCGAGGGCGTGGACATGAAGAAGCGGCGCCGCTTGCGCGACGCCGCTCCGTCAAGGGCCGCCTGACTCTAGGGGGTCAGTGGCCCTTCTTGGTCCTGGCAGCCTTCGCGGCTTGGCGCTCGGCCTGCCTTGCCGCCTTCGCCGCTGCACGCTCGGCCTTGGCGGCGTCGCGGGCAGAGGTTCGCTCAGCCTTGGCGGCGTCCCGAGTTGCGGTCCGCTCGGCCTTCGCGGTCTCGCGAGCCAACGTTCGCTCGGCCTTGAGCGCCGCGCGGAGCTCGGCGGCCACGGCCTTCTCGTGCTTCACGGTCTCGAGGTCGTCCGTGCACGCCTCGACTTCAACCTCATTGGCCTCGCCTTCGCTGCCCGGCTCGGCGACGATCAGCTCGACCGCCGGCTCAGTCGCGGGCTCGGTCGGCGTGACCTCGCAGGCGACGTCCTGGTGGGCGATCCAGCTTACGTAGCCACCGTGGTTGCAGTTCTTGCCACCGATGCGATCGCTATGCGCGGCTTCGGTCGTGGAGACGACACCGTCCGCGTTCGCATCCACGGCCAGATCGGCCGCTGCGGCGGCGTCCTCATCGGCGACCGCGTCAACGTCCTGGCAATCGTCATCGATCCCGTTGCCGTCGATGTCCTCGAAGGTCACGGTCGTATCGACGACTTCGTCTGGCACTGCGTCAGGCGGCGTCACGCCGTAGGCGACGCTGCTCAAGGACAGGACCAGGAACAGGGCCCCGGTCGTGCCTAGCCACGCGGATCGTCGTTTCGTCATTCGATGCACTACCTCTCGCCCCGGCTGAAATGATTGCGCCGGCATTCGCCGGAGGGCACCTCGCCCGCCCCGAGTATCGACCGGGGTTGCCGCCCAGGGTCCCCCGACCTTGGTCCATGACGCGCCCCGGACGGTCGGGCCAAGATCGTTGGGTGCGGGGCGGTGCGAGGCCGTGGGCCGCATTCCGGTGTGGTGCCGCCCGGCAACCCGGGAGACGCCGGCGTACTCATCGATTCGCGGCCGAACGCTATTCCTCGGGGACCGCAAGGACTGACGCGGCCACCTCACGACAGGTCTCGGGATCGAATCCGTGGCGCGCGAGCAGTCCGTAGGCGCGCTGGCGGCGCTGGCGCGGATCTGCGACACGGGCGAGGGTGCGGGCGTTCTTCGCGAGCAGCCGTTCGGCCGCGGTCCGGTCGGCGCTGACGTGCTGGACATCGTCGCCGTCCCCGCCGGTGGCCACGCTGGATGCGAGCGCTCGATCCCGACGCTCCCCAAGGACGATGTCGATGGTCTCGCGGTCGATTCCCTTGGTACGCAGCTCCTCGCGGATGGCCCGTTCCCCGCGTGGCCGGGCCCGGTCGCGTGACTCCACCCAGGTCCGCGCGAAGGCCTCGTCGTCGAGCATCCCGAGCTCGGTCATCCGCGCGATCGCACCTTCGACGAGGTCGGGGCGATAGCCCGCCCCACCAAGGCGGCGGCGCACCTCGAGCACCGAGCGCGACCGGACCTCCAGGAAGCGGGCCGCCGCCTCGAGCACGACGGCCGGATCGTCAATGGCCGCCCGTCGCTCCCGTCGCTCCGCGAACGACTCCCGTCGGGCTGGACGGCCGGCCACCTTCATGCGCCTAGAACGGCTTGGTGATCATGAGCACGAACACCACGACGATCGCAGCGAGCTCGTAGACGTGGGCAGCCAGGACGACGCGATCGCGAAACCCGTTCACCGGGAGGATGGAAAGGTAGATGACGATGGAGACGAACAACCAGTCGATCGGAGCGCCCTGCAACGGACCGAGGAACGGGCGGCCTTGCGCGATAGCGGTGGCCACGCCAAGCAGAAGGACCACCGGCGGGATCCTGATCACCATCGACTCGAACCGAGCGCTCAGCCCGAGCAGCGTGTGTACCGCAGTGATGTCCGTGCTCCGGGCGGCCTGACCGAGCGTCACCCACCGTCCGACGAGCCCCGCGACGATCCAAACGCCGAGCACCGCGTGCGCCACCTTCAGGATCGTGCCCAGGTCCATCGGCGTGGGCGTCGCTACTCGGCCTCTTGGATGCCCTCGACCGGGATCACGACCTCGTTGATCTTGCCGCGGATCTGGCGGTCGATGTCCGCCGCGATCTCGGGGCTGGTCTTGAGGAAATCCTTGGACGCCTCGCGGCCCTGGCCGAGCCGCGTCTCACCGAAGTTGAACCAGGCGCCGGTCTTGGACACCACGTCCATCGCCACGCCGACGTCCAGCAGGCCACCCTCCTTGGAGATTCCCTCGCCATACATGATGTCGAACTCCGCGACGCGGAACGGGGCCGCGACCTTGTTCTTGACCACCTTCACGCGCGCCCGGTTGCCGACCGATTCGGTGCCGGTCTTGATGGTCTCCACGCGGCGGATGTCCAGCCGGACCGAGGCGTAGAACTTCAATGCGCGGCCACCCGGCGTGACCTCGGGGTTCCCGAACATGACGCCGATCTTCTCGCGCAGCTGGTTCGTGAAGACGAGCGCCGTGTTCGAACGCGAGACCGCGCCGGTCAGCTTGCGCAGGGCCTGGCTCATGAGGCGGGCCTGGATGCCGACGAACGAGTCGCCCATCTCGCCCTCGATCTCGGCGCGTGGCACCAGCGCCGCGACCGAGTCGACGACGACGCAATCGATGCCGCCGGAGCGGATCAGGGTCTCGGTGATCTCGAGCGCCTGCTCACCCGTGTCCGGCTGCGAGACGAGCAGCTCGTCCACGTTGACGCCGCAGGCGCGAGCGTAGGTCGGGTCCAGGGCGTGCTCGACATCGATGAACGCGACGACCCCGCCGAGCGCCTGGGCCTCCGCGAGTACGTGCTGGCAGACCGTGGTCTTGCCCGACGACTCCGGGCCGAAGATCTCCGTGATCCGCCCGCGCGGGATGCCGCCGACACCCAGGGCCAGGTCCAGCGCGATCGACCCCGTCGGGATCGCATCGACGGCCTGCCGCTCGGCCGAGCCGAGCTTCATGATCGCGCCGCGCCCGAACTGCTTCTCGATCGCCGAAAGGGCGGCATCCACTGCCTTGCCCCGCTCGGCGAGCGCTCGTTCTGCCGTCCGCTCGTCCGTCATCGCCATCCGTTCGTCACGCTCCTCATCGATCGGCTCGATCGGTCAGCGGAGCGGGCCGCGATGGCATCCGTCCCGTCGATCAGCCTTCTTCCGTGTCGTCCTCGACGACGACTGGCTTCTCCTTGCGCGGCTTCCGGATCACCTCGACGTTCTGCGGTGACTCCGACATCGGCGCGAGGCCGCCCGGTTCGGCCAACTTGGCCTTTTTCTTCTTCTTCGTCTCCTTGCCGGGTCGATCTCGCGAGCCCAT
>JARDZW010000171.1 GCA_029240655.1 Chloroflexota bacterium
TCGGCGTGAACCTGCATGTGGCACCGGCCGATCTCGTCGACCATCTTTCCGCCGACGTCCTCGACGTCTCCACGCCGGAGCCCGGGCCGTAGACTGACCCTTCCATGACCTTCGATATCGCCACCGATCTGGCCCTCGTCGGGCGGCTCCTGGTCGCGGCCGTGCTCGGCGCCGTGATCGGGATCGAGCGCGAGATCCACGACCACCCGGCCGGGGTCCGCACCCACCTGCTCGTGGCGCTCGGGTCGGCGCTGTTCACCGTGCTGTCGATCGTCGGGTTCCCGTCCGAGGACGGCACGGCAACCGACCCGTCACGGGTCGCGGCGCAGATCGTGACCGGCATCGGGTTCCTCGGGGCGGGCGCGATCCTCAAGTACGGCCCCTCGGTGCGTGGCTTGACGACTGCGGCGAGCCTCTGGGCGGCTGCCGGGATCGGCATGGCAGCGGGCGCGGGCCTGCCGTTCCTGGGGCTGGCGACGACGGTCATCGTCGTGCTTTCGCTGTGGCCACTGCGGGTCCTGCGCGAGCGCCTCGAGGTCGCCACGCCCGGCCGACTCCACGTCGCGGTGCAGGTGCACGACGCGGCGCGGCTGACCGACCTGTTCGAGTGGCTGGCCGAGCGCCAGGTCGACATCGTCCATTTCGACAGCGAACGCGACCAGGATGGTCGCCACAGCCTCGACCTCGTCCTCGCCCTCCCGGCGAACCTGGATCGGGACCGACTTCGGGCGGACCTCAGCGGGTTGGACTGGCTCATGCTCGGAGATGTGGGCCACCAAAAGGAATAGCCCGCTCGGGCGAGGGACCCACCGACGATCACGGCCGATGGCGCCCGGAAATCGCGACGTGGCTCTGGCATCATCGCCCCGCGATGCTTCGACGCCCCCAGGTGACCGTCCCATTCCTCGTCTCACCGATCATCCGCCGGATCGCCTGGCACGTGCGCAGGGTCGGTGGGCAACTGGACCGACGCTTCTTTCTGACCCTTGCCCAGGGCATCGTCGCGGTGGTGTTCATCGCGGCGGTCCTGATCACGCTCGTCGAGAAACCCTGGACGCTCCAGGCGATCTTCGATTCATTCAACTGGGGCATCGCCACGGTGCTGGGCCAGGGCGACTCGGCTTTCGTGACGTCGCCGGCCGGCCGCGTCGTGAGCTGGTTGCTCATCCTGTTCGGGGTCGCCATGCTCGGCATGATCACGGGCGCCCTCGTCGCGATGGTCATCGATTTCCTGCTGAAGGAGGGCCAGGGCTTGGGTGCATCGGGGTACAAGGGCCACATCGTCGTCTGCGGCTGGAACACGACGGCCCGGGATCTGATCGCGGAGCTGCGCGGCGACGATTTCAAGCTGAAGGTCGTGGTCATCGCCGACGTCGAGAAGAACCCGGCGGGCGACGGCGTGTACTTCGTGCGCGGCGACGCCACCGACGAGGCGGATCTCGACCGTGCCGACCTGCGTGACGCCTCGGCGGCCCTCGTCTTCCCGGATGACGGCTCGGATGGCGCGGACATGCGCTCGATCCTCACGATCATGGCCATCGAGCACGTCGCGCCTGGGGTCCGGACCGTGGCCGAGGTGAACAACCCTCGGCACGAGCCGCATTTCCGACGGGCGGGGATCGACGAATTGCTCGTGACCTCCAAGGTCGCCGCACGCCTGCTGGCGCGCTCAGCGTTGTATCCGGGGCTGACCGGGATCGTCACGGACATCGTGTCCGGCGGCGAGGGCTCGGAGCTCTACCGGATCAAGCTGCCGGACGACTATCTCGGGCTGTCGATCGATGCCGTCGCCAGTCGGCTACGGACCGAGCACCGGGCCACGCTGCTGTCCGTCAACCGCGGAGGGCACACGTTCGTGAACCCGGCGGCCGACTTCGTCCTGGAGCCGGACGACGATGCGGTCGTCGTCGCGGAGTCGCTGGGAACGCTGGCGCCGCTCCAGATGGGCGATGCCAGGTCGGTGTCGGAAGCCGAAGCTGCGGCCACCGCCTGACGCCGCCTAGAGTGCCTTGACCGCCGCAGTCAGCGCCGCCAGGCCGTCCTTCGCGTCGGCGAAGAGCATCCCGGTCTTCTCGTTCGTGTACAGCTCGTTGTCGATGCCGGCGTAGCCCTTGCCCATCGAACGCTTGATCACGACGATCGACTTCGCCTGGTCGACGTCGAGGATGGGCATGCCCGAGACGGGCGATCCTGGACGTCGGGCCGCCGGGTTCGTCACGTCATTGGCACCGATCACGAGCGCCACGTCGGCCCGCGCGAACTCCGGGTTGATGTCGTCCATCTCCTTGAGCTGTGGATAGGGAACGTTCGCCTCGGCGAGGAGGACGTTCATGTGCCCCGGCATCCGCCCGGCGACGGGGTGGATCGCGTACTTGACGTCGACGCCCCGGTCCTCGAGCAGCTCGGCGAGCTCGCGGACCGCGTGCTGCGCCTGGGCGACCGCCAGCCCATAGCCTGGGACCACGATCACGTGCTGGGCGTAGGCCAGCTGGATGGCGACGTCGTCCGCCCCGATCGAACGCACCGACCCGCCCGCCCCCTCCGCGGCGCCCGCCGCATCGTCGCCGCCCCCGAAGCCGCCGATCATGATGTTCATGACCGACCGATTCATCGCGTCCGCCATGAGCTTGGTCAGGATCGCACCGGACGCGCCGACGAGCGCGCCGGCGATGATCAGGACCGGGTTGTTGATCACGAAGCCCGCCATGGCGACGGCCGTGCCGGTGAACGAGTTCAGGAGCGAGATGACGACCGGCATGTCGGCGCCGCCGATCGGCAGCGTCATCGTCACGCCGAAGACCAGGGCCGCGGCCAGGATGACCAGCATCAGCGCAAGGTTCGGCGTGCCGGTGACGAACAGGAACAGCGACGCGACCAGCGCGATCCCGGCGAGCGCCAGCGTCACGAGCTGGCCGCCCGGCACGATGATCGGCTTACCGGGGATCAGTCCCTGGAGCTTGCCCGACGCGACCAGCGAGCCCGTGAACGTGATCGAACCGATGATGATGTCGAGGACGATGAAGATGTGAAGATCGATGCGCACGGCATCGCCGCCGACGAGGCGCAGGTAGTCGTCGATCGCGATGAGGGCCGCCGCGCCGCCGCCCACCGCATTGAACAGCGACACCAGCTGCGGCATCGCGGTCATCTTCACGGTCCGGGCCGTGTACAGCCCGAGACCGCCGCCGAGCGCGATGCCGACGATGATGATCGCCCATACGGCGGCGCTGATGCCGCTCTCGGACAGCTGCCTCGTGAGGATCAGCACGGCGGTCGCCACGATGGCGAGGGTCATGCCCGCGGCGGACACGAGATTGCCGTTGCGCGCCGTTGCCGGCGAGTTCATGCGCGAAAGGCCGATGACGAACGCGACGGCGGCCAGCAGCCAGGCGATCCGGACCAGGATCTCGACGATCTCGAGCGTGGTCACGGGCTAGGCCTCCGGCTCGGGAGCCGGCTTCGGCGCGGTCGGTTTCTTGCGGAACATCTGGAGCATCCGGTCCGTGACGACGTAGCCGCCGACAACGTTCATCGTGGCGAACGCCACGGCGACCAGCGACAGCAGCTGGCTGACCGGCTCCGTCGCCTCGAGCGCGATGAGCATCGCCCCGACCAGCACGATCCCGTGGATCGAGTTGGCGCCGGACATCAGTGGCGTGTGGAGGGTCGCCGGTACCTTGCTGATGACCGCGATCCCGACGAGGATCGCGAGGGTGAAGACCGTCAGGGCCTGGATGAGGCCGTCGATCTCTTCGGGGGTCATGCCTGGCCTCCGCTGGCTGCGGCGGCCGGGGCGGGCTCGAGCAGCTTCTTCACGGCGTCGGATACGACCGCGCCGTCCTGGGTGATGACCGTCGCCTTGGTGACTTCGTCCTCGAAGTCCAGGTTCAGGTTGCCGTCCTTGACCATCCCCAGCAGCAGCGCCGAGATGTTCCGGGCGTAGAACGCGGACGCCCCCGCCGGCATCGAGGCTGGCAGGTTGTCGGGGGCGATGATCGATACGGCGTTGGGCGTCTCGACCGTCTCGCCGACCTTGGACAGCTCGCAGTTTCCACCGAGGTCGGAGGCAGCCATGTCCACGATCACCGAGCCCGGCTTCATCTTGCCGACCGCGTCGGCGGTCACGAGGACCGGCGGCTTGCGGCCGGGCACCTGGGCGGTCGTGATCACGATGTCCATCGTGCCGATGACCTCGTTCAGCTCGGCCTGCTGGGCGGACCGCTCCTCGGCGGTCAGCTCGCGCGCATAGCCACCGGCGCCGGTGGCGTCGATGGTCGTCTTGAGCTTCACGAACTGGGCACCGAGGCTCTCGGCCTGCTCTCGCGTTTCGGGCCGAACGTCGTACGCCTTGACGACTGCACCGAGACGCCGGGCCGTGCCGATCGCCTGGAGGCCAGCGACGCCGATGCCCAGGATCAGGACATTGGCGGGCTTGGCCGTGCCGGCGGCGGTCGTCAGGAGCGGGAAGTAGCGGCCGTACGAGTTCGCCGCGATGAGGACGGCCTTGTAGCCGCCGACGTTCGCCTGGGAGCTGAGTGCGTCCATCGTCTGCGCCCGGGACAGCGTCCGCGGGATCGCGTCGAGGCTGATGGCGGTCACTCCCTGTTCGGCAAGAGCCTTCGCCGTGGCCGGATCGATCAGCGGGGCGAGGAAGCCCACGACCGCCTGGCCCTTGCGCAGCTGTTTCACCTCAGCGGCCGATGGCTTGGCCACGCGCAGCACGACGTCTGCCTGCTGGTACAGGGCGTCGGTCGGCACGACGGTGGCGCCCGCCTCCG
>JARDZW010000172.1 GCA_029240655.1 Chloroflexota bacterium
CGCCCGTCAACTCAAGGAACAGCGATTCGAGATCGCTTCCGGTCTCGAGGCCGGAGGCGTAGATATCGGCCGCGACCAGGGTCCGATTGACCTCGGTGGATCGGTCGGGCGGGATGTGGACGGACAGCCATCCGGCTTCGCCAGCGACGGGCCTGACCGCGCCCGGTGCGATCGCGTCGAGGACGCGGATGGCGGCATCGACCTCGGCTGGCGCCACCCGCACCCGGACCGTGCCCTCGCCCTCGAGCAGATCGGCGATGCGACCCTCGCGCACGATCCGCCCGGCCGCGATGATCCCGAGGACGTCCACGAGTTGCTCGACCTCGCCGAGGATATGGCTGGACACGAACACGGTCTTGCCCGTTGCCGCGAGTTGCCGGAGCGTCGCGCGCATGGCCACGATGCCCGCCGGGTCGAGCCCGTTCGATGGCTCGTCAAGGAGGAGCAGGCGCGGATCGCTGAGCAGGGCGGCGGCGATGCCGAGTCGCTGCTTCATCCCAAGGGAATAGGTCTGGACGCGATCCTTGGCCCGATCGCGCAGGCCGACGAGCTCGAGGAGCTCCTCGATCCGCGTCTTCGACGTCCTGGCCCCCGTTGCCGCCAACGAGCGAAGGTTCTCTCGCGCCGACAAGTAGGGGTAGAACGACGGCGTCTCGATGAGGGCACCGACATCGAACAGGCGGCGTCGATCGCCGCGTCCGAACGGCTGCCCGAGGACCTCGATCGTGCCCGCATCGGGGTGGATGAGCCCGGTGAGCAGCCGCATCGTCGTCGTCTTGCCCGCGCCATTGGGGCCCAGGAACCCGTACACCACCCCGGCCGGGACGGACAGGTCGAGCCCGGCGAGGGCCGTCCTCGAGCCATAGCTCTTCTGCAGGTCGCGCGTCGCGAGCGCGAGTCCGTCGGTGCCGGTCATGGGCGTCCTCTGCGTGGGCCTGTCAGGGAGCGTCGTGATACGGACGGGTCGACACGGTACAGCTGGACGTCGGCCCCCGACCGCACCCGATGATACGAGCGATCGGGCCGCATCGTGCGATCAGGCCTTGGTCGGGACGGCTCAGCTCCCAGTGGTGTCCATGAACACCCGAAGGACCCACGCGGTCGCCAGGACGACCAACACGAGCGCGACGGCGGAGACGATCGCTCGAGTCCGGTGGGGCGAGTACGAGACGGCGCCAGCGAGCCCGAGCGAGCCGAGCGCGACCAGCAGCAGCAGCCCGAAATTGAGGATGGTGACGGCGCTCCCGGTGGCGATCAGGACCAACGTGGTCACGGCGACGGTCCCGACCGCGATCAGCCCGAATGCGAAGCGCGTCGGCCGCGGCAGCGCGGGCTCGATGTCCTCGCCGGTGGCTCCGGCCATGGCCCAGAGGCCGACACCCGAGGGGACGCCGAGGACGGCGGCAAGGACGACTGCGACCACGCCGAATACGCCCCCGAACACGCTGCGCAGCCAGCCGGTCGTCTCCGGCGGATCGCTCAGCAGGATCGCCGCGAGCCCGAGGCCGAGGACCGCGACCGCGGCGATGACCAGCATCAGCAGCATGGTCCGCGACGCGATCACGAAGCGTTTGTGGTTCATCCGGCCCTCGCCATACGAAGCCCGGCGAGTTTCATGCGGTCGCGCGGCCGAGGTCAATCAGCCTAGTCCGCACCGGTCCGCTCTCGACAGCCCAAGGGCCGCGTTCGCTTCGGCTGCAGCCGCGGACCCCTCCGCCCGACGGGCAGGCGGTCCCCGACAGGTGGGGAGGCAAGTGGAGCGGGAGACGGGATTCGAACCCGCGACATTCTGCTTGGGAAGCAGACACTCTGCCAGCTGAGTTACTCCCGCTCGGGAGGCCGAACCGCACTCGGTTCGTGCGGGCACGAGATTACCTCAAGGGGCGCACCGCGGCCAAGGGCGCGTGCCATGCTTCCGATCTGATCCAATGCCCGACGAAGGGATGCTGAACGGTGCCGAGACTTCAGGCCAAGCGGTTCGCCGCTCCGGATGAGATCAGGGTGCTGCCCCGGGCGCACGTGGACATCGTGACGCTTGATGAGGTATCGGTCGGGCTCGCTCGATGGGAGCCTGGCTGGCGGTGGTCGACCGACCTCGGTCCGCAGACGGGCACGGCCTCGTGCCCGGTCCGCCACCTCGGCTATGCCATTTCCGGCAGGCTCCATGTGGAGCTGGACGACGGCCAGACCCTGGACATCGAGGGCGACAGCGTGTTCGAGATCCCGGCCGGGCACGACGCATGGGTCGTCGGGTCCGAGCCCTTCGTCACCGTCGAGTGGACCAGCGCCGGGGCGGTCGGCGTCGATCCCGAGGGCCCGGCCGAGCGCCTCCTGGCGACGGTCCTGTTCACCGACATCGTCGATTCCACCGCGACCCTCGAGCGGATCGGCGATGCGGCTTGGCGAACGCTGCTCACCGCCCACAACGCTGCGCTTCGCGAACAGATGAATCGGTTCCGCGGCCGCGAGAAGGCGACGACCGGGGATGGCTTCCTCGCGGTCTTCGACAGCGCCAGTCGAGCCGTCGGATGCGGGGCCGCCATGGTTCGGGCGGCCGAGAACGTCGGGGTCGCGATCCGGGTCGGCATCCACACCGGCGAGGTCGCACTCGTGGGACCGGACGTGCGAGGCGTCGCCGTCCATACCGCGGCCCGAGTGCTGTCCCGCGCAGGCCCCGGTGAAGTCGTCGTAAGCGCCACGACACGGGATCTGCTCGAAGGGTCGGACTACGCCTTCGCCGACGCCGGCAGCCACGAGCTAAAAGGCCTCAGTGGAGTGCGCTCGCTCCATCGCCTTGTCGGACGCGCCAGCGGCGGTTGATCGCCCGAATCAGCGACCCGCCAAGCGGGCCTCCACGATCGTGCGGTGCATCGCGAACCCACGCGGGCCGCCGAGGGGCATCAATCACGCCCTGAGCTCGCGCCGTACGTGGCAGGCACGACCCGCTCGACCATCAGACGCCGGAAGGCGTCGGCCTGCTCGAACACGACCGCGTGCCCGGCATCGGCGTACGTGATCAACTCCTTGTGGGGGGCCGCCAACCGCGTGAACCACTCCTCGGCCAGTTCTCGTCGCCCACGCACTTCGTTCGCTCCGTCGAGCACGTAGACGGGCACTTCGAGCGCCTGGACGTCGGTTCGGAAGTCGACTTCCTGCAACTGCGGATACATGAGCGAGAACATGTCGACCAGGCCGCGGATGAGATTCGCGTTCTCGATGAAGCTGTACTCGCTCCCGAAGAGACCGAATTGACCGACACCGGAGGCTTCACCCCGCGCGACATAGGCTGCGGGCGGCGTGTACGACGGTTCCAGCAGTGGGTAGTAGCCCATGACCAGGCTGTTCGCCCACGGCGTGTCGCGGTACGGAGGCTCACCGAGGCTCAGGATCTGGTCGTACAGCTGACCGTCGCCGGTGCTACCGGCGTAGGCCAGCAGGTCGCGCCAGATGATGCGATCGGTCTCGCGCTGGCTGACCATCTGGCCGGAGCCGATGTAAGCGTGGTACAGCTCAGGGCGCTCCTGTACAGCCAACACGCCAAGCGTCGAACCCCAGGACTCGCCCAGCAGGTAGATCTTCTCTTCGGCGAACCGGTCGCGCAGGTACTCGGTCAGTCCGAGCGTGTCGGCCACCAGCGCTTGGAGCGTATACGTCGCGGTTGGATCGAGGGCGACGTAAGACTTGCCACTCCCGCGCTGGTCCCAGACCACGACGACAAAGTCGGCGGTCAGCGGCTCGAGCAGCGCCCGAGCAAAGGCGATGTCGCTCTGCCCGGGACCGCCGGATAGGTAGAGCAGCACCGGCTTGTCCGGATCGGCCGCTCGGATCGAGATGGCCTGCTCATGACCTCCGAGCTCAACGCTGGTCAGCTCAGAGATGCTGCCGGGCACCGGCTGACCACCCGAGCCCAGGATCGGCGGCGTCGAGGCCGGCCGTGCGACCAGGACCGCGAGCCCGATGACCGCCAGCGAGAGCACCGCGGCCGGCAGGTGTCGGACGGCGCGCCACCGTCGAGATCGGTCACGGTGGCCGCGCCCCGCAAGTCCGATCCCGATGCCGACCCCGAGCACCATTGGCAGCAACGCAAGGAGGCCGTGCAATCCACGACCGGTGGCGAACGCCGCGATGCCGTAGACAGAATCGAATCGGATGACCTCCAGGCTCGCCCCACGGATGCCGACGCGGGCCAGCTCGTAGGCGGCGATGTACGCGAGCGGGGCCAGCAACAGCGCCCAGCGTGAACGCATGACGTATCCGGCAGCGGCGCCGATCATGAGCGAGAGAGCGATGACGATCAGCGCCTGGCCGTCCGTTACCGGGCCCCGCGGCATGGGCGCACTGCTCACGAGTGCGCTCACCGCTCCCAGGCCGCCTGCACAGACACCGCCAAGCCAGCGGTTCGCCCATACCGCGGCTCGCCGGTTCGGGCGATCGGTCGTTGGTGTCTGGCTCGGCCGCACGGCGTCGTGTGTCGCGACAGACATTGCTTCACCTTCCTTGATGGGTGGGACGGGCCAGAGCGCCAGTCACAGACTCGGCCCTCCAGCAGTGGTCGCAACAGGGCCAGACCGCCCTGGCTAGCGGCCACCTGGCCTGTCGATCTCCTGTCCGGTCGTCAGCGCAAGCGGGTTTGCATGCCGGCGCGTCGCCTTGCAGCGACCAAGCGTCTCGTCGGGATCAGGCGGCCGCGACCGGCAGCCTGGCCGCCACGAAGGCGATGAGGTCGGCGACGCGGCAGCTGTAGCCCCACTCGTTGTCGTACCAGCTGATG
>JARDZW010000057.1 GCA_029240655.1 Chloroflexota bacterium
CGTCGACAACGCCGGCGCCATCTTCTCGGAGCGGACCGAGACCCCGGATGGATACGAGTCAACGTTCGCGACCCTCGTCCTGGGTCCGTTCACCCTGGTGGCCGGACTGCTGCCGCTGCTGCGTTCGACGGGGGCGGCCCGGGTTGTCGCCGTGACCTCGGGCGGGATGTACGCCCAGCGGCTCCGACTCGACGACCTCCTGTGGGAGCACGCACCGTTCGATGGCGCGCGCGCCTATGCGCACGCGAAGCGGGCCCAGGTCGCGCTCACGCGGGAATGGGCACGACGTGTGCCCGCGAGCGAGGTCGTGTTCAACGCCATGCACCCGGGCTGGGCGGATACGCCCGGCATCTCCGCGGCGCTGCCGCGGTTCTACAGCCTGATGGACGCGATCCTGCGGACACCGGCCCAGGGTGCCGACACCACCGTGTGGCTCGCGCGACCCATCGGCACTTTCAAGGAGCAACCACATGACCCGCATCCATGAGCGCATCGCTACCCGCCTTCCGATCGAGGCCGCCTTCGACTACGTCGCCGACTTCTCGAACTCGCAGGAATGGGATCCCGGTACCACCGCATCCAAGCGACTGGATGACGGGCCGGTCGGACCCGGGGCGCGGTACGGACTCACGGTCCGGATGGGCGGCCGGGTCGCGCCGATGGAGTACCGCATCCGCGACTTCGACCGGCCGCGTCGGGTCGTCCTCGTCGGGTCGGGTCCCAACGTCAACGCGGTCGACGAGATCAGCTTTGAACGCGCCGATAAGGGCACGGTCGTCGATTACACGGCGGACATCCGACTCGGCGGTCTCTTGCGCCTGGCCCAGCCCTTCCTCGGCGGGACGTTCGAGAAGATCGGCCGCGATGCCGCCGCAGGGATGAACGCGGCGCTCGAAGAGCTCGCGGCGCACAACGGCGAAGAGGCCACCTGATGCGCGTCGCGATCATCGGTGCGGGGATCAGTGGCCTCAGTGCCGCATACGCCCTCCATCGCCAGCACGACGTGACGCTGTATGACGCCGAGGCCCCGGTCGGTGGGCACGTCAAGACCGTCATGGTCGACACGACGGACGGGCCGCTTCCGGTCGACATGGGATTCATCGTCCACAACGACGTCACATACCCGACCTTCCTGCGATTGATGGACGAGCTCGGCGTCGCGACACAGGCGAGCGATATGTCGCTCGGATCCGCCTGCCGGGCCTGTCGCGTGGAGTTCAGCTCCCGGGGTGCGCGAGGCTGGTTCGCCCAACCAGCCGCTGCAGTGCGACCGGGCCATTGGCGGATGTTCGCGGACATCCTGCGGTTCTACCGCGACGCGCGCTCGCGGCTGGATAGCGATGTCGCCTCGCGGGCGACGCTGCGGGACTATCTCGACGATCTTGGGGTCGGTCAGGGGTTCCAGGACCACTTCCTGATCCCGATCACCTCGGCGGTATGGTCCACCGCGTCCGATCGGATCCTCGACTTTCCGATCGACTACCTCCTGCGCTTCCTCGATCACCATGGGCTGATCGGCGTTGGCCGAGCGCTGGAGTGGAGAACGATCGTCGGTGGTTCCATGACCTACGTCGAGCGAATCGTCGATCGAATCGGGCGGGATGCCGTTCGTGCCGGCGACCCGGTCGTCGACGTCGCGCGCAGCGAGCTAAGGGTCACGGTCAGGACCGAGGGCGGCTCCAGCGACGTGTTCGATGCGGTCGTGCTTGCCACCCATGCCGACGATGCGCTGCGGGTCCTGCACGACGGCGACCCACGAGAACGGGCCGCCCTCGAGGGGTTCGCCTACTCGGAGAACCGGGTGGTCCTCCATACCGACGCGGCCCTGATGCCGCAACGCCAGGGGGCTTGGGCCTCGTGGAACATCGACCAACAGGATCATCGCGTGCCCGGTGCGGCGCTCTCGATGACCTATCACATGAACCGGCTTCAGGCGCTCCCTGGGCCGGATCAGTACTTCGTATCGGTCAACCCCGACGCACGGCTGGACCCGGCTCGGATCCTCGCGGACCGGGCCATGCGTCATCCGATGTACACGTTCGAGACACTCGATGCCCAGGCACGGGTCGCCGAACTGCAGGGCTGGCGGGACACCTTCTATGCCGGGGCGCATCTCGGCTACGGTTTCCACGAGGACGGTTGTCGGTCGGGGTTGGAGGTGGCCGAACGGATCGGCGCCGCGACCGGCGGCGTCATGGGGCCGATCGAGGAGCGGGCCGCATGAGGTCGCATCTGCTGGAAGGCGTGGTCCGGCATCGTCGGGCGCGACCGTTCGTATACGCGCTCGAGCACCGGGTGAACTACGTGGCGCTCGATCTGGACGAGCTCGACGACATCAACCGATCATCGACGCTCCTCGGTCGCAACCGACGACGGATCCTGGAGCTTCGTGACCGGGATCATCTGGACCCGCCGGCAGCGGATCTGAGAACCGAGTTTCTCGCCCACCTCCGGGCGCACGGCGAGAGCCCCGCAGGCTGGCGGATCACCCTGGTCACCAACCCCAGAGTCCTTGGGTACGTGTTCAATCCCGCAAGCTTCTACCTCTGCCGAGACGGTCATGGCGCGCTCCGGGTCGTCGTCGTGGAGGTCCACAACACACACGGCGAACGGCATCTCTACACCTTGCTGCCGGGCGACCGTGCCCCGACGTTCCAGGCTTCGATGGGTAAGGCGTTCTACGTCTCACCGTTCATCGAAACGGATGGCGCCTACAGGGTCCGGGTACGCGACGAGGCGTCGCGGCTGCGGATCACGATCAACCACGAGCAGACGGACGACCTCGTCCTGCATGCGAGCCTGGACCTGGTCCGGCGACCCCTGACGGACCGGAATCTCCTGCGGATGCTGCTAAAGCAGCCGCTCGTCACCCACAAGACCACGCTGATGATCCACTGGCACGCACTACGTCTGTGGCTACGCGGCGCTCGGTTCCACCGACATCGAGAGGTTGCCCCATGACTGCAGGTACCGTCGCGTCCCGAAGCCGCATCGGCCTCGGACCCATCCTCGAGCGAACTGCGTGGCGCGTTGCCCTCGCCGCCGCCGAGCGGATCCGTCACGGGCGACTCACGGTGGTCCTGCCCGACGGATCGCGGTCCGTCCACGGCGACTCGACATCACCCGACCAGGCGGAGATCCATATCCACGATGGCGAGGCGCTGACCCGCATGCTGCTCGGCGGCGAGACCGGGGGCGGTGAAGCCTACATGGACGGTCTGTGGTCCAGCCCGGACCTCGCGGCGCTCCTCCGGCTCGCGGCCAGAAATCGCGACGCGCTCGCGCTATCGACCGGCTGGTTCCGCATCCCCGCCCAGCTGCTCCGCACGATCGGCCACCGGACGCGACGCAACACCCGGACCGGCAGTCGCCGCAACATCGCGGCCCACTACGACTTGGGCAACGACTTCTACCGGCTCTTCCTGGACGAGACGATGACCTACTCGAGCGCGGTCTTCGCGGCTCCGGACCAGGATCTCGCGGACGCGCAGCGGAACAAATACCGGGTCATCGCCGCCAACGCCGGCCTTGAAGCGGGCCAACACGTCCTCGAGATCGGCACGGGCTGGGGCGGCTTCGCGCTCTACGCCGCCGGTGAACTTGGCTGCCGCGTCACGTCCGTCACGATCTCGCAGGAGCAGTACGACCTTGCCCGAAAGCGCGTGCGCGCGGCCGGCCTCGACCACCTGGTGGAGATCCTGCTCCGCGACTACCGCGACATCGAGGGGACGTACGACGCCATCGTGTCGATCGAGATGCTCGAAGCCGTGGGGGCCGAGTACTTTGAGACCTTCTTCTCTGTCTGCGACCGGGCACTGCGACCCGGTGGTCGGATGAGCCTCCAGTCGATCACCTTCCCGGACGCGGCGTACGACCGGCAACGACGCGGGGCGAACTGGATCCAGACCTACATCTTTCCCGGTGGTCTGTGCCCGTCACTCGCCGTCATCGAACGCGCGACGCGCGACACGCACTTTCTGATCACCGGCGTGACCGACATCGCCGCCTCGTATGTCCTGACGTTGCGCTCGTGGCGAGAGCGGTTCATGGCGCGGCTCGACAACGTCCGCTCCCTGGGCTTCGACGAGCGGTTCATCCGGATGTGGGAGTACTACCTCGCCCTCAGCGAGGCGGGCTTCGCGACGGGCGTCAGCCAGGACCTCCAGATCGTGCTGGAGAAACGGCGCGGGATCGGCTGACCCGTCCGCAAGGACTAGCGATCGAGTGGCGCGTCGAGGAATGCCAGCGTGACCGTCGCGAAGAGCGGCGATGCGCCCAGGTTGTAGTGCTGCAGGCCCGGCAGGATCGCGAGGGCATGGCCGCCCTTCGGCCGGTTCTCGCCCATCCAGCCACCGTCGCGCAGGCCGCCATCGAGCAGCTTGAAGATCTCGACGGCATGGCTCGGCGGCGCCATGTCGGCATCGGCGTGGACGATGAGCGTCGGCACCCTCAGCGCCTTGACCACATCGGTGTGGTCGTAGTCCTCCTTCATCATCTCGCCGACCTTGTCGAGCAGCTGCCCGAAGTCTTCGGGGCGCGGCGCGACCTTCATGTAGAGCTGGTACATCGGCGTGTCCTTCATGAACTCGGCCGCCGCGGCGTCCACCACGACCTGCTGCGCGCGAAGGGCCGGATCGATGTCGTTCGGCGTGAGATTCAGCGAGGCGGCGACGAGCTTGCCGACCTTATCGGGGTACTTCGCGGCGGTCTTGATCGCGACGCCGCCGCCGAGCGAGTAGCCGACGACGTCCGGCTTGTCGAGCCCCAGGTGGTCGATGAGCGCCGCGATGTCGTCGGCCATGAGCTCGATGTCGAGGGGCCGATCGATGTCGGGGGTCCGTCCGTGGCCCTGAAGGTCCGGCGCGATCACCCGGTGGTTCGCCGCCAGGATCGGGATGATCGGGCCGAACATCTCGCTCGACGCGAGTCCGCCGTGCAGCAGGACCAGGGGCCGCCCCGACCCCTGGGTCTCGTAGTACATGTGGAGGCCGTTGACGTCGGCGTATTCGCCGCCGCCCATGGTCTCACTGGTCCAGTCGAGTGCCGTCATTGCAGTCCTCCTCGGGTCGTTTCGCTGAGCATGACGATACCCATTAGACCGGGGAGGGTCGGCGAACTCATCGGTCGGGTAGCCCCGTACCGACCGATCCGGATCCCGACCGTTCAGGCCGCTGGTCGGGTCACCTCGGGCGAGGCAGGCTCGGCGGGCCGGCGACGCCGGACGACGTAGTCGATCAGGTGACCGACGGCCAGCGCGATCGACCAACAGAGGCCGAAGAGCACGAGGTCGCGGGCGAGATCGACCGGCGTGGAAACCACGAGGTACGGCTCGTTCTCGCCTCGGAAATACACCCCGGACGCCGGCGTCCACGACGACCTGATGAACTGAGCGACCACCCAGGCCGCGATCGCTGGCACGGCCGTCCACGCGGTGTCGGGCCGTCGGTCTCGACGCTTGGCGATGGGCGAGCGGCGCTCGACCAGGACTGCCCAGACAAGCCACGTCCCGATGACCGAAGCGATGATGAGGAGCGGAAGCATCCAGTCGAAGCCCGCTGCACTGGGCGGATCGATCGGAGACCGTTCGCCGACCCAGACGGGAGCCGAGAGGGCATACGCGGTCATGACGATGATCGTCACGATCGCCATCGCGTTGATCTGGCGAAACTCATCCCGACGCTGGGTGGCGAGATCCGTATCCACGCCCCGACAGTGGCCGCTGGCCTGGCGGGCGTCAAGATGTCGACCATTCGATGGTGGGTGCTGAGGCGCTGACGGAGGACCGATGAGTTTTGGCGCAAGCCGTCGTTACACCTCCCAGATCGGCCAATCCGACCGATCACGAATGGAGGCTCGAACCATGGACTACACGCTCGAACTCATCGTCGTCCCCGTCAGCGATGTCGACCGCGCGAAGGACTTCTATATCAACAAGGCCGGCTTCGAGCTGCTCGTCGACTCGAGCGCCGGCCCGGACTTCCGCGTCGTCCAGCTCGTCCCACCCGGGTCCGCGTGCGCGATCGCGATCGGAACCGGGATCGGATCGATGCCGGCGGGCTCGCTCCACGGGCTGCACCTCTGCGTCAGCGACATCGAGGCGGCGCGCGAAGAGCTGGCGGGCCGTGGTGTCGAGGTGTCCGACCCCTTCCACTACGGCGAGGCCGGCCAGACGCCCGGCATCGACCCTGAGCGCCGCAGCTACGCGTCGTTCATGCCGTTCCAGGATCCCGACGGCAACACCTGGCTCGTCCAGGAGGTGAAGCGCGACTGGAAGGTCACCACCGTCAAGATCGACGAGGAGGCCGCCGCGTGACCGATCAGGTCACGGCCGCGTTCGCCGGTGGGGAGTCCGCATTCGCGGCCCTCACCGAGCGATACCGACGCGAGCTCCACGTCCACTGCTACCGAATGCTCGCCTCGTTCGACGAGGCCGAGGACGCGGTCCAGGAGACGTTCCTGCGCGCATGGCGGTCACGCGACACCTTCCAGGGCGGGGATCTCGTGCGGGCGTGGCTGTACAAGATCGCCACGAACGTGTGCCTGGACGCGATCCGGCGCGCCGGGCGGCGGTTGAAATCCCCCGAGAGCATGCGTGAGGTGCCGTGGATCACGCCGTATCCGGATCGCCTGCTCGACGAGATGGCGCCGGCCGAGGACGAGCCCGACGCGGTCGTGGTGACGCGCGAGACGATCGAGCTCGCGTTCCTGGCGGCGCTCCAGGTGTTGCCGCCGCGGCAACGGGCGACGCTGATCGCCCGGGATGTGCTGGGCTGGCCCGCGAGCGAGACCGCATCGGCCCTGGATACGACGGTCGCATCTGTGAACAGCGCGCTGCAACGGGCGCGCGCGACCCTGCAAGCGCACCTGCCAGCGAAGCGGACGGACTGGTCGGCGGGGGAGCCAAGCGAAGCGGAGCGTGCGCTGCTGGCCAGTTTCATCGAGGCGCACGAGCGCGGCGACGCGGCCCTGGCCGTCTCGATCGCGTCGAAGGATCTCCGGATCACGATGCCGCCGGCACCGCTGCTGTTCGAGGGGATCGGCGTCATCAGGCCGCTGCTGGAGAACGCCTTCGCCGACGGCCGCACGTGGCGGTTGCTCCCGACGGTCGCCAACCGGATGCCGACCGCGGCGAGCTACCTCAAGGCGCCGGGCGACGACACCTACCGCGCCTTCAAGCTCGACGTGCTACGCGTCGTTGACGGCCGCATCGCCGAGATCACGACGTTCGGCTGGTCGCTGTTCCCGCACTTTGGGCTGCCGGCAACGCTGGAGGCCTGACGACGTACAACCGTCAGCCGACCGGCTCATGGACTTGGTACCTTGCCCATTGAAGCTGGGCGCGCTCCCGCCCTCGGGTTGGCGGAGGTGCTGGAGGCCGACGTTGGCTCTGGGCGGGTGCATCAGGATCAGAGGGGAAGGTGCTGCCGCAGGAAGGCCAACGTCAAGTCCCGCGCATCCCGGAGGTCTGTGCCGGGGGGAGCGTCGATGGAATCGCGGAGCACCGAGTGGTCGTTCCGCCGCGACGTTGGGATCTGCTGGGAGCTGCAGGTCGGAAAGTCGTCGACGATCCGCTGGAACCGACGGCCCGGCGACTTGTAGTCCTTCGCGTAGCGCATTACGCGTAGGCCCGCCCCGGCGACGACGCGTCCCTGGATCCCGCCAACGTCGTCGCGCGACAGTCCGATATCGACCGCCCGACCGAACCAGATCGGAAACGGGAGGGCCGGCTGGCTCGACACCGCCGCGGAGACCGCATCCTCGAGCAACGCTCCAAGCGCGAACCCTCCCGAAAAGCACATCCCGATCACCGCGACGTTTCGGCCTTTGTCCGCGGCGCTCTCAGCACCAGCAAGATCTCGCAGCCATTCGACGATCGAGCCAGTACGATTCGACGAGAACGCCGCAAGCTCCCGGGCCACGCAAAAGCGCAACATTCCAGTGGCGTTGCGGACCTTCTCAGGGCCGAATGGCCCCGGACGCATGAGTTCCGGGAGCGCGACGGCGTACCCGGCCGCGTGGAGGAATTCGGCGATCCTGAACGTGCTTGGTGAGATTCCGGGCGCTTCGTGCATAAGGATCACCGTCGGCCCAGCCGCGGTGCGTCGATAGACTCGGCGACGGATATAGCCGCGGGTCGTCTGCGTGCCGAACGGCTGGCATACGTACCCCGGTGGCGCGGCGACACTCATGTGGCATCGCCGCGCACGATCTGACCGGTCGATCCGGTCAATATCGACCAGCCGATGGCGACGGCCAGGGTGACCGCGAGCGGGATGAGGGTCTCGATGCGACCAGAGGTCGCGAAGAAGAAGAGGCTCAGGGCACCGGCCGCGCAGATGAAGAGCTGCGCCGAAAGCGTTCTCGTTGAGCGCTGGTCGGGGGCAGGCTGCAAGGCGAGGAGGCGCTCGCGCGCGTCCCAGCGGTTCCAGACGGATACCATCCCGCGCCCGGCCGCCAGGAACAGGCCGACCATGAATGCGATTCCCAGGATCTCGGCCACCAGGCCCGTGATCGTGGCGGGCAGGGTCGGGAGTTCGATGAACCCGCCGATGAGCGACGCGACCGCGCCGTAGATCCAGCTGATGATCTCGAAGGCGGCTTGGCCGAACTCTTCCAGGTTGCCGCTGTCACCGGCCAGCCGTGCGTCGATCATCGATACCGGGATCGACGCGATGGCCGTCAGCATCACGGCCAGCCACGCGAACGACAGCAGGCGAACCCGATGCTCGCGATGGGCGGCCCGGCTCAGGGCCGGCTCCACCGGGAAGAACCTCGTGGGCGTGGTCAGGTCCTGTCGTTCGATGAGGCGAGCGACCGGTAGGACGAACTCTTCGTCGTTGTCCCAATAGCCGCCGTGGTCGCCACGCAGGCTCATCCGGTTGAAGATCCTCTGGGTGGCACCGTGGCAGGCCTCGGGGTTCGTGACATCGTCAGCGGTGCTCCCGAAGCCGCCGGCTGGGGCCGGGTCGTGGGTCGCCCAGAAGTCATACCAGTCCAGGGTCTCCCGATCGCTATCGATCACGTCCTCGAGTGACCGTTGGAGCCGATCGTTCAGGTAGAGCCGGTCCTCGCGCTGATCGGCGGCCCAGGGGTCGGTCGCGTGTCCGAGTCGCCACGTGAGATCAAGCGCCTGGCCATGGGTGATCAGCCGGTCGACGCGCAGGTTGGGGTCGCCCAGCAGGGCGGGGTCGGTCAACGTCATGTAACTGACGATCGTGCCACCGGAGTGGGCCACGATGACGACACGGTCACATCCGTAACCGTGCAGCGCTCGAATGGAGAGCGCGACCCGATTGCGGATGTTCGCGGCTTGAGCCCGGTCCGCCAGCAGGACGCGAACGTCGCCGAACCAGTCGACCAGGAAGAATTCGAGCCCGCGGACGAACGCGGACTGCTGCAGCGCATCGATCGGGATGATCCGGAACGCACGGAAGACGATGTAGAGGGCCACGGCGAGGATGACGGCCGGGATCATGAACAGGGCGCTGAACACGGCGTCGATGGCTGCCCACGCCCGCGACCCTTGGGATGCCTGTCCGCGGACGATGCCTCGGAAGATCCGGATCATCTCGCCGGGCACGAGCCACCGGAATACCTCGCCGATCGAAGGTGGCGACACACGCGCGGCCCACCATGACTCGGTCAACACCCAGTGCTGGGGCTTGTGGACGGTCTTGCCCATGGTCCCGCCTGGAACCGAGACTTCCAGGGTCGGGAATGTCGAGCCAGAGAAGTCGATGTTGCCGGTCAACACCGGGTCGATCGATGGATCCACGCCGGGCGTCGTGGCGGTCCAGCGTCCGATCAGGCGGACGAGCGGGCGTGCCCAGCTGATCAGTGTCAGCCCCGCCCGTTGATCGCCGATCCCGTGGACGAAGACGACGCCGATGCGCTCGACCTCGGACGCCTCGTCGCGGACGTCGGCAGCTGGTCCGGGCCGCGCGGTGCGCACGCTGGAACCCGCGCGATCCAGCGGTCCCGGTACGACCCCGCCCTGTCCAACGATGTCCATGTCCACCCTCCTGACGCAGATCATGATGGGGCTCGGGCGGCGTCCCGAACGCCGTCGGCGAGGCTACAGGTGGGCTATCCCGTCGCCGTTACCGCCTACCGCGACGCGGGCGATACGGTGACGGTCTAGGCTGTCGATCAAGCATGACTGGTGCCGACGAGCCCGGGAAGCGATATGAACCCTTCCCGAGGCCGGCCATGCGAAGCCGGTGGCCAGTGGCAGCTTCCGTGCGAAGGGGGAATGCTCATGGCTTCAAGATCGGCGAGAGGCTTCCAGCCGACCCCACCGCCCGTCATCGCCCTCGATGATGGGCTGGCGGACGCGAGCGACGATCTCGCAACTCTGAACGGCTGCTATCTGCTGCGATTGGACCGGATCGGTCCGCCCGGGACGCCGACCGACGTCCATTACGACGGCACCCTGCGGATCTCGACCGCCGACTCGGCGCTCTCCGTCAGTGGTGACCTCTACGTCCATCGCACCGCGAACGGGCAAGCCGCATCGAAGGAGCCCGACCCGGCCGACGGGATCCCGATCTTTCCGCGCGCCGACTATCGGCTCTACATCCGGGGCATCAGCCTGCGCCAGGATGGCGGAGCGGCGTCCCCGTTGGCGTTCGACTTCGAGTTGCATGCATTCGACCGAGCGTCCGGAACCTGGACCGACACTGGGGCACGGAAAGCGGAGCTGAACCCGGTCATCGGCCAGAACGGACAGCCGGTCGCCGATGCCTTCGAGGGGCTCGTCCGTTCGACATCCGGGGAACCAGTCGGCAACCTGCGGGCGACCCGCGTGTCGCGCAGCCTCCGCCGCGCGGTCGTCGAGATCGATCGGGTGCCCAAGCTGGAGCGGCCGTTCGACAATGGGGTCGGCACGAAGTGGCAGACGGTCTTCGACACGGTCGGCTGGGATCTGACCATCGAACGAGGCGACAGCAATATCGCGGAGCCGTCAGGCGAGTTCTGGACGGACGCCGAACTGCACCAGACGATGCTCCAGCGAAGGCGGTCGGAGGATCTCGACGCCGAATGGCGGTATCACATGCTCTGTGTGCGCCGCCTGCGCAGCACCGACCGCGGGCTGATGTACGACAACGCGGCGATCGACTCCAACGACGTGCCACGCGAGGGCATCGGTATCGGAACAGGTTGGGTCCCGGCGGAGCCGTTCTGGGGCCCGCTCGTCGGGAAGCCCTTCGGCAGCGCGACGAGTTCATACTTTCGGACCGCGCTCCATGAGATCGGTCACGCGATGGGGCTCCAGCACAACACCGCGGACTTCGGTGTGATGAACACGACCGACTTTCTGGCCAGACGCGCGACCCAACCGGCCTTTCCCGACAATGCCCTTTGGGCGTTCGCGGCCGACGATCGCCACCGGCTGCGCCACATGCCAGACATCTGGGTCCGTCCCGGAGGTGTCCCCTTCGGTCAGACGTTCGGTGCGATCGCCGACGAGGCCGCCGACGACGCAGCGGCCCAGGCTCCGGCCGGCCTGAAGCTCGAGGTGGAATCACTACTCGAGGTCGTACCCCTCGGGGCGCCTGTCCGCGTCGAGTACCGGCTGTCCAACCGCGGCCGACGCGTCGTCGAGGGACCAGGATCGCTCAACGTCCGCGATGGGGCGGTCAGTGGCAGAGTCATTGACCCAGCCGGCGTGGAGCGGGCGTTCCTGCCTCTCATCCGGTGCATCGATGCTGACGAGACCCGCGACTTCCAGCCGAAGGAACGGCTGAGCCACGGGATCACCCTCCTTCGGGGCGGTCAGGGGGCGTTGTTCCCGATGCCCGGTGTGCACCGCATCGTCCTTGAGGTCACGTGGCGAACGGGAAACGGCGTTGCCACGGTATCCGGGGAGACCTCGGTCATGGTCACCGGGCCGGAGACCAAGGAACATGCCGTCGCCGCCCACCGGATGCTCAGCGTCCCGAACGCGATGCTCACCTTGGTGCTCGGCGGCGATCACCTCAAGGATGGCGTGAGCACCATCCATCGAGCGCTCGATTGCCAAGAGTTGAACGAGCACGTCGCGTGGATCGAGGCCAAACGCCTGGCCGTCCCGTTCTTCGAGCGGCCGGCTCGTCTCGAGCAAGCGGTGGACCTGCTCGACGTGGGCACGGTGATGAGCCAGGCAGAGATCTCCCGGGCCGCCGATATCGTCAAGGACGCGCGTCCACAGGCGGCGGCTGCCGCGGTCGGTGCCGGGTTGGCCGATGCCGCCGACGGCGCCGGAATCGCCGATGCCGCACATGTCGAGCCCGACAGCGGAGACGCGGTCGCGTGCGACCGCTTGACGAAACTCCTCCAAAGCAAGGTCACACGCCAGCCGGTTGCGGATGCCGTTCGAACGGAGGTGGCCGCCCTATGACGAAGAAGCAGAAGATCGTCCAGCAGGAACCCGACCGGCCGGAGCCCGAGGATCCGGAGCCCGAGAAGCCAGCCGCGGACATCGTGGGCACCTGGATCCGGCAGGAGCCGGACGCGGCCCCGTACCCCGACGAGATCACCTTCGACCCTGATGGGATCTACAGCGGCAAGAAGGCATTCGGAAGCCGCGTTGCGAGCAAGCTCGACTCCGGTGTTTTCGATCGCATCGACAAGACGTCGATCCGAATGTCGACGGCGACCGACCGCGATGAGACATTCGCCCTCGATGTGTCGGAGGACGATCTCAAGTTGGTCGACGAGGACGGCAAGGAGTTGTCGTACAAGCGGAAGTCCGAGGACTACATGTCCGCGGACG
This sequence comes from Chloroflexota bacterium, assembly GCA_029240655.1. Taxonomy (GTDB): domain Bacteria; phylum Chloroflexota; class Limnocylindria; order Limnocylindrales; family CSP1-4; genus SPCO01. The sequence continues at coordinate 12,755 of JARDZW010000057.1, forward strand.
TCGCACCAAGCGACTCCGAGTCCGCTTCCACCACGGCATCCGACGTCGTCGATGCCACCGATGATGCCCCCGCCTCAGGGTCATCGAACGAGGAGTGGATGCCGTGACCGCGCCCGCATACGTCGAAGCGTTACGTCAAGCGATCGACGCACCAAATGACGACGGGAGCGTCACGATCTCGGTCGAGGACGCCGTCGAGCTTCTCGCGTCGGCGCCGTCCTCCCCGGTGGTTGACCCCGACTACGCGAGTCGACCCGGCTACGACCGGGCGTTCCTGGGCGGCACGCCGCTGCCGCTGCCATCGCTGAAGGGCTCGGCCGCCAAGGACACCGTCACGTTCACCGGCCCCAATGGGAAGACGGACGAGCTTCGCTATCACCACTTCAGCGTCGTGATGAGCAAGTCGCGTCGCTTCGCCCGCTTGACGGCGGTGAATATCGACGGCGGGCAGTCCATCGAGTTCGATCGCGAGAACGACGCCTGGTCGTTCGATCCCAGGATCGACAAGAAGCTCCAGGTCGGAAACGCGCTTTACGCGAAGAACCCGTTCGACCGCGGTCACCTGGTGCGCCGCCTCGACCCGGTCTGGGGCGGCCCGCAGGTCGCCGCGTTCGCCAACGGCGACACCTTTCACTTCACCAACTGCTCGCCCCAGCACGAGGACTTCAATCGCAATCCCCAGGTCTGGGCCGGGATCGAGAACTACATCCTGAACAACGCCGACAGCAACGACTTGCGGGTGACGGTCTTCACCGCCCCGGTCTTGCGCAGCACGGACCCGACGTTCCAGGACGTCAAGGTGCCACTCCAGTTCTGGAAGGTGGTCGCTTTCCGGCGGAAGAACAACGCGCTGGCGTCAAGCGCCTATCTCCTGTCCCAGGAGAAGCTCGTCGAGGACGTCGTGGCCGACGAGGAGTTCGTCTTTGGCGCGTACAAGACCTTCCAGGTCTCCCTGAGTCAGATCGCGACCCTCGCGTCGATCGACCTCGGCGCGCTCGTCCCTGCGGACGTCCTGGGTGGCCTGGACGACGCGGAGGCACTTCGACCGATCCTCGCCCTCGAGGACATCCGCGTCTGACCCTTCTGCCCGCGCAGCCTCAAGGTTGCGGGATCTGACAGAGCCAGGCGATGACCGAGGGGCCCGCTGGCCCCGGACCGAGGATCGCTGTTGTCGTCCCGATGGCCCCGATCGACGCGGGTACGATCCAGCGAGATCGCCGCACGGCGGGCGTCGTGCGTTCAGCCAGCAGCAGGATGGCCACCGGCAACGCGACAAGGACGTGCCAGGCTCCCGCGCTCATTACCAGCAGCATCGCGGGCCAGCAGGTCGTCGCACACCGCGCTCCGACCTCGATCCCGAACGCCAGGCGCGCTTCCGTGGCCGGCCAGCCGTCAGGCGGCAGCGGGCGACTTCGGGCACACGCGCGCAGGGCTCGTCGGCGCCATGGCGTCCAGTGCCACGCGATGGCCGCGACCGTGGCAACCATCAGGGTCCCCTGGGAGACGGGCAGCACCCGGCCGCCGATGACGGTCACGAGCTCCGCCCCCAGCGCGACCAGGATCCAGATCGCGGCGAACGCCCCCAGGAACGTCAGGACGGCTTCCTGGCGGTGCCGGCGCAGGCTGTTCTGGGCGACGTGGCGAGCGGCCGGAAGGGCGAGCGGGACCATCATCCCGACCGTCATCGCTGCGATCCCCAGGAACCTGGTCGCGAGGTCCGTCGAGAACTGGACCAGCCACAAGACCGCCCACGCCGATCCGATCGCGGCGACCACGACCCATTCCAGCCCGCGTCGCCGGCGAACGGCGACGACCGTCATCCGGGAACCTCCCGCGGCAAGCTAGCCGGCGAAGAAACTGACACGCCCGATTCGGATCGGCGGCGGCGGTTCCTCGGCTTCATCGGTCACGACACCCTCCAGACCGATCGGCTCGAACGACACTTCGAGCTGCCGGCCGCCGAGGTCGGCCATGCCGAGCGATCGGATCTGGTCGGTGACATCGAAGACAAGGCGCGTGTCGTGGTCGTGGTCCTCGTTCGCTCGTGCGGCGTGGAGCTTGTCGCTCCCGAACAGCGACACGTTGCCGACATGGACGCGCTCGTCGGGCGGCTGACCGGCATCCTTGACGTAGACCGCGTAGACGCTTCCGGGTGGCTGGTCCGCATCGATGTGCTCGACGCTCATGTAGATGCGTGCATCCGCACCCTCGTCGAGCAGTCCGCCGCCGCCGGCCTGCGGATCGATCCCCACGATCACCGACGCAGTGGATCCCTCCAGCGAGATCGGTTCAGCGGTCGCGCCGATCATCTCGGGCTCGGGAGCGGCTTCGTCCCCCACGGGAGGTCCTCCTGGCGCGCCCGGAGCGGGCGCTGGCGGGGCTGCGACCGGTACATCATCGTACTGATAGTCCAGGTCGTTGACGATATCGAGCGTGTCGCGGACCGCAAGCGTTTTCGAGCTTCCGTCGGTATCAAAGAGCGTGAACTCCTCGTTCAGCCAGCTGGCGGTCGTCGGATTCACGCCGCCGTCGCCAGTCCAGACGCTCCACAGGCGATCGATATTCGCGTGGTGGAGCCAGAAGATCGGGTCAAGCGCAGCACGGTCGGGGTCGCCCATCCATCCACCGGGTCCGCCGAGAATATTGTGGATGTCGTTGTGCGGCGTCTGCTCGACACCGCCGGTCAGCGTCCAGAAATGCTGCGGTGTCGCGACCCCTCCGCCAAAACCAGGAGCGGGCGGGGGGCTGAACGACGCCATGGCGAGTGCGGCGGCCGGTGACGTCACGGCTGACGGGATACCGCCGCCCGCGTTGACGCCCGTACGCCGTTGCGCGACGAACAGGGGGTTGCGGGTGCCATCGGGCATGAGCTGTACCCGGAAGGGGATCGGGATCGTGTTGGTCGGCGTACCGGCGTCGTAGTTCCAATAGGGGAGCGCCCATTCGGCGGGACCGCCATCTTCGATCACGGCGGCGCGCAGGAGGCGTTCCATGCGGTACAGGTACATCCGGTGCCACGGCAGGAAGAACCAATGATTGTGCTGACAAGCGTTCCATCCAGGCAGCTCTGGTAGTGCCGGCGAGCCATGGATCGCGCCCTGGTACGACCAACTCGTCGGATCGTCA
>JARDZW010000058.1 GCA_029240655.1 Chloroflexota bacterium
CGGACCTCTTCGGGGGTCCGGGCCGACGTTCGTCCAGGGGCCGCAGTTCGTCGCGCAGGCCTGGCCGTCCCATACAATCCGGGCATGACCGATCGACCACTCAAGGTGCTGATCGCGAAGCCCGGATTGGACGGCCACGACCGCGGGGCTAAGGTGCTCGCGCGCGGGCTGCGGGATGAGGGGTTCGAGGTCGTCTACACCGGCCTTCGCCAGACGCCCGAGATGGTCGCCACGGCCGCGCTTCAGGAAGACGTCGACGTGGTCGGCCTTTCGATCCTGTCCGGTGCGCACATGACCCTCGTGCCGCGCATCACGAAGCTCCTGGCGGAATCCGGTCTCGGCGACGTGCTGGTCACCGTCGGCGGGATCATCCCCGACGACGACGTCCAGCCCCTGCGCGACGCGGGGGTCGCCGCGGTGTTCGGGCCTGGCACGACGATCTCCGCCGTCGCGGAGTTCCTGCGGGCCAACGCACGGCCGCGCGACTAGGGTGGGGGAGGACGCCACTCCCCAGGTCTCGAGCCGGGCGACGGAGCTGGCCGAGGCGGCGATGGCCGGCGACCGCGGAGCGCTGGCCAGGCTCCTGACCGCCGTCGAGAATCGGACGCCACTCGCCGAGGCGGCGCTGCGGCGCCTGTATCCCGTCGCCGGCAAGGCCCACCTCGTCGGGATCACCGGGCCGCCGGGCTCAGGCAAATCCACGCTCGTTGCCGCTCTGATCGGCGTGGTCCGGGCGGCCGGACGGGCGGTTGCCGTCGTGGCCGTCGATCCGTCCTCACCGATCACCGGGGGCGCGTTGCTCGGCGACCGCGTGCGCATGCAGTCCTATGCGGGCGATCAGGCCGTGTTCATCCGCTCGATGGCCTCGCGCGGGCATGCGGGCGGCCTCGCTTCGACGACGACGACCGCAGCCGCGGTGCTCGACGCCGCAGGGTTCGATCTCGTGCTCATCGAGACGGTCGGGACCGGCCAGAGCGAGGTCGAGGTCGCCGCGGCAGCCGACACGACCGTCGTCCTGGAGGCCCCCGAGATGGGGGACGAGGTCCAGGCGATCAAGGCCGGGTTGCTCGAGGTCGCGGATTTGGTCGTCGTGAACAAGGGCGACAAGCCCGGGGCATTGCGGACCGCCGCGCAACTGCGCGCGATGCTCGTCCCAACGGTGGCTCGGACGCCCACCGATCGACCGACACCGAAGCGCCCCGAGGTCATGGTCACGACGGCGTCGACGGGCGAAGGCGTCCCCGAGCTCCTGGCGGCTCTGGACCGGCACCGGGCGACCGGCCGCGCGGCCGAGAGCGGTGGCGCTCGGCGTACCCGGGCGGAGGCCCAGGTCTGGGCGATCCTGGGCGAGCGGCTCCGCGCGTCGTTGGTCGCGCCGGAACGGGCTGGGACCACCGAGGCCGTCCTCGAGGATGTCGCGGCTCATCGACTCGACCCGTATGCGGCGGCCGACCGGCTGCTCAGGGAGCTGACGGCCGGGTGACGGCGGCACCGCGGCTCTTCACAACGCCGTTCGCCGCATTGTTCGCGGCCGCACTCGTGTTCTTCACGTCAGGCAACGTCGTGCTGCCCGTGGCCTCCCGGTTCGCTGCCGGCCCGTTGCATGCCGATGCCACCGGTGTCGGCATCTCGATCGGCGCCTTCGCCATCGCGGCGCTCGCCCTGCGTCCGGTCGTTGGCTGGGCCTCGGACCGTTTCGGCCGGCGCCCACTGCTGGTGCTGGGCGGTGCGCTGACCGTCGTCGCGCTGCTGTTCCACCTGGTCGCCACGACCTTGCCGTTGTTCGTCGTGGCTCGTTCCCTGCTCGGCATCGCCGAGGCCTTCTTCTTCGTGGCGCTCCTCGCGGCGGTCAGCGACCTCGCACCACCGGAGCGTCGCGGCGAGGCGATCAACATCGGCTCGCTGGCTGTCTATCTGGGCCTGGCCTTCGGCCCCTTCCTTGGTGAGACCATCCTCGGCCTGGCCGGGTTCAACGCGGTGTGGCTCGCCGCGGCCGCGATGGCGGTGGTCGCGACCCTGTTGACGCTCCTCGTACCCGAGACCGCGCCAGGCACGCTGCGCCAGCGCGAGACGGGCGAGCGGCCACCACGCACGCCCCTCATCCACCCGGCCGGCCTGCTGCCGGGGTTCCTGATCATGACCGGTACCTGGGGCATGGCGGCGTACTTCGCGTTCCTTCCGCTCTACACGACCGAGCTCGGGATGGGCGGGGCCGGACTTCCGTTTGCGATGTACGCACTCATCGTGGTCGTGCTCCGGATCGTCTTTGCCAAGCTCCCCGACCAGATCGGCGCGGCTCGGCTATCGGGGGTTGCACTCGTGGGATCCGCCGTCGGGCTCGGTGTGCTCGGCCTGGTCGGCAGCCCGATCGGGGTCTACATCGGGACGGCGATCTTCGCGTTCGGGATCGCCTTCCTGTTCCCGGCCCTCATGGCCCTCGCCGTCGCACGCGTGGATGAGACGGAGCGGGGGACGGTCGTCGGGACGACCACGGCGTTCGTCGACCTCTCGTTCGGGATGTCGCCCGCGATCCTGGGAGCGCTGGTGGCGTCGATCGGGTTCGGAGGCATCTTCGTCGCGTCGGCGCTGTTCGCGTTCGGCGGGAGCGTGCTCTTGAGGCTCGTGCGAGACACGCTCGTCCGGCCCGTCGTGCCGTCACCGGGTACGCTTCCGGGGTGACGATCGAGCGCGTATTCGTGGCCGGTGCTGGGCTCATGGGTCACGGCATCGCCCAGGTTCACGCGGCCATCGGCAAGCAGGTCCTGCTGTACGAACCGGACCTCGCCCGCGCCACGGCAGGCAGGGATCGCATCGCGGCGAATCTCCAGCGCGCCGTGGCCAAGGGCCGCCTCACAGCGGACGAGCGCGAAGCGACGCTGGCCCGGATCGAGCCGACCGCCGACGCCGATGCCGTCGCCGGAGCCGATCTCGTCATCGAAGCCGTCTTCGAGGACGTGGCGGTCAAGACCGGGCTATGGCGAGAGCTCGACCGTCACGCGCCGCAGCACGCGATCTTCGCCACGAACACGAGCTCCATCGCCATCCATCGGCTGGCCGAGGCGATCGAGCCGGACCGTCGTTCCCGGTTCATCGGGATGCATTTCTTCAGCCCTGTGCCGGTGATGCCGCTCGTCGAGCTCATCCGCGGCGAGTCCACGGCAGACGAGACCCTCGAGTCCGCGCGCGCCCTGTCCTCCGAGCTCGGCAAGCAGGTCATCGTGTCCGTGGACCGGCCGGGGTTCATCGTGAACCGCATCCTCATGCCGTTCCTCGGCGAGGCGATGCGCGCCTTCGAGGAGGGGGTCGGGAGCGCGGAGGACATCGATGCCGGCGCACGCATCGGGCTGAACCATCCCATGGGGCCGCTCGAGCTTGCCGACTTCATCGGACTCGACGTCTGTCTCGGGATCATGCGCGTCCTGGAGGACGGACTGAGCCTGGAGCACATGCGCCCTCCACGCGTGCTTGTCGAGCTCGTGGAGGCTGGGAACCTGGGGCAGAAGACGGGACGAGGCTTCTACACCTACCCGCGCGACTGACCGCCTTCGCTCATCACGCCGCGGAGCGTCCGGTCGAGGGTGGCAAGGTCGAACGGCTTGGCCAGACGCGTCATCTCGTTGGTCGCCGCGAAGGTCTCCAGTGGATCGAGCACATCGCCGCTCATCATCACGAATCGCTTCGCGAGCTCGGGCCGGTTGCCGACGACGGCCTCGTACACCTCGATCCCCGACATCCCGACCATCTGGTGGTCGCACAGGATGGCCGCCGGGTCGCCATCCCTGGCGAGGTCAACCGCTTCCTGGCCTCGGGCCGCGATCACCGGCTCGTATCCGAGGGCGGCGAGGGCCTTCTCCAGGAAGGCGCGGAACGTCGAATCGTCATCGAGGACCAGGACACGGCCCCCCGGAGACACGGTCGGGGCGGCTGCGGCCGGTCCCGTGGCCCGGCCTCGGGCGGCCGGCGCGCCGCCACTGGCGAGCCCCGAGGCCGGCGAGTCGACGGCGCCCTCCACGGCGGCGGCCCGTACCGGCAGGTCGATCGTGAACGCGGCCCCACGTCCCGAGGGAGCTGGGGCAAACCGCAGATCGCCGCCATGGGAACGCACGATGGCCCGCGACACCGATAGACCGAGACCGCTGCCCTCACCGGGCGGTTTGGTGGTGTAGAACGCCTCGAACAGCCGGTCCACGTGCTCGGGTGCGACGCCACGCCCGTCGTCCACGACCGTGATCCGGACTCGCTCGTCGGCTCCGGGTCGCCCCTCTCGAACGGCGTTGATCCCGATCCTCCGGCCCGCGCCCGCGCCAACGGCCTCGATCGCGTTGCGGGTGACGTTGACGAGCACCTGCTGGAGTTGGCCCCGATCGAGCTCGACCGCCGGGACGTCCTCGGGGACATCGACCTCGACTTCGATCGTGCCAGCGCCGAGGTCGCTCGCCTGCAGGGTGAGGACGCTGTCGATCAGGGCGCGGATCGGCGTCGAGCGCCGCTCCGCCGGTCGGTGGGTCAGGAAGTCAAGCAGGTTGCCGGCGATGGCCTGGGTGCGTTCGGCTTCTGCCGCCAGCAGCTCCGCGTTCTGCCGCAGGTCCTCCGGCAGAGACGGATCACGGCGGATGAGCTGGCTGAAGCCGAGGATCGCCGCGAGCGGATTGCCGAGCTCGTGGGCGATTCCTGGCGCCAGGCGGCCGGCCACGTCCATCTTCTGCGCTGCGACCATCTCGGCCTCCAGGCGCTGCTGGGCCGTCAGATCGCGGATGCGAGCCAGCAGTCGCGGTTCCCCCTCGACCATCAGCAGGGTGGTCTCGATCTCCGCGGGGAACCGGCCTCCATCGCGACGGATCCCGGATGCCGTCGCGGTGACCGATTCCCCCACCCGTAGCGCGACGATCCGTGACCGCATCTGCTCCACGTCGTCCACGGCGATCTCCCAGAGTTGCCGGCCGAGCAGCCATTCGCGCTCGGCGCCGTACAGTCGCAGGGCCTGATCGTTGGCCTCCACGAGCGTGCCCTCGAGCAGGGAGAGGAGCATGGGATCCCGCGATCCCCGGAACATCGCTCGGAACCGTTCGTCTGCGCCCATCACCCGTTCCCTGAGCCGGAAGTTCTCGAGCGCCATCGACGCGATCGAGGCGACGCGGTCGAGATCGTGTCGGTCGATGTGGAGCTCGGTGAGCGGGCGATCGAAGTAGGCGGACACGCCGCCGACCACGTCCTCTCCGACTCGGATCGGTATGACGGCAACGTCCAAGATGCCGGCTTCGCGCGCCTCGTCGACGTCTGCGGGTGAGACGACACCCGGTTCCAGGGCGCCGATGAAGGCGCCCTCGCCCGCGCGCCAGCGCAGGAACGCTGGACCGAGGTCGGGTGGGTGAGCGCGGAGCCACCGCTCGATCGGTGGACGGACGGCGAAGAGGCCGCACGGATCGTAGGAGACCCCGTCGGCTGCCAGGAGGGCATAGACAGTCCCCGACGCCCCGAGCGCTACGTTGATGAGCCGACTCGACTGGTCGACCAGGTCCTCGAGCGAGCGGACCGACGCCCCGGCGCGGGCCAGCTCGTCGATCTTGCGCGATCGATTCGAGGTCGTGCGGGTGGCGTCGTTGCGTCGGACGATCTCCTCGGCGAGCCGCGCGCTTTCGAGACCGCGGGCGATGATGGTCGCCGCGAGCTGGGCGACGGCCTCGGACGGGAGCGGCACGTCGTCTCCGCCCCACGCGAGACTCAGAATGCCGATCAGTACGTCCTCGCGATGCAACCCGACGAGGAGCAACGAACGGATCTTGGCATCGATCAGCTCGCGCCGCGGGAGGGGGTCGAGCGGTAGGCGATCGACCGATCCGCGGATCACGCTGCCGATGGGGGTGAGCGCCCGGATGGCCGGCGAATCCGCCCAATCCACCTCGCCGGCGATGTGTTCGAGGGCCGGGGGGACGTTCTTGACCGCGACCATCTTCCCGACCCGGCCATCGGCCAGCACGATCGAGCCATGATCCGCGTTCGTCGTAGACATGACGGTGTCGAGGGCGCGCTGTGCGAGGGTCGCTTTCGAGCGGGCGTGGCCGGTCGCCGCCGCGAGCGAGCCCAGCAGCGAGAGCTCTCGTTCGAGGCGGACGCTGAGGACGTCGTCCGCCGATGGGACGGCCCCTGCCGGGGCGTGGGCCGGGGCGGCGGCAGGGTCGGAACGGCCCTCAGGGTCGGGGGCGCCTGCGGGGTCCGCGACGTCTGGGGGATCGGCAGGCACGCCCGGCTCTCGCACGCCGCTATCCTAGCCCGCGTGAGCTCGGCGCTGACGGACGAGGAACGACTGCTCCAGGCGACCGCTCGCGAGTTCGCCCAGCGGGAGGTCGCTCCGGGCGCGATCGAGCGCGACGAAGCCGAGCGATACGACCGCTCCTTGCTTGCGGCGATGGGCGCGTTGGGGCTGACCGCGGCGCCATTCCCCGCCTCGGTGGGAGGCGCCGGCTTCTCGTACCTCGGATGGACGTTGGTCATGGAGGAGCTGGGCGCCGCGGACATGGCGATGGCCGTGTCGCTCTCCGTCCACATCCTGTCGCAGTACCCGGTCGTGACCTGGGGGACCGACGAGCAGCGCGCGCGCTGGCTGCCCGCGATGCAGGCCGGAGACGCGCTGGGCGCATTCGCGCTGACCGAACCGCACGCCGGATCCGATGCGGCCGCGATCCGGACGCGAGCGGAGCGGGTGGGGCCCGTTGACGCGCCGGAGGCGTACCGGCTGACCGGCACGAAGATCTGGATCTCGAACGCGCCGGAGGCGGAGCGCTACCTCGTGTTTGCGACGGTGGATCCTGACGCCGGAGCGGCCGGCATCACGGCGTTCCTGGTGGAGAGGGAGGCGCCCGGGTTCCGCTTCGGGGCGCATGAGCGAAAGATGGGGATCCGAGGTTGCCCGGCCGCGGAGCTGGTCTTCGAGGGTTGCGAGGTGCCCGTGGGGAACCGTCTCGGGGCGGAGGGGGACGGCTATCGGATCGCCCTCTCTGCGCTGGGCGAGGGCAGGATCTCGATCGCGGCCGCGTGCGTGGGGCTGGCACGGGCCGGGCTCGAGGCGGCCGCCGGCTACCTGGGCGAGCGACAGGCGTTCGGCGGTCCGCTTTCGGACCAGCAGGGGCTGCGATTCATGCTCGCCGAGATGGCCCGGGACGTGGCGGCGGCGCGGGCACTCACCCGGGAGGCCGCGTCAGCCAAGGACCGCGGCGAGCCCCTGGCCGAGGTGTCTTCGCTGGCCAAGTGGACGGCCTCGGACACGGCGATGCGGGTCGCGACCGACGCGGTCCAGCTGTTCGGCGGAAGCGGGTACTCGCGCGAGACCGGGGTGGAGCGCCTGATGCGCGATGCGAAGGGCGCCCAGATCTACGAGGGCACGAACCAGATCCACCGCGAGATCGTGGCAGGCGAAATCCTGAGGCGGGTCGGGGCCAGCGGCTCGTAACGGGCTGAGCCCGAGCGGGCCGAGTGGCGGCAAGACGCGCCCTGGGCGACATCCTGTCAAACAGGCACGGTATGACGCTTCGGCGTGGTTCCGGGCCTCCGACGGCCTCCTGTGGGTGACACGCCTTCACCACCCACGCTCAATGGCGGCTCGTTCGATGGGCAGTGACCCGTTTCACGGGGGCAAGAGGTCGCCTAAGGGTCACCCCATGCCGATATGGCAGGAAACTGAGCGCATCGACGCGGGAGGCCGGGTCCCGCAACCACCTGGCGATGCCTCGCCCGTCGACGGGCATCTTTGCGCGCAGCACGTTCGCATGCGCAGAAACCGACCGCCGATTGGTTCGGCTATCGGCGACGACGACCCAGGTACTGACAGCGAGGGGCTTCCACCAGACCCTAGCCCCGATCTCGCGGGCGAGCCGACGCCGCTGGCCCATGGTGCCTCGACGATCTCGGTCTTGAGCTCGATCACGAGGAGCATGCGCCGTCCCGGATGCCAGGCGAGGATCTCGATGATCCCGCGCTCGCAGTAGATGGAGAACGAGACCTCCGGCTCGAAACCCAGCCGTCAAGTCCGCCAAGTAGTGTCGCCATCGCCTCGTGCATCGCCGCGTGGCGAGCGTTCAAGAGGCGACCGAGATCGGCGCCCTGCCATCTGACGACGGTATCGAAGCGCGCACCCAGCACCTCGGCGATGCGCCGGAATTTGCCCACGGGAATCGACCCGACGGCGCCGCGTTCGATCCGGGCGACCGTCGTGGACGACACGCCCCGAGCGATCGGCCACGTCCTGTTGACGCCAACCCACCCGATGGCGGAGCGCTCGAAGGATATGCCCGACCCGATGATCATCCATCGCTCGAGTCTGGTCGAAGGCGCTCACCGGGCCCTTATCAGCAGGGACCGGCGTAGAATCCGGGCATGCAACGACCCAGTGGCGATGTTTTCATCGTCAGTGCCGCCCGGACGCCGATCGGCAAGTTCGGCGGCGCGCTGAGCACGGTTGCGGCGACCGATCTCGGCGGTGTCGCCATCAGGGCTGCCGTCGAGCGCGCCGGACTGGACCCGGCCACGGTCGAGGTCGACGACGTGCTCATGGGCCAGGTCCTCCAGGCCGGCGTCGGTCAAGCGCCCGCTCGCCAGGCCGTGCTCAAGGCCGGGCTGCCGGACGGGACGAGCGCGACGACGATCAACCGGGTCTGCGGGTCAGGCCTCAAGGCCATCATGCTGGCCGCGTCGGAGATCCGTGCCGGCGACGCGGAGCTCGTCATCGCCGGCGGCATGGAATCGATGAACGGCGCTCCCTACGTCCTGCCGGGCGCCAGGTTCGGGCTGCGACTTGGGAACGCCCAGCTGATCGACTCGACCGTCAACGACGGCCTGTGGTGCTCGATCGAGGACTGCCACATGGGCACCCACGCCGAGCGCGTCGCCATCAGCGATCACGTCAGCCGCGAGGACCAGGATGCGTTCGCCCTGGCCAGCCACCAGAAGGCGATCGCCGCGATCGACGCCGGCCGCTTCGACGCCGAGATGGCACCCGTAACCGTCCGCGACGCGAAGGGCCGCGAAACCGTGGTGACGACCGACGAGGGCCCGCGACGCGACTCGACCGCCGAGGCGCTCGCGAAGCTGAAGCCCGTCTTCGCCCTGCCCGATGGCGAGGATCGCGGCGACGCGACCGAAGGCACGGTCACGGCCGGCAACGCCCCCGGCATCACCGACGGTGCCGCCGCAACGGTCGTCGCCTCGGAGCGCGCGGTCGAACGGCTCGGCCTCAAGCCCCTCGCGCGGATCGTGGGCTACGCCCAGGCCGAAGTCGCCCCCAAGTGGCTCTTCCTCGCGCCGGTCGAGGGGGTCCGCCGGCTGCTCGACCGCATCGAGCTCCCGATCGACGCCTTCGACCTCATCGAGATCAACGAGGCGTTCGCCGCTCAGACCCTCGCGGACGGGCGGGCGCTCGGCTTCGACTGGGACAAGGTCAACGTGAACGGCGGCGCCATCGCGCTCGGCCATCCGATCGGGGCAAGCGGCGCGCGCATCATCGCGACGTTGCTCCACGAGTTGGGCCGTCGCGAAGGCCGTTACGGCCTCGCCACGCTGTGCCTGGGCGGCGGCGGCTCCGTCGCCATGGCCGTCGAGCGCGTGTGACCGGTCCAGCGACGCAGATCGAGCGGGCGACCCTTCGGCGAGGCGCCTTCGCCGAGGAGCCGTCGCGCGATCGACCGGAGAGCCCGCCTCCGAGCTACGGCGTGCCCAGAAGGGGCGGCAGATTCGTCCCGTGGAGTGACGTGATCGAGCGGTTGCGCACGTCGGTGGGTTACTGGATCGCCACCGTGACGCCCGATGGTCGGCCGCACGTGGTGCCCATCTGGGGCGTGTTCGTCGAGGCCGACCTGTTCCTCGAGACCGGCGCCCCGGGAACGATCAAGAACAGGAACCTCGCAGTCCAGCCGGAGATCGCGGTCCACCTCGATGGCGTCGACGATGTCGTGCTCATCCGTGGCCGTGCGACGCCGACCGCCCCGGATGCCGAGCTTGGCACCGCACTGGCGACGGCGTTTCACCAGAAGTATCCGGGCTACGAGCCCGGACCAGCCGACTGGGACCACGGCGGACTCATCCGCGTCGAACCGGCGACCCTCCTGGCGTGGCGCGACATGCCGACGGCTACCCGCTGGCGATTCAGGGAACGATGACCGAGACCGACGCCCGCGATCGGCTCGTCGCCAGCATCCGGGCAGAGCGGGCGTTGTGGGCCGACCTCGTCACCGAGATCGGCGAGGACCGGATGACCGAACCCGGCGCGATGGGTGAATGGACGTTCAAGGATCTCGCGTCCCACCTGCTCGCCTGGCGCGATCGCACGCCTCGAGGCGGTCGCGGAGGGCCGTGAGGAACCTCCGAACCCATGGCCGGCCGAGCTCGGCGAAGAGGAGGACGATCCGATCAACGCCTGGATCCACGAGCGGACGCGCGACCGGCCGCTGCGTGACGTCCTGGACGACGTCGACCGTTCCTACGAGCGCTACGCGCGCACCGTCGCCGCGCTGTCCGAAGAGGTGGTCACGCGGCCCGGCGCGCTCCCTTGGCTCGGCGGCGAGGCGCTTGCCGATGCCGAGCTGTTCGGCCACCTGCACAACGAACATGAGCCGTCCCTCCGAGCCTGGCTCGACGGTCACGCCTGACCTCGGGCGCGGCTTGGTACGCAAAGAGCGCCAGCCAGGCACGTTGACCCGGAGCGAGGACGACCGGCGCGTGCTGGCCATCTGGGCCGCCGACTGTGCCGAGCGGACGCTGCCGGTGTTCGAAGCGTAGGCCCCCGGCGACTCACGCCCCCGGGATGCCATCGACGGCGCACGAGCCTTCGCCAGGGGTGAGCTGCGGATCGGGCCGGCTCGCACCCTGGCCGTCGGAGCACACGCCGCGGCGAGGGAGGTCGGCGAGCCGGCCGCAACGGCCGCTGCTCGGGCGGCGGGTCATGCCGCCGCCGTGGCGCACATGGCGTCCCACGCACGGGGCGTGGCGTACGCCGCGATCGCCGCCGGCCTGGCCGCGACCGGCGACCCGGACGCCGTCGCCAACGAGGCTCGGTGGCAGCAGGGCCATCTGACACCCGAGGTGAGCGCGATCCTCGCGGAGCTTCCAGCGCCGCCCGGCACGGGCGGGACGCTCAGTGCGCTCCAGCGAGACCTGCATTCACACGTCCTCCGTCGCGGCTGACCTACACTCGCGTCCATGACCGAGACCGCCACCACGCCTCCGGGCGTCACCCCGACCGAGGTCCCGACGTTCCGCCACTTCATCGCCGGGGAGTGGACGGATTCCACGAGCGGTACGACCTTCGAAAGCCACAACCCCGCAGACGAGCGCGACATCATCGGGCGCTTCCAGCAAGGCACGGCGGCCGATGTCGCGATGGCGGTCAGCGCGGCGTGGGCAGCCCGGCCGATGTGGCAGCGCACCCCGGCGCCGAAGCGCGGCGAGATCATGTTCGCGTTCGCGTACCTCATGGCCGAGCACAAGGAGCGCCTGGCGCGGGCGATGACCCGCGAAATGGGCAAGGTCCTCTCCGAGGCGCGTGGAGACGTGCAGGAAGGCATCGACATCGCCTACCTGATGGCCGGCGAAGGACGCCGGATGTCGGGCGAGACCGTCCCGAGCGAACTCCCCGACAAGTGGGCGATGAGCATCCGCCAGCCCATCGGTATCGCCGGGATCATCACGCCGTGGAACTTCCCGATGGCGATCCCGTGCTGGAAGATCATGCCCGCCCTTGTCACCGGCAACGTCGTGATCTTCAAGCCGGCATCTGATACGCCGCACTGCGCCACCCTGCTCGTCGAGCTCATGGCCGAGGCCGGCTTTCCGCCGGGCGTCGTGAACCTGATCACGGGTGGCGGCGCGGAGGTGGGCGACGCGATCGTCGACAACCCCGACATCGGGGTGATCTCGTTCACGGGCTCGTCGACGACCGGGCGGTCGATCTCGGTGAAGGCCGGCCAGCGGCTCAAGCGGCTCTCGCTCGAGCTCGGCGGCAAGAACGGAGTCGTGGTGCTCAAGGATGCGGATCTCGACCTCGCGGCCGACGGGATCCTGTGGAGCGCCTTCGGCACGACCGGCCAGCGCTGCACGGCGTGCTCGCGCGTGATCGTGGACCGCGTCGTCGCCGAGCCGCTCCTCGAGCGCCTGGAGACTCGGGCTCGCAAGCTGCGCCTCGGGTCGGGTCTCGACGAGACCACCGACGTCGGACCGCTCATCAACGCCGACGCGGTCGACAAGGTGGCCTCCTACATCGACATCGGCAACGGCGAGGGCGAGCTCGTGACCGGCGGCGGTCGCGCCACCACCGGCGACCTGACGCACGGCCATTTCTTCGAGCCCACGATCTTCGCCGGCGTCGGGCCGATGGATCGGATCGGGCAGGAAGAGATCTTCGGGCCGGTCCTCTCGGTCATCCCGGTCGATGGCTACAACGAGGCGATGCTGGCCCTCAACCAGACGCGTTACGGGCTTTCGTCGAGCATCTACACGCAGGACGTGAATACGGCCTTCCGGGCGATGCGCGACTTCGAGACGGGCATCGTCTACGTGAATGCCGGCACGACGGGCGCCGAGACCCATCTGCCGTTCGGAGGCTGGAAAGAGACCGGCAACGGTCACCGCGAAGCCGGCCACGTGGCGCTCGACACCTACACCGAGTGGAAGTCGATCTACGTCGACTTCTCGGGTCGACTGCAGCGGGCGCAGATCGACAACCAGTGAGCACCCGTTCCCGCCGGAGCGCCGGGCTCCTGCTGTTCCGCCGCGGACCGGACGGCCAGATCGACGTGCTGCTGGCCCATCCCGGCGGACCGCTCTGGGCGAAGCGCGACCAGGGCGTGTGGACCGTGCCCAAAGGCGAGTTCAACGACGGCGAGGCGGCCTGGGCGGTGGCTCGTCGGGAATTCGAGGAGGAGACCGGCCACCCGGCGCCCGACGGCGACCCGATCGAGCTCGGGGAGATCCGCCAGAAGGGCGGCAAGCTGGTCGAGTCGTGGGCGCTCGAGGGCGACCTCGACCCGGCGACCGCCAAGAGCAACACCTTCGCGCTCGAGTGGCCCCCGCGCTCCGGCACGTGGATCACCGTCCCCGAGATCGACCGCATCGAATGGTTCGCGCCGGACGAGGCCAAGCGGCGGATCAAGGACACCCAGGTCCCGTTCATCGACCGGTTACTCGAGGCCCTCGACGAGCGAACGCCCGACCAGCGCTAGGCTTCTCCCTATGACCCCATCGCTGACGCGCCGGCCACCGTGGACCGTGCAGGTCGCGTCGTTCAGTGCCGCCCATCGATGGCCGGTCATCACACTCTGGTTCGTGGCGACGATCGGGATCTTCCTCGTCAGCCTCGCCGCCGGTGGCACTGACGCCGAGAACGCCGTCCAGGAGGACAGCGCGCCCGAGTACGAATCCGGCCGCGCCTACGACGTCTTCAATGCCTCCGGCACGACGGACGATCCGAGCCAGGACCTGCTGATCGTCATCTCATCCGGGACGGGCACGGTCGACGACGACGTGAACGCCACGGCGGTGGGTGACATCGTGTCGCGCGCGACAGCCCTCACCTCTACGGTCGCGGGTGCCGTGGTGCCGACCTTCGACCAGGTCATCGACCCGCTCCAGGCCCCGCCCGAGGCCGGTCTGGTGTCGCCGGACCGCACGACGGTTCGCGTCGTGGCGCGCATGCCGGGCGAGCGCGAGGTCGTGGAAGAGCGGCTCGTGCCGGTCCCGGCATTCCTCGATACGCTGCGTGAATCCCACCCCGATCTGCGGATCCATGGCCTCAGCGGCATCCTCGCCAACGACGACATCGAAACGCTCGTCAACGATGACCTCGACAACTCCCTGCGCATCACGATCCCGCTGACGTTCGTGATCCTGCTGCTGGCCTTCGGCGCGGCCGTGGCGGCCTTCGTTCCGCTGATCCTGGCGGTCACCTCGCTGCTGGCCGCCTTCGGCGTCCTCGCCCTGTACAGCCAGTTCGTCTCGCCCGTCAGCCCGTACGCGAGCCAGCTCGTGGTCCTGATCGGCCTCGCCGTCGCGGTCGACTACTCCCTCTTCATGATCACGCGTTTCCGCACGGAACGTCGGCGCCGAGAGAAGCTGGCCGCCATCTCCACGGCCTCGAGCACGGCCGGCCGTGCCGTGTTCTTCTCGGGACTCGCGGTGATGATCTCGATCGGCGGTCTGTTCCTGCTCGACGATCCGCTCTTTCGCTCGATGGCGATCGGCACGATCTCCGTGGTCTTCATCTCGGTCGTCGGGTCGCTCACGTTCCTGCCCGCGCTGCTGTCCATCCTCGATCAGAACGTGAACCGGTTCCGCTTGCCGTTCCTGGGCCGGCAGCGCGAGGAGGGGAGCGGGCCGTGGAGCCGCGTCGTGCGGGCGACCATGCGCCGCCCGCTCCTGTCCTTCGTCGTCTCGGCCGGGTTCCTGCTCCTCCTCGCGTCGCCGGTCCTGCGGTTGCACATCGGACAGGGCGATTTCGCCTCGTTCCCGGACTCGATCGAGGGCGTCCAGGCCATCAACCTGATGAACGAGAAGTGGCCGGAGGGATCGACACTCCAGTTCCAGGTCGTGGTCACGAAGGCGGATGAACCGGCCACGCAGGAGGCCATCGGGCGACTGTCGGACGAGCTGGTGGCGCGGGACGGGCTGAGCGGCCCCGTCGAGTCGCGGCCGTCGCAGGACGGCACGGTCACACTCGTTTCCGTGGTGATGTCCGGCGGCCAGAACGACCTCGCCAACCGGGCGATCGTGCGCGACGTGCGCGAGGAGGTCGTCCCGAGGATCTTCGGTGGCCTCTCCGGAGTCGAGGCGCTGGTCACGGGTGATGCGGCCTTCACCGCCGACGTCGTCGGCTTCTACGAGGACGGGATGGGCCAGGTGCTCGTGTTCGTCCTCGGCTTCTCGTTCCTGCTGCTGCTCGTGGCCTTCCACTCGATTGTCATCCCGATCAAGGCGATCATCCTCAACCTGCTTTCGACCGGGGCGGCCTACGGGCTGCTCGTGCTGGTCTTCCAGGAGGGCTGGGGCGCCGACTTCCTGAACGTGAAGCCCGGGGTGATCGAGTCGTTCATCCCGATCTTCATCTTCACGATCCTGTTCGGCCTGTCCATGGACTACCACGTCTTCATCCTCACCCGGATCAAGGAGGCGCGCGACCGCGGGCTCAGTTCGGACGCGGCGGTGGAGCGTGGCATCTCGATCACGGCGGGCACCGTCACGAGCGCGGCCGTGATCATGGTCGCGGTGTTCGCCGTGTTCGTGACGCTGGAGCTGGCGATCATCAAGCAGCTGGGCTTCGGACTGGCCGTCGCCGTCTTCCTTGATGCGACGCTCATCCGCAGCGTGCTGCTGCCGGCGTCGATGAAGCTGCTCGGCGACTGGAACTGGTGGATGCCGCGCTTCCTGTCGTGGATCCCGCGCGTGACGATCGAGGGCGAGTCCGACGAGCCGGAGCTCGAGGGCCCGTCGGATCCAGCGCCGGCGCCGGCGGGGACCGTCTAGCCCCGAGGCGCGTCAGCCGTCCTTCAGCGCCAGCCCTCGGGCCACCAGTCGATCGACCTTCGCCGCCATGATCAAGTCGTTCGCGCTGAGCCCACCGATCGCGTCCGTCGTCCAGGTCACGGTCAACCGGCCCCAGGCCACCTCGAGGGCGGGGTGATGGTTCTGCCCCTCGGCCAGGAGCCCGATACGGGTCGCGAGGCCGAA
>JARDZW010000059.1 GCA_029240655.1 Chloroflexota bacterium
ACTACGACGAGCTGGCCCACCACTGCGGCCCGGAACGCGTGGAGTCGTTCGAGGCCCTCGACGGCGTCGACCGGGCGATCGCGACCCTGGCCAAGGCCACCGAAGAGGCGCCGCGTCCGTACAAGTTCGTCATCCTGTCGGACCATGGTCAGAGCCTTGGCGAGACCTTCAAGCAGCGCTACGGGAAGAGTCTCGGCGAGACGATCCTGGAGCTCATGAGCGGTCGCGCGACGCTGGTCCAGACGACGACCAAGGCCGAGGGTTCGACATTCGTTAATGCGTTCCTGTCCGAGATCACCTCGAGCCAGGGGGTCGGTCCAACGGTTGCACGCGCCGCACTCAAGAACAAGACGACGGATGGTGTGGTCGATCTCGACGCAGATGTGGAGGTGCCCGTCTCAGACCCCTCGGCCATCGCGGTCGTGGGCTCGGGCAACCTCGGGCTCGTGTGGTTCACGGGCAACGATCAGCGACTGACGGTCGAGGAACTCGAGGAACTGCACCCGGGGTTGGTGGCCTCGGTCGCCGCGCATCCAGGGGTGGGCCTGGTGATGGTTCGATCGAAAGCGCGCGGGGCCGTGGTCTTCGGCCCGAAGGGCACCCGTTACCTCGACCAGGATCGCGTCGAAGGCGAGGACCCGACCGAGCTCTTCGGACCGCATACCGTCATGAGCCTGATGCGCGAGGACGCGATGACCCACGCACCGGACCTGCTGTTGCTCAGTCAGTACGATCCAGAGCTCGGCGAGGTGGCGGCGTTCGAGGAGCTGATCGGCTCCCACGGCGGCCTCGGGGGGCCGCAGACCGAGCCGTTCATCCTGCATCCCATCGAGTGGGAGCTCGATGAGGAGATCCCGCTCGGGGCGCCCGCCATCTACCGGAACCTGCGGCGCTGGCTCGAGTCGATCGGGATCCCCCTAGGGGCACCCAAGGCCGACGCGCGTACCACGGTCGCCGAGGAGACGGCCCCGCGGGCCGCGGTCGTCGTCTGACGAACCCGTCAGGCCTACTCCTCGGGCGATTCAGTCGGTAACGTCGCGTCGGAACGCGGAAATCGCCCTTCTTCATCCAAAAAGGGTGCGCAGCCGGTTGCTGCGTCGGATATCTTCATGTGGTTGTCAGGGTCAGGACTAGAGGGAGAGATCCGGATATGAGAAACCCGCCCATCCTAATCTCGGTCATCGGCTTCTTCGGGATGATCGCCGGCTTCTACTGGCTGTATCTCGGCCTCCGCTTGCTCGGCTTCGACTGGTTCGGCGTCCTTGGGGACCTGCCGGCCTTCGAACAGACGGGCCTGTGGGGCTGGTTGGCGCTCCTCGCCGGGGTCGGCTGGATCGTGGCCGCGCTCGGCCTGTGGGGGCTCCAGCCGTGGGCTTGGACCTTCGCGGTCATCATGGCCGGCATCGCGTTGTTCGAGGCGTTCCTCTGGTTCCTCGAGTACCCGGGCGCCGGGATCGGCCTCAGCGCCGCGATCATGCCGCTCATCATCATCTTCTACCTGAACTCGCGCGAGGTGCGGGCAGCGTTCGGGAAGGTCGACAGCGAACCGATCCCCGACCGGGTCTAGCTCGGAGGGAGCTGGTCGATCGGATGGGCCAGGGGGGCCGAGGTCTCCCTGGCCGGCAGTTCGATCCGGTCGCCCGGTACGAGCAGCGGCACAGATACCAGGGGCGCGATCCTTCGCGCCTCGTCGACGAATCGGCGGCCCGGCTCCTCGAACCGTGCCCGCCGAACGCGGCCCATCCCGATCGGCCATAGCGTTCCCCAGTGGATCGCCACGGCGGTCCGCGGCCTCAGCAAGGTGAGTGCCTTGGCCGCCCGAACAGCGTCCATGTGCCCGCCGCGCAGCGTCGGCCCCCAGCCACCCACGGGCAGGATCGCAAGGTCGAGATCCGTCGCAAGCCCAGCCATCTCCGGGAAGATGTCGGTGTCGCCCGCGAAATAGATCACGTCCTCGCCGGCGATCCGAAAGCCGAGGGCCGGTGCGTTCGGCCCGAACGGCTGCCGCCGCCCCTCATGACGAGCCGGAACGGCTTCGATCACAGCGCTCCCCCACGTCGTCGACTCGCCGACCGCGAGCTCCGTCACGTTCGGGAAGCCGCTCCCTCGCAGCAGCGCGCCCGCCCCTGACGGGACGATGACCCGGACCTCAGGCGGGAGCAGTCGCATCGACGGAAGGTCGAGATGATCGTGATGCAGGTGCGAGATGAGCACGGCATCGACCGTGGCGAGGTCGATCTCGACCAGGTCGAGACGTCGCCCGACCGGACCGATCCGGGCGCGCAGAACCGGGTCGGTCAGCAACCGCACGCCAGCCGTCTCGAGCAGCACCGTCGAATGGCCGAGCCATGTCAGCCGGGTCATTCAGGCTTCACCCTGCACGGAGGATGCCTCGGGATCGTCAGCCACGCATACCATCGTGATGTGATCGGCACCTCGCTGCCCGCCTGCCTCCAAGGGTGTCCATGGTGACCACGAGTCACGAGGACAGTTCGGACACGGCGGCGCCGGAATCCGCTCTGCGCGTCGGCCGCTGGCCAGTCGGCGTCTTGATCGTCGCAATCCTCCGGATCATCGATGCCGTCTCGATGTTCGCCATCGGCGTCGGCGTCAAGGACCTCCCGGTGGACGCGTTGCCGATCCTGGCCGACTCCCCGATGCTGACCCGGGGCCTCGACATCGTACTCGCGACCGCCACGATCATCGGCGTCATCGGCCTGCTCGCATTCCGTCGATGGGGTTGGGTCGTGACGATGATCCTTGTGGGTGTCGGCCTCCTCGCGGAGCTGATCCGGGTCGTGATCGGGCAGCCTGACCACCTCGGCCTGCTGCTGCTGGTCGTCAGCGCGTTCTACCTCAACCAGCGGTCGGTCCGCGTGATGGCCGGTCGTCACCTGGATCCCGCCGTGTCGACGTCGGGCTGATGGACGACCTGGAGCTGCTCCAACGATACGAGCCGGTCGTCCGATTCACCGAGGGCGAGAACTTCTTCCCAATGGCGGCCGACTCCTACGTGGGCGCCTGCGATCTCCTGTTCGCGGCCCCGGGGGTTCGGCCCTATGTGATCGTCCCGGCGGGCGAGCTGTCGCTGGAACGCCTGGCCACGGAACGGCCCGTGCCCGGCGAGGAGCGATACCTCCGTTTCGTGCCCCGACCGATGGACGGGCTGGCGATGGCCCGCTGGAACCGGCGGCCGGATCGGCCGGTCTTCCGATCGCCCGGGCGCCTCGCCCGGGTCGGTCTCTTCGCGAGGCTCATCGACGCGGGTTTCAACGCGTCGCTGCTGGTCCGCGGCCGCGTCCCCGGTGGGACCGCCGCCGCGGCCGCACAGCGCTACGCCGCGATCCGAGACCGCGACCAACGCGTCGTCTATCACGGGCGTGTCGTCCGCTCCGACGGATGGATCGTCCTCCACTATCTGTTCCTCTACTGCATGAACGACTGGCGGTCCTCGTTCTTCGGTGCCAATGACCACGAGGCCGACCTGGAGCAAGCGTTCGTCGTGCTCGAGGACGTCGATGGCGCGGAGCCGATCCCGCGCTGGTTCGGGTGCGCGGCCCACGACTACGCCGGCGACGACTTGCGCCGTCGCTGGGACGATCCGACCCTTTCGTTCGCCGACGGCCATCCGGTCATCTACGCCGGCGCGGGATCCCACGCGTCGTACTTCGAGCAGGGTGAGTACGTGACCCCGGTCCCGCTCCCGGCCTTGCGCCCTGCGAGAAGCTTCCTGGAGGGACTCCGCAAGCTATGGCGGGACGTTCTGCGGCAGGACGACCCTGGGGATCTCGCCGCCACCGTCGAGACGGCCCTGAGCATCCCGTTCATCGACTATGCGCGGGGCGACGGGCTGGTCGTGGGGCCAGGCGGC
This sequence comes from Chloroflexota bacterium, assembly GCA_029240655.1. Taxonomy (GTDB): domain Bacteria; phylum Chloroflexota; class Limnocylindria; order Limnocylindrales; family CSP1-4; genus SPCO01. The sequence goes on from JARDZW010000059.1 coordinate 3,872, forward strand.
GACGTGAGCTGGACGCCGATCCTCGTCGACGACACGACCGGCTGGATCGACGGCTTCCGCGGGCTCTGGGGTCTCGACACCCGAGACCGGTTCGCTGGCGAGCGTGCCCCCGCCGGGCCCAAGTACACGCGAACCGCCACGGCTCGTCAGTCGTGGAACGATCCGCTTGGGTTCCTCGGGCTGGACAAGTCCGCACCGCCACATCGCGTGCCGGGGGTCCTGCGCGATCGGATCGCGACCCTGGAAGCGCAGCGCGCGGCGACGGCCGCCGAGGCGGACACGAAGGCGGCGGACGTGCGTCGCACCTCTGCGGCGCTACCGGTCCGCAACGCGGAGACCGAGGCCGAGACCGGCCCGACCAGGGAGGAGCTCGCCCTTCGCGTGGCCGAATCCGAGCTCGCCGCGCTGCGCGCCAGGGACGCCACGCTGGCCGATGAACTGGGCGCGGCGCGGGCAGCACTTCAGCAGGCCGAAGCCGGCGACGCTGGCGATCCGCGTGCGCACCTGCGGCATGATCACCGTCCGCAACCGACTGCCGACCAGCAGTACGGACGGCTCGTGGAGTTCTGGTCGGCGATCAGCGCCGGGATCCTCGTCATCGTGCTCGCGGTCATGCTCTATCGGGGAAACGTGCCGATCTGGGTCGCGTTCCTGGTGACCGTGGGCGGTTACTTCGCGATCGAGGCGGCGTTCCGGCGTCGCCTCGTGGACCTGGTCCTGCGCCTCACGCTGCTCTTCGCCATCGTCGGCGCGATCGTCCTGGCCGTGGCCTACCTTCCGCTCCTCATCGTCGCTGCAGTCGCTGGCGTCGCCCTCCTGGCAATCGTGGACAACGTTCGCGAATTGCGCGGCTGATCCGGCCGCGGGCGTCACCCCGACCGGGTGATGTCCCTTCCAGCTGTGACGACTGGAATCAGCGAGACCCGACCGGCCCACGATCCGGCCGGAGGATGACGCACGCGATGGAGGGACCCGATCGATGGGCTGCCTGTTCGTCCTGGTGACCGCCGTTTCCCCGCGCCTCGCGATCCTCCTGTTCTGGCTTGCGCGGCCGCTCCAGTTCGACGTCGCCTTCGGCGGCCCGATCCTGCCACTCCTCGGGATCCTCTTTCTCCCGTACACCACGCTCCTCTACGCCGTCGTCTACACGCCGGGGCAAGGCTTGGTCGGGTGGGACTGGATCTGGGTGGGCTTCGCCCTGCTCGCCGACATCGCCCACACCGCGGGCGTTGCGACCGACAGGCGATATTCGACGGACTTCCGCTCCCACTGATCACGGCGGCTCGGCCCGACGGCGGCAGCAGCACCGGAGTATCGTCAGGCGTAGCCACGCATCGATGACGTTTAGCCGGCCCACCTGGCCGACATCCATCTTCAGGAGGGAACCGCACGTGACCACCATGGCTCAGGCCCGACGGCTCATCGGACGACCCGTCCTGCCACTCCTCGCCACCCTGACCGTCCTGCTCGCGGCGTGCAGCTCCGTCGGATCGGCAAATTTCACGTTCTGGGACGCGGTCTGGTCGATGATCGCGTTCTTCTTCTGGTTCATGTTCATCTGGATCTTCATCGGCCTGTTCAGCGACATCTTCCGGCGCAACGACCTGTCGGGCCTGGCCAAGGCCGGCTGGCTGCTGGTGCTCGTCGTGCTGCCCTTCCTGGGTTCATTGATCTACATCGTCATGCGCCCCAAGGTCACGGCCCAGGATGTCGAGCTCATGACCCGGATGGAGGCCGGCCAGAAGGCGGCCGCATCGGTGTCGGTCGCCGACCAGCTGGTCAAGCTCCAGGAGCTCAAGGCCGCGGGCGCGATCAGCGAGGCCGAGTTCGAGGCCCTCAAGCAGAAGGCGATGAGTAGCTGAGGCAGCCCCGATCTGATAGGAGCCGGCCTGTCCGGATCGCGCTTCACGAGACACTCGCTCGCTCATTGACATCGGGTGCAAGAATGTCCCCGGCGAGGACCATGCACTCGGTCATTCGCGAGGGGAGTAGCTCACGCCTGGTAGTCAATCGAGGAAATCCCGTCCGCCGCACCTACCCGGTATCTCGTCCACTCGGGTTCAAGCCAAGTCGGTACCACAGCCCGTGCCCGACGGCAGCGTCGCGCGTCGGGCGCTACTGGAGCGCCTAGCGACCTCGCCCGCGACCCTCGTGACCGTCTCCGCGCCCGCCGGGTATGGCAAGACCACGTTCCTGGCCCAGGCCGCAGCGCAGGAGCAACGCGCGGTCGCGTGGGTCTCTCTCGACGCCCATGATGACGATCCGGCTTCCCTCGTGGGCCTGCTCGCCGCGGCGCTCCACCGCGTCCGACCGATCAACACGGCGGTCTTCGAAGCGATCGCCGGCCCCGCGATCTCGACGTGGTCCGCGGTTACCCACCTGAGTAACGCGCTCGAGCGCCATCCGGCCATCGTCCTGTTCATCGATGACGCGGATGCGATCGGCCCCGGACCCGCCGCAGACATGCTCGGCCTGTTACCGGAACTTCTGCCTCCTGGGTCACGGCTCGTGATCGCCAGCCGCGAAGCGCCGGCCATCCGACTCTCCCGCCCGCGAGCCGAAGGGACGCTGCTGGAACTCGATCGGGAGGATCTCGGCCTCGATGATCGGGAGGCGCTCGAGCTTGCGGACGCCCTGGATCAGCGGATCGACGAGGCGACCGCCGCGAAGCTCAACCGGCATGCCGAGGGCTGGGCGGCCGGGCTGCACCTGGGGATCCTGGCGATCGCGGACCCACGCGACGCGACGGCCTCTGACCTGGCCGGCGACGCCGGGACGATCGCCGATTACCTCAGGACCGAGATCCTCGAGCCGCTCGGGCCGGACCTCGTCGCGTTCCTGCGTCGGACCTCGTTCCTCGAGCGACTCAGCGGGCCGTTGTGCGATGCCGTCCTCGGCCGATCTGACTCGGCAGCGATCCTGCACGCGCTCAACCGCGCGAACCGCTTCATCGTCGCACTGGACGACCGGGGCGCGTGGTATCGCGGACACCGCCTGCTCCGCGAACTGTTGCGGGCCGACCTCGAACGCGACGATGCCGACGAGGTCCAACGTCTGGCGACCAACGCCTCGATCTGGTTCGATGAGCACGGCTCCGCCGACGAGGCGATCGACTGCGCTCGACTGGCCGGGGATGAGGCGCGCCTGGCTCAGCTGCTCATGAGGCACACGCGGGCAGCGTTCAATACCGGTAACGTGGCGAGGGTCCAGCGCTGGTTCGACGAGGTCGAGTCCGCCTCCTGGCTGGGCCGCCATCCCGAGCTCGCTCTCACGGGTGGGATCTATTTCGCGCTGACCGGCGATCCCCCGCGCGCGGGGCGGTGGATGCACATCGCGGCCTCGACGAACGTCGTGGAACCCAGGGACGAAGCGAGCGATCCGATCGACGGCCTGCTGGCGATGGGCCGCACCATCATGGCCCAGAACGGCGCCGCAGCGATGCTCGAGGACGGCGCTCTGGCCGTCGCGCGCATCCCATCGCTCAGCACCTGGCGCACCGCGGCCCTGAGTGCCTATGGAGTCGCCCAGTACCTGGCGGGCGACGATCGGGCCGCCGACGCGACCCTCGCCGAGGCGGACCGTGCATCGATGCCGCCGGCATCGGCGGCGGGCAGGGCGCTTGCGCTGGCATATAGAGCGAGCATCGCCATCGAGCGCGGGGACTGGGCGCGCGCGGCAACGTTCGTCACGACGGCACGCGATGTGGTCCTGCGCAGCTCCATGAACGAACTCGCTCTCATGAGCCTCGTCTTTGCGCTCGCGGCCCGGGTTGCGATGCGGCGCGGCAACCGGATCCAGGCGGCCAGCGACCAGGCGCACGCGCATCGGCTGCGGGCGGGCCTGTCCGAAGCCCTCCCCTGGCTCGCAGTGGGGGCGGATCTGGAGCTCGCACGTCTGGCGCTGGCTCAGTCCGACGCCGCGGGGGCTCGGACCCTGCTCGTGGAGGCGGACCTCATCCTGAGCCGGTTCCCGCCATTCGGCCGGCTCGCTGGGGACGTCGGACTCCTTCGAGGGCAGGCGAACGCTTCGGCGGCGGTCGTTGTCGGTGCGTCGGCACTGACAGCGGCCGAGCTTCGGCTGTTGCCGTATCTCTCGACCTATCTGTCGTTCCGCGAGATCGGCGAGCGCGTCGGCGTCTCCGCGAACACCATCAAGAGCCAGACGATGTCGATCTATCGCAAGCTCGACGTGTCATCGCGCGGTGACGCGATCGCCCGTGCCGCGGCCGTCGGTCTGACCGATCCCTTGCGCGACCCCGGGTTCCGTCTCGAGGGAGCGTCTGACGCGGGCGGCACCAACCGGTCGACCCAGGCGGCCGTGGGCCAGGACGACGTCATCCCCACGTGATGATGCCGGGCCATGCGGTCCGTGGCCTGATATTCCGGTGCGACGGCACTCGTCGCAGGCTCGAGAGGTCGGAGAAGTGCGCGCGCACGAGGAGAAGCTCCTTCGACTGTCCATGAACGACACGGAGCGGGTCCTGCACACGCCGTGCGTGACGCTCGACGCCAAGACGCGGGCGATGCTCGAACTGGCCATGCTGATCGCCGTGGACGGCCCGGCAACGGCCTTCGAGACGGCGGCCGGCATGGCGATGGCGACCGGCGCAACGGAGGAGGAGCTCGTCGAGATCCTGATCTCCGCGGCACCCACGGTCGGGACGGCCCACGTGGTCGCCGCTGCGCCAAAGCTGGCACTGGCGATCGGCTACGACGTCGACGCTGCGCTGGAGGTCCCGCCACGGGAGGATCGACGGCAACGAGATGACGTCCTGCACTGACCCCGCGACGAGCCTCGGTGGAGCTTCATCCCGGTCGGATGATGCGCGAGGGGAGACCTATCCCAGACTTCACGGCATAGATCGAAGGCGACACGACCGGAAGGAGCAGGACAATGGGCATCGGACCAGTCGAGTACGGGGTCATCGCGTTCCCCGGTAACAAGTTCAAGGGGGAGATCGCGCCCGCTCTCGAAGAGCTCGTGAAGTCCGGCACGATCCGCATCCTCGACCTGGCCTTCGTCCTCAAGGACAAGGACGGCAACGTGACCGGTTTCGAGCTGGAAGATGCCGGCTCTGAAGTGATGAAGGCCTTCGAGGCCCTTACCCACGCACGCGACGGCCTGATCAATGACAACGACCTCAAAGAGATCGGGGCGGCCCTCGACCCGAATTCGTCGGCCGCGGTCCTGGTCTGGGAGGATGTCTGGGCGACGAAGTTCGCCGAAGCCGTACGAAACGCCGGCGGGGTCGTCGTGGACATGCAGCGAGTCCCATATGAACTGGTCCAGGCGGCCATCGACTTCAACCAGGAACCGGCCGGCGCGAAAGCCTGACCGGGTCGCTGACTGACAAGCAAAAGGAGCTCGACGACCATGATGCGACGACGCAGGGGCCCAGGACTCGTTCGAATGGCGGCCGGCACCGCGGTGATTGCCGGGACCGCCGGGGCGGTCCGGCACCATCAGGAGCAAAAGTACGCGAACCAGGCCGCGGAGCAGCAGGCCGAGCAACAGGCCATCTATGACCAGGGCTATGCCGCAGCACAGCAGCCGGTCGCGGCCGCGCCGGCGGCTCCGGCGGCTCCGGCGACGGACCTGACCGCCGAGCTGCAGAAGCTCGCATCGCTCAAGCAGGCCGGCATCCTCACCGACGAGGAGTTCGCGGCAGCCAAGGCCAAGCTCCTGGCTTGACCGGGCGGGCGACGCCGATCGCGGCGTAGCTGGACCGGCCGGTCACCGACCGGTCCCCTCATCGGAGATCCCCGAGCACATGGATCAGCCCCGACGCCAGCCTCGGCCCGCGCCTGCACGACGCCTTCGTACCCCAAGCGTCCGGGCGGCGATCTTCGGCGTGCTCGTGGCTGTCGGGCTCGTCGCCGGGGCATGCGATGGCGCGAACCTACCCTCGGGGTTGGGCTCCAACCTGCCGTCCGGGCTGCCATCGCTCGGGCCTCTGCCGACGCTGCCGGAGCGTTCGAGCGAGCCGACGCCCGAACCGACACCGGAAGCCACGCCTGAGCCGACACCGGAGCCGACGCCCGAGGTCACGGCAGAACCGTCCCGCGAGCCGGCGGGCGAGACACCTGAGCCGACACCGGAAGCCACACCTGAGCCGACACCCGAGCCGACTCCTGAGGCCACGCCCGCACCCACGCCGGAACCGACACCGACACCCGAACCGACGGCTACGCCGACACCCGAACCGACGGCTACGCCGACGCCCGAACCGACCGCTTCGCCGACGCCCGAACCGACCGCTTCACCGAGTTCCGAAGCGTCGCCGTCGACCGCGCCCTCGGCCTCGCCGACACCTGCGCCCTCGGCCGCACCGGCCCCCGAGCCGACCGCGGACTCCACGCCGCTCTGGGTGATCCTGATCCTCCTGGCTGCGGGTCTGGGCATCGCGTACTGGGTGATCCGCTCGCGCCGCGACGAATCGGGGCCCGACGAGCCACCGACGGATGGGCCCGGCTCGGAGGCAGCCCTTGCCTCGACAGCGGCCCTGCCCCCGACTCCAGAACCGGTCCCGACACCGGCCGCGCCACCCGACGAGGAACTCGCCTTACTGGTGGGTGATCAGGACGCCGACGCTGGGTCGACCGACGACTCCCCCACCCGGGTCGAGGGCCTACCGGCTTCGGAACCCGGTCCGAGCGCGACGGACGAGGACGGCGCGCCTCGCAGATGAAGCGCTCAGGGAAGTCGGCAGCGAGAGCGATGCCGCTACGGGTCGAACAGGGGGAGTGATGGACGATCAGGACCGCGCGGTCGAAACGGCCGATCGGCGCACATCGCGTCGACGGCGAGTCATGTCGGCGATCGCACTTGTACTTGCGTGTCTGTCGATCGTCGTAACGACCGTCGGCATCTGGACGCACCAGGTCGCGCTCAACACCAACCGATTCAGCACGCTCATCGAGAGCGTCGTGACCGACCCAGCCATCGTGGAGCCGGTCAGCGCCCGGATCAGCACCCAGGTCGTCGATGCGCTCGATGTGCAAGGCCGTCTCGAGACGCGCCTCCCCGACGCCCTGAAGCCGCTCGCCGGCGCGCTGACTGCATCGGTCCGCAACGCCATCGACACCCGACTCCGCGTCGCGTTCCAGGACCCAAGGATCCAGGCAGCCCTCGTCAACTCGCTGTCCTTTACCCACACGCAGGTCGTTCGTCTGTTACGTGACGAATTCGACGCAGTGGGAGTCGCCGACGGGTACGTCACGCTCGATGTCTTTCCTGTGGTCGGCGCCGCCCTGACCGAGTTGCAGACCATGGGGATCATCCCGGCGGACGTGCAGCTGCCGGACCTGACGGCGCCGGAAGCGCCCGAGGCGCTCGCCCAGCGCCTCGAGTCTGCGCTCGGGGTGACGCTCCCACCCGACTTCGGGACGATCCAGCTGATGCCGGCCGACCGGCTGGAGGCAGCGCGCTCAGTCGTCCGCATCTTCGATCTGGTCGTGATCCTGCTCGTGATCCTGACCACCGCCCTCGTTGCGCTCACGTTGTGGCTGGCTCGGGATCGACGTCGGACGCTGATCTACCTCGGCATCGGCACGATCATCGCGTTCCTGGTCGCGCGACTCGCCATCCGCAGCGCGGAAGACCTGATCGTCGCCGGGATCGCTGACGCCAACATCGCAGGGGCCACGCGGGCCATGGTCGACACGACGCTCCAGGACCTTCGGGGCCTGACCCTCATCATCGTCGTGGCGACGGCGATCCTGGCGATCGCCGCCTACCTGTGGGGACGCCCGCGGTGGGTGACCGTGACGACCACGTACGTTGGCGACGCGGCCGGGCGTGCCGGATCGGCGGCGAGTGCATCCGTCGCGGGCGCCGCCGGCCGCGCTCCTGACCGCGACACGCTCACCGAAACGGTCCGCCAGAACCGGCCTGCGATCGAGCGGATCGGTCTTGGCGTCATCGCGTTCATCCTTGTCTGGCTGGCCGCCGGGCTCGAGATCGCCTTGCTGGGCGCGGCACTCATCGTCGGTCTGCAGGTCGTGCTGCGAGCCGTTTCGAGCGAGCCGGACGAGGAGGTCGAGCTCGTTGCTTCTGATCCTGATGCCGCCTGATGCCGACTCAGGCGCTCGATAGCCTCCCGATCCCGGCGATCTTCGCGCTCTTCGCGATCATCTCGCTGGCGCTGTATGAAATCGGCTTTCGCGTCGGTCGATGGTGGCAAGGCCGGACGCCGGGCGAGCAGGAGGGTCCGACGGGCGTGCTCGTGGGGTCGATCCTTGGACTGCTGGCGTTCCTGCTCGCGATCACCATGGGCATGGCATCCGACCGGTTCGACACCCGCCGCAGTCTCGTCCTGGAGGAGGCCAATACGATCGGTACGACCTACTTGCGCGCCGGATACCTCACGGAGCCTGCCTCGACTGAGATCCGAACCCTTCTCCGCGAGTACGTCCCGCTCCGCATCGCACCGACCAACCAGGCGACGCTCGCAACGAATATCGCACGGTCGTCTGAAATCCTTGACGACCTGTGGCTCATCGCGGAGGACGTGGCACGATCGCCCGACGCCAATGACGTCACGGCGCTGTTCATCGAGTCCCTCAATGACACCATCGACCTGAACACGACCAGGATCATCGCCGGCGTCTACGCGCGTGTGCCCGAGACGGTCTTGTGGCTCCTCGTCGGCGGGTCCATCCTCACCCTCGCCATGGTCGGCTATAGCGCCGGGACGACCGGCCAGCGCAGCGTGCTCACCGCCGTCGTGCTGATCCTCGCCTTCGGTGCGGTCCTCACGCTCGTCATCGATCTCGACCGTCCTCAAGACGGGTTGATCAACGTGAGCCAGGTGCCGTTGATCCAGCTGACGGAGAAGCTCGGGCCCCCGTAGCAAAGATCGCCCGGCCAGCGGACGTGAGGTCCTCGCGGATCCGCACATCTCGCCCGCCGATAATCCACACTGGGTGATGCTGATCGCTCTGATGACGCGCAGCGTTCGTTCTGAACGCAATGGCATTTTGAACGGCTAGGAGGGCTCGCGATGACGGAGAGTGACGTTAACGCCGCCGATTCGGGGATCGCCTGGCATGGCCTGTCCACTGCAGCTGCACTCGAACGGCAGGGCGTCACCCCCGAGCATGGCCTGACCAGTGCCGAAGTGGAAGCGCGCCGGGCGAAGTTCGGCCCCAATAAGTTCGCCGAGGCAGCGAAAGAGCCGCGTTGGCAGGCTTTCGTGCGCCAGTACAAGGACCCGATGCAGATCGTGCTGCTGGCGGCCGGTGTCCTGAGCCTGTTCATCCCGAACCAGGTCGCGACCGGCGTGGTCCTGATCGCCCTGACGCTCCTGAACGCGGCGATGGGCCTCAGCCAGGAGGGCAAGGCATCGGCGAGCGTGGCCGCGCTCCAGAAGATGATGGTCGTCAAGGCGAAGGTTCGTCGCGACGGGGATCTGGTCGAACTGCCGATGGGCGATCTGGTGCCCGGTGACATCGTCAATATCGAGGCGGGCGACCTCGTCCCCGCGGATGCGCGCATCTTGAGTGCTGCCACCCTCGAGATCGACGAATCGGCCCTGACCGGCGAGAGCGTCCCGGTCCCCAAGCAGGTCGATGCCGTCCCCGACGACTCGGCGCTGGGCGATCGCATCGACCTCGCGTTCATGAACACGCAGGTCACCCGCGGTGCGGGGACGATCCTCGTGGTCGCAACGGGCATGTCGACCGAGGTCGGTCACATCAGCGGCATGCTCCAGCAGACCAAGGACGAGGTCACGCCCCTCACACGCCAGCTCAACACCCTGACCAATCAGATCCTGGTCATCGCGGGCATCGCCCTGGTGATTTCGATCGCGATCGGTCTCGCCCGCGACACGGCGTTCGATGTCCTGTTCCTGACCGCCATCTCGTTCTCGGTCTCGGCGATCCCGACCGGCCTGCCGGCGGTCGTGACGACGATCCTCACGTCGGGCACCACCGCGCTCGCCGCGGCCGGCGCGATCGTGAAGCGGTTGCGTTCGGTCGAGACGCTCGGCTCGACCTCTGCGATCAACTCGGACAAGACGGGCACCCTGACCCTGAACCAGATGACGGCCGTGCAGATGGCGGTGGTCGGCCGGCGCTACGCGATCTCGGGTGAGGGCTACTCGACCGACGGCAAGATCACCCATACCGGCGGGCAACCCGATGTGCCGCTTGATCGGCTGCTGCTGCCGATGGCCCTCTGCGCGGACGCCGAGGTGCGAGATGGCACGCTGGTCGGCGACCCGACCGAGGGCGCGCTCGTGGTCCTCGCCGCCAAGGGCGGGGTCGACCCCGCATTGACGCGCGAGCGCTATCCGCGGGTGGCGACCCTGCCGTTCGATGCGGCCTACAAGTTCATGGCCACGTTCCACAGGATGGAGGATGACGCGGGCAAGCCGGTGATCCGGGCATTCGTCAAGGGCGCCCCGGACCAGCTGCTCGCACGGGCTACCTCGGCCCACGGTCCCGATGGTACGGACGTGCCGATCGACAAGGTCCGCGAGCCGTTCCTGGCCGAGAACGACCGACTCGGCGCCGAGGGCCTGCGTGTCATGGCCACCGGCCAGCGCGACTTCGATCCGGCCACGTTCGACCCGAACGCCGATCTCCTGCCACTGATCAGCGACCTACAGCTCCTGGCCATCGTCGGCATCGTCGACCCGCCGCGGGCCGAGGCCCGCGACGCGATCGCCAAGGCCCGGACCGCCGGCATCAGGGTCCGCATGATCACGGGCGACCATGCGGTGACCGCGGATGCCATCGCGAAGCAACTGGGCATCGAGGGCCAGGCCATCACCGGCGCCGAGTTTCGGGCGATGTCCGACGAGGAGGCCGACCGGCGCATCGACGACATCGGCGTCATCGCCCGCGTCGCGCCCGAGGACAAGGTCCACCTGGTCGACATCCTCCGACGCAAGGGCCACATCGTGGCGATGACCGGCGACGGCGTGAACGATGCGCCGGCGCTCAAGATGGCCGACATCGGCGTCGCCATGGGCATCACCGGCACCGAGGTCTCCAAGGAGGCCGCCGTCATGATCCTGACCGACGACAACTTTGCGACGATCGTGCGGGCCGTGGAACAGGGTCGCGCCCTGTACGACAACCTGGTGCGCTACATCCGGTTCCAGATGGCGTGTCTGTTCAGCTTCATCGGAACGTTCCTCGGCGCGAGCATCTTCGGGATCCTTGGTGGCGTGCCGTTCCTGCCGCTGCAGACCCTCTGGATCAACTTCACGGTCGACATCTTCCAGGCTGTCGGCCTCGGGTACGGCAAGCAACGCGAAGGGCTGATGGCAGAGGCGCCCAGGCCCAAAGACCAGAAGATCCTGCCCACGCCCCTGTTCGCGTGGCTGGCCTTCATCGGACTGGTGATGGCTGCGATCACCCTCGCCGTCATCGTCTGGGCCGGGAACAGCTTCGGCGAGACCGTCGCGCACACGATGGGTCTCGTGACGTTCTCGATGCTGCACCTCTTCTTCTCGATCGAGACGTCGGACGAGGAGCGCACGATCTTCAGCAGCGAGCTCCTCGAGAACGGCGTCCTGCTCAAGACATCAGCGCTGTCACTGTTGACCATCTTCCTGGCCACCACGTTCGGCCCGCTTCAGCGGGTGCTCGACACGGTGGAGCTCAGCGTCGATCAATGGGCGATCTGCATCGTGGCCGGTGCCTTGATCATCGTCGT
>JARDZW010000173.1 GCA_029240655.1 Chloroflexota bacterium
ATCGACGGAGAGGTCGCATAGAGGTCTAGTGCAGCGGTTTGCTAAACCGCCATGTGGGGCAACCTGCATCGAGGGTTCGAATCCCTCCCTCTCCGCCAGACCTCTCCGGTCCCGGCATCAGGCGCCCGTAGCTCAGTGGATAGAGCGTTAGGTTGCGGACCTAAAGGTCGTGAGTTCGAGTCTCGCCGGGCGCGCCAACAACCCTTGATCAGCGTCGTGGCTGGCCGTCCTTGAACTGCGCCCAGGTCTGCCTGGCAAGGTCCCGAACCGCGGCGTCATCGATCTGGTCGGGCTTGGTGATGTTGATGCAGCTCCGGCCGATCTTCGTGCCGGGAAACCGCTCGTGGAGCGCCTCGACCAGGTAGCCACCCGCGCCGGTCGCCATCGAGAAGAGCGAGATGTAGCTCTTGCGGCTCGCCAGACCCACCGAGAACCACGGTCCGACGGGGCCCTTGCTATTCGAGTAGGTGTAGGTCCCGTAGCCGATCAGCGGACCGCCGTAGTCCCACATCCGGACGTCGGCCCCGGGTATGGCCGCACGCACGACATCATGCAGGCGCTGCATCTCCGACCGTCGCCGCTCCGGCAACGAGTCGATATGCGCTTGTGCTTCGTCCCTGCCGTCCGTCGCCATGCAAGCCTCCCGGTTCGCGATGGTACCGCGGCGCCGACGCCGGGAGCTGCGTCAGGTCGCTGCGACCCGTAACCGCTTGCGCGGATCCGAGCGGAGCGCCGCGTCCGACACGGTGATCGCCGCCGCCCCGGCAACGCCCACGAGGCTGAGGAGCATCGTCACCTCGAAGCCGAACACCGCCACGACCGGCGCACCACCGATGCTGCCGATGACCAGGGCCGCGGCCAGCGCTGCCGAGAACAACGAGAAGGCGCTGCCACGGTCCGCGTCGGCGCTGCGGCGCGACAGCTCCACGAGCATCGGCGTCATCACGAGGCCGCCGCCGGCCCCGCTGAGCAATCCCGCAGCCACGAGCAGCGGCGTCGTTGGCGGGAGTGCCACCAGCAGGATCGCCACTGCCGTCGCCGCCAAGCCGGCAAGCATCAGCAGCGCCGGTCGCATCCGGTCCGCAAGCCAGCCCGACGGGACGCGACTGAGCAGGATCGCCACGCCGTCGGCCGCGAAGAACAGGCCGATGTCGGCGCCGGCAGCCTCCGCGCGCTGGGGAAGGTAGGCGACGATGACCCCCCAGTGCACGATGAACAGGACGACGATCGCGATGATCGGAGCCCAGGTCCGCCGGAACGCGAAGCCGAGGCGGCGGCGTGCCTCGGGCATCGGGCGCTCGTCGTGGCCGCCCGCCCCCGTGCCGGAGCGGAACCGGAAGGGTCGGATCCACACCAGGGCAAGGCCGATCAAGACCGAGGTCGTCATCACCAGCGCGACCCCGCGCAACGACGTGGCCCCCAGCACGGCGAGGGACAGCGGCGGGATCGCCACGAGGGTCAGGTTGTGGGCACTGCCCATGAACGCCAGGGCGAAGCCACGCCGCGCGGGCTCGGTCAGGTGCGGGACGAGCGACAGCGCCGCGGGCAGCGTCCCGGCGATGCCGATGCCCTGGAAGATCCGGGCGACGATGAACGGCCCCGCAGGTCCGCCCGGCTCGACGCCGGGCAGCATGAGGATCCCGCAGCCGACGAGGTAGGACAGCCCGCCGATCGTCAGCATCCGCAGGCCGCCCAAACGATCGACGATGACGCCGGCCAGGAATGCCGCCGGCACCTGGACGAGCGCGGCCACGCCGACGATGAGCCCGATCTGCGGGTCCGGCACCCCCGCCCGAGACAGCGCCACGGGAAGCGACGCGGTAAAGCCGTGGAAGCCGGCCTGGAGGGCGAACAACGCGAGGGCGAGTCGGAGCACGCCCCCATCATCCCGGGGCCACCGCCGTCGCGCGCCGCCGTCGCGCATGGCGCCGGCCAGGTCCCAGCCCGTACCATCGCGAGATGCAGCGCGTGGCATTCCTGGGTCTCGGGACGATGGGCGCTGCGATGGCCGCGAACCTGGCCCGTGCCGGTTTCCCGGTCGCCGCATGGAATCGGACTCCCGACCGCGCCCCCGAGCTGCAGGAGCTCGGCGTCACGACGGCCTCAAGCCCCGCGGATGCCGCCTCGAACGCCGAGATCGTCGTCATCTGCGTGTCCGATACCCCGGACGTCGAGGCGGTGTTGTTCGGACCCGACGGCGTCGTCGAGGGCGCCAAGCCCGGGACCCTGATCGTCGACTGCTCGACGATCGCCCCCTCCGGCAGCTGGGACTTCGCGGCTCGACTGCGCGAGCGCGACCTGCGCATGGTCGACGCGCCGGTGTCCGGTGGCTCGGAGGGGGCGCGCAACGCGACCCTCACGATCTTCGTCGGCGGCGCGGAGCGCGACGTCGAGCACGCCCGGCCGGTGCTCAATGCGCTCGGCCGGACGATCACCCATGTCGGGCCGATCGGGGCGGGGCAGGCGGTCAAGGCCGTCAACCAGGTCATCCTCGCGGGCACCTACCTCGGCGTCGCCGAGGGCATCGTCCTCGCGATCAAGGCCGGACTCGACGTCGAACAGGTCGCCGAGGCGCTGGGCGGGGGAGCGGCCCAGAGCTGGGTCCTGGCCAACCGCGCCGGCCGGATGATCGACAATGAGTACCCGCTGGGCTTCAAGGTCGCGTTGCACCGCAAGGACCTCACGATCGCGCTCGAGCTCGCCGCCCAGCTCGGTGCCGCGTTGCCGGTCAGCGCCCTGGCCGCCCAGCTGGAGTCGGGGCTGATCGCCCAGGGTCACGCGGATGACGACATGTCGGCGCTGGCGCGCGCGATCCGCGGTCTGTCCGGTCTCGACGACTGACCCGAGAACGCCTGTCGCTTCAGTCCAGGCCGACCAGCAGCATCGGGTCGCCGAGCTTCCCCTCGTAGCGCGGCCGGAAGCGCTTCGCGTTGTACATGACCGGGACATCGACCCGGCGAGGGCCCAGGGCCGGATCCGGTAGCTCGGTGTGGGCGTACTTACCGTCCTGGATCGCGACCATGCGACCCGTCACGCCGTCCATGATCAGGTCCATGGCCACGTTCGCGAAGGTCGTCGCGACCATGGAGTCGATGGAATCCGGCTCGCCCGACCGCAGGTCGTAGGTGAGCTCGGAGGCGAGTGTCTCGATCCCGGTCCGGGCATGGATCTCGTACGCCAGCGCCTCGCCGACGTTCGCCTTATGGCGGTGTCCGAAGGCGTCGGCTTCGCCCACATCGGACATCTGCGCACCCTTCCAGATCGCGCCTTCTGCGGTGATCACGAAGGTGTAGTGCGACGGGTTCGCCGCATGGTCGGCGGCGAGCAGGGCGGCCAGGGCCTCGAGATCGTACGTCGCTTCGGGGATGACACATCGCGCGGACGTGACGTAGGCCGTGTACAGCGCCGAGAAGCCGGCATCGCGCCCGAATATCCGGAAGACACCGATGCGCTCGTGCGAGCCGAGCGTGGTCCGCTGGCGGTTGATCGCCTCCTTCGCACGCGTGATCGCCGTCGAGAAGCCGATGCAGTACTCCGTTCCCTGGACGTCGTTGTCCATCGTCTTGGGGATGGCAACGAGCGAGACGCCCGCGTCGGCGAGGACCTGCGAGTACGAAAGGGTGTCGTCGCCGCCGATCGTGACCAGGACGTCGACACCAAGAGCCGAGAGGTGGTCCAGCACGAGTGGCGTCAGGTCGTGGAGGTCGTCTCCGACCGCGAAGGTCCTCCGATCTGCTTCGGGCAGCCAGGGCGGAAGAGCCGCTGCACGCATCTTGCGCGGGTTCGTTCGCGACGTATGTAGGACGGTGCCACCGGTCCGGTCGATCGTCCGGGTGTTGATCCGGTCAAGCGGACGCAGGTAGCCGCCGCCTTCGGGCAGCTCGGGCTGGACGTGGGTCAGGCCTTCCCAGCCGCGGCGGATGCCGAGCACCTCGTGCCCGGCTTCGGTCGCTCGGTACACGACACTCTTGATGACCGCGTTGAGGCCCGGGACGTCGCCACCGCCTGTCAGGATGGCGATCCGCTTCGTCGTCGACATGCGCACGTCATGCTATCGCGTCGACTCGGGCATGACCGGTTGCGGTTGGGTGGCGCCAACGGAGCGCGCGCGACCGTCTGCTAGCATCGCCCCATGAACTACGAGCTCTTCATGGGCGAGGCACTGGCTGAGGCGGAGCAAGCCATGGAGCGCGGGGAGCGGCCGATCGCCGCGGTCGCCGTCGTCGATGAGGCGATGGTCGCCCGGGCCCACGAACGAGTCGAGTCAACGAACGACCCGACCGCGCACGCGGTCGTCGTCGCCCTGCGCGAAGCCGCCCGCCGCCTGGGTCGTGGCCGCCTCGCGGACGCCACGATCTTCACGACCCACGAGCCATGCGCGATGTGTGTCGGAGCCCTCCTCGCGAGTGACGTCGAGGCGCTCGTGTTCGCGGTCGAGGACACCCGGGAGGGCGCCGCCGGCACGATCCTGCAGCTGGCCCAGCACCCGGGTCTGCCGCGGCGCATCAAGGTCGTCAGCGGGATCCGGCGCGACGAAGCCGAGGCGCTGCTCGCCGGCTCGCCGAGCGCCTGACGGGGGTCCGGCTCGGGCGTCCGGGCGTCCTTTGGTATCCTCTCCCGCGGAGAGGTGTCCGAGTGGTTGATGGTGCCGCTCTCGAAAAGCGGTGTGCGAAAGCACCGCGGGTTCGAATCCCGCCCTCT
>JARDZW010000060.1 GCA_029240655.1 Chloroflexota bacterium
GGCAGATTGCAGACGTTGAGCGGCTCGTAGTTCTGGTTCAGAACGAGAACGACGCCGTCCATGGTGGGCGGAGGATAACAAGTTCACCGCAGCGTGCCGCGAACGTGTGGTTCGAGCGGCTCAGGAGCCGGTGACGCGCCACACCTCGAACTCCGCCGGCTGGCAGGCCGTTACCCCCGTCAGGGTGCTGCCGTCTTCGGACATGCCGGGGCCGCAATGCAGGCCGATGGTGCGCCGGGTCCCGTCGGCCAGGTCGAGGATCACGAACACCGGTTGCATCAGGCCACCGATCGTGAAGGTCATCTCGTTCGGGTTGTCGCCATTCCTCATCGGGTAACCAGCGGTGACGGCGCCGGTGACCTGGGCCGCGGACTCCTCAGCCTGGAGGATCGCCGTGGCCGTTTCGATGGCGGCCGTGCAGCCCTTATCGGTCGCGGGCTCGCATGGCTGTTCCTCGGTCACCCAGTAGCCGTCGACGGCATGCGTGCCCTCATCCCACCAGCCGTCGGCATTTGGGCGTGCACAGGCCACGACGATCGCCAAGGTTGCGAAAATTCCGAGGGTTCGAGTGGCTGTGCCCCAGGTCATGGGCGAGGTTCCGCCTCGCGACCCGTCGCGCGACCTGTCTGATGGTCCCAGCCGCCGGCCTGACCGACCTTGGTGCTGAGCGGCTTGCCGAGCCTGTCGGCAATGAATCGGGCCGCCGCGAGAACGCCGTCCAGGTCGACGCCGTGCGTCCAGCCCGATGCATCGAGGAAGTACACGAGGTCCTCGGTCGCGAGGTTGCCGGCGGCACCCGGGGCGTAGGGGCAGCCGCCGGTCCCGCCCGTGGCGCTGTCGAACGTCCGAACTCCTGCGGCCAGACTCGCTGTGACGTTGGCCAACGCCGTGCCGCGTGTATCGTGGAAATGGAACGCCTGCCGGCTGACGCGGATGCCCGCCCCTTGCGCGAGGTTCACTAGTTCCCCGACCTGGTTCGGTACGCCGACACCGATCGTGTCGCCGAAGCAGATCTCATCGACGCCGAGATCGAGTAGCCGTCGCGCGACATCGACGGCGGTCTGCGGCTTCACCCGTCCCGTGTACGGACACCCAAACGCGGTCGACACATACGCGCGCCGCCACCACCCGAGCTCGCGGGCCCGCGCGAGGACAGGCGCGAAGGCCGCGAGGGACTCTTCCACCGTCATCCCGATGTTCTTCTCCGCGAAGGCGTCGGTCGCGGCGGTGAAAACGGCGATCGCGTCCACGCCGGCCGCCTCCGCGCGGGCGAGACCGCGCTCGTTCGGGACCAGCACCGGGTAGCGAACACCCTCGCGACGCGGCAGGGCAGCAAGGAGCTCGTCGGCATCAGAGAGCTGCGGGATGGCCTTCGGCGAGACGAACGAGGTCGCCTCGATCTCGCGCAAGCCGGCGTCGGCGAGGAGCTCGATGAAGCGGAGCTTGTCCGCGGCAGAGATCGGTGTGGACTCGTTCTGAAGGCCGTCGCGCGGCCCCACCTCGTAGATCCGGACGCGTCGATCGTCCGATCGTCCGGTCATCGCGCGGGGGTCATCGAGATGCGGTCAGCCGAGCGGCGGGTCCATCGCCCGCTCGATGCGCGCGATCTCGACTTCGATCTGGCCGAGCAGGTCGATCGCCGCGACGTGCTCCGGGCTGCCGTGCTTGGCCCTGTTCCGGCGCTTGCGCGTGTCGCGGTGGAGGTCGAGCAGCGCCTCGCGCGTGTTGGGCAGGTTGGGCGCCGTCGCCACCTTGGGCGCCGTCGTGACCTTCGGCTCAGGCGCCACCTTGGGCGCCGTCGCGACCTGAGGCGTCGTTACGAGCGGGGGCGCCGTCACCACGGAGACCTTCGGCGGCTTGGACGCCTTCTGTGCCTTGGGCACCTTCGGCTGCTTGGACGCCTTCTGGACCTTGTCCGCTTTCCGCATCTTGTAATGAGCTTTGCTCGACTTGTCCTTGGCCATAGGCCCAGCGTACCGCGTTCGCGGGGAGGCCCGCGAGCGCCGGTGGACGCCTCACGCCAGCCCGAGCGTCTGAACGAGGTCCGGGAGGGTACGCGCACAGCCAAGGACGACGGCGGCGACGAGGGCGCCGTGGCCGACCACGGACAGCCACCTCGGTGCAGTGCGGCCGCGCATGCGGCATACCCATGTGCCGAGTGTGGCGAGGCCCACGACCAGCAGCGCGACCCCCATCACCACCGTCACCATCTCCGGAGCTGTGAGGAATCCAACCAGGACGATCATGGCCAGCCCGAGGCCGACCGTCGTCAGGAGCAGGTAGGCGCCGTACCACGGTCCGGTGGCGGCAGGTAATCGACGGTCCAGCGCGTCATCGACCAGGGCGAACAGGAGCCCGATGACGGCGATGAGCGAGATCAGCACGACGCTCACCCCGGGATGGTTGCGGAGGATGAAGAAGTCCCGATTTCCCTCGTCGATGAGGGCGAACGCGCCAAGTCCGATAGCGACCAGCATCGTCAGGGACGCTCGCCGAATGCCGACCCCCGGGATCCATGGCGAGACGATGACCCAGATCGTCGCCACGCCCGCGCCGGCGAACAGACCGAAGACCACGAGGCCGAGGCTTCCGCCGGGCGTGATGTCGCCGATCCGGAAGCCGTTCTCCGTGAAGTCTCCGGCCGATTCGGGGACGATCAGCGCCGCGAGCCGCATGACGATCCGGCCGCCGATGCCAACCCCGACGAGCCCGACGATCAGGCCGGTGATCCCGCCCCGGGCGATGTCCCGGACGATATCGCCGAACCCGGCGTTCTCCTCGAGCTTCTCGGCAGGTTGGACCGTCCGGGTCGCGGCTGTCGTCACTGGTTCGCCCTCTGGCTCGCCCTGCCTGATCAGTCTCGAAGGTAGTCGGGGCCCGCAACGGCAGCGTTACGGTCCGGCGTCGTCGACCACTCCAAGGACGTCGCCCCGCGTGACTTGATCCCCTTCGCCGACGGAGATGGCGGTCACGTGCCCTGGGCGTGGCGACCCGACGACGTGCTCCATCTTCATGGCTTCCAGTGTCACGATCGGGTCGTCCGTGTTGACCGATGAGCCGACGGCGACGTGGATCCTGAGGACCTGACCGGGCATCGGGGCGACCAGCTCCGTGCGGCCACCGGCATGAGCCGCCGCAGCGCTCGCTGCGCGATCCACGTCCGGGGGCGGGGCGACACGGAACGCGGTGCTGCGACCGGCGAAGTCGAGGTGGACGGTGTCGCCGGCCCGCACGATCTCGGCCCTCGTCCGGACGCTGCCCGGGGAGAGTCGAACGGTCCTGGTCTCGTCGTCGCTGACGAGGCGGATCGCCGGGGCCGCATTGAGCCTGAAGCCATCCTGTCGGGGTGCCGCGGTCGTGGCGGCTCCGCGGTCGTCCTCGGCGAGAAGGGCGCGCGCGGCGGTCGACCAGACCGCGTCCGGGATCCGTGCACGCTGCGTCCAGTCGTCCGGCGGCCAGATGCGGTCCAGCACGTCGGTGCGGGCCTCCCCGTCGCGAACCACCGGCTCGCGGACCAGCCAGCGCAGGAACCGCAGGTTCGTGGTCAGGCCCAGCACGACGGTCTGGTCCAGCGCCCGCGTCAGCCGGTCCAGCGCCTCTGCCCGGTCGTGCCCGCGCGCGATGATCTTGGCGAGCATCGGATCGAAGCGGCCACCGACCTCGTCGCCCTCCGCGACGCCGGCATCGACCCGGAGACCCTCCCCGGACGGCCATCGAAGGCGCTCGATGCGCCCGGTCGCGGGCAGGAACCCGTGCTCGGCATCCTCAGCATAGAGGCGGACCTCGATCGCATGGCCATCCAGGTCCACGTCCGCCTGCGAGAACCCCAGCGTTTCGCCCGCGGCGATGCGGAGCTGGTCGGCGACGAGGTCCCGGCCGGTCGTGAGCTCGGTGACCGGGTGCTCCACCTGGAGCCTCGTGTTCATCTCGAGGAACGTGAACGTGCCCCGATCGTCCAGGAGGAACTCGCAGGTCCCCGCGCTCACGTAGGCGACGGCACTCGCCAGCGCGAGTGCCGCTTCGCCCATCGCGCGGCGTAGAGCGGCATCGACCGCCGGTGAGGGCGCCTCCTCGACTACCTTCTGGTGGCGCCGTTGGATCGAACAGTCGCGCTCCCCGAGGTGGACGCCGATGCCAAGGCCGTCGAACAGGACCTGGATCTCGACGTGTCGGGCGCCCTCCAGGAGGCGCTCGAGGATGAGCCGGTCGTCGTTGAAGGCGGCTTGGGCCTCGCGTCGGGCGGCGGCGAGGTCCATCGGGAGGCGGTCGGCGAATCGGACCGTGCGCATGCCCTTGCCACCGCCGCCGGCCGCCGGCTTGACCAGCAAGGGATAGCCGATACGATCAGCCGCCTTGACGAGCGCCGCGTCCGACTGGTCGTCATCGTCGTAGCCGGCGGGCACGGTGATGCCGAGGCCCGCCGCGAGCTTGCGACTGGCCGCCTTGTCGCCCATGGCCCGGATGGCTTCCGGTGGTGGCCCGACCCAGCGGATCCCGGCGTCGATCACGCGCTCGGCGAAGTCGGCGTTCTCGGCGAGGAAGCCAAAGCCAGGGTGGAGCGCGTCGGCATCTGCATCGCGTGCGGCGGCGATCACGGCTTCGGCGTCAAGGAGGTCGATGGCGTCCGGACCCTCGGTCGGCGGAGCAACGGCTCGGATGCCAAGTCGATCGCAGGTCCGGGTGATCCGTGTCGCGATCTCGCCTCGGTTGGCGATGAACAGGACCCCGATGGGTCGGTCTTTGGTCGTGCCAGTGACGACCGCGGGTGTCTCGGATGCGCCAATCGCGTCAAACGCGACACGCCAGCGACCACCAACCCGCCTCGCAGGCATGGCACCACTGGCGATCCAGCGCTGAACCGACCGCGTCGACGTCCCAAGCCGCCGCGCGACCTCGCTCGGGCTCAGTTCCTCGCTCATCGTGTCGCGATTGTCGCACTTCGCGGTGTTCCAGTCGACTACCGGCGCACTGACGTGGCGGTGCTACGCTCGGATGGTTGGGTGATTTCGGTTTCGACAGGGGAGGATCGGGTATTGGCTGCTGAGTCCAACCGCCGCATCGTGGATCTGAGTCACGAGATCGTCGACGGGATGACGACCCATCCGGGGATCCCGGCACCGTCGATCTCGACGTTCCTGACACATGAGGCATCCACCGCCAGGTACGCGCCCGGCACGACGTTCGAGATCGGTCGGATCGATCTCGTGGCAAACACCGGGACGTACATCGATACGCCGGCCCATCGATTCCCCGATGGCCAGGACCTCGCCGGCTTGGAGCTGGAGCGTGTCGTGGACGTCGACGGCGTTCTGGTCGACTGCCGTGGCGCGACCGAGCGTGCCATCGGGCCAGACGCCTTCGCGGGCGTCGATGTCCGCGGGCGAGCCGTCCTCGTTGCCACCGGCTGGGACGAGCATTGGGGGACCCCGGCCTACCTCAGCGACAACCCGTTCCTGACCGGCGCGGCCGCCGAGTGGCTCGTGAGCTCGGGGGCTGCGCTGATCGGCATCGACTCCCTCAATGTGGACTCGCTGACCGATCCGACCCGACCGGCCCACACTGCGATCCTGCGCGCCGGCATCCCGCTCGTCGAGCACCTGACCGGTCTAGGCGAACTCCCGCCCGCGGGCTGGCGCTTCTTCGCCGTGCCTCCGCGCATCGTCGGGATGGCCACGTTCCCGGTGCGGGCCTTCGCCATCGTCGGCTGACGTTGCGGCGCGAACCGGAGTCGAGACGCATCTTCGCCAGGATCGACATCCGGGGACGACTACGGCTGATCAACCGCCCGATCTTGGCGAGACCTACACGCGGCGACGACTACGTCGCGATTCCGCCTCGAATCGGGCCTGGATCGGCCATCCATCGGCCATAAGCGTCCCCGAGTGACGGTTTGGCCACGAGGCCGCGTGCGTCGCTGGGGTGATCACCACCCGGCGACGAGGGCGATGATCCAGGTCGCGAGGATCGTGGCGATCGGCGCCGAGAGTTGCTGCGCGCCGATGAAGACGAGGATGCGACCGTGAACCGGGTGCGGTCACAGCTCGCGCACGGCGTCGGCGAGGCTCTCAATCGGCCCCGCTGTCGGGATCCGGGGCCCAGGCGGGTTTGCGCTTCTCGTCGAAGGCCGCGAAACCCTCGCGCGCTTCGGCGCTCACCCGCTGGCGGGCGATAACGCGGGCCGTGTGCCACTTGGACGAGCCATGACCCAGGCCGCGCACTTCGCGGACGATCGCCTTGGCCGCGCGGGCGGCGGTCGGGCCTGCGGCCAGCACATCGGCCACCGCAGCATCCACGGCGGCGTCGAGTGCGTCGTCGCCCTCGACGATCTCGTGGACGAGCCCGATCCTTTGGGCCCGCACTGCGTCGAACCGGCGGCCGCCCGGGAATAGCGCTCGGGCGTGCGTCTCGCCGATCTTCGCGATCACGAACGGTCCGATGACGGCCGGCAGGATCCCCAGGCGCGTCTCGGTGAATCCGAACCGGGCACCGCTCTCGGCCACGACGAGATCGCCGACCGCACACAGGCCCATCCCGCCCCCGAGTGCGGCGCCCTGCACACGGACGATGAGCGGCACCGGCAAGGTGTCGATGGTCTCGAACATATCGGCCATCGCCATGGCGTCCTGCTCGTTGCCCTCGACATCGAGCGCCATCGCCGCCCGCATCCAGGCGATGTCGGCGCCAGCACAGAACGAGGGGCCGTCGCCGGCGAGGATCACGGCTCGAAGGGTCGCGGGTTCCTCACGGGCAAGCGACGCGAAGGTCGTACGCAGCTCGGCGATGACAGATGCATCAAAGGCGTTGTGCAGCTCCGGTCGTGCGAGCGTGACTCGGGCGACGGTATCCGCGGGACCGCTGCGCTCGAGGCGGATGGCGGGACTCACCGCGTCATCGTACCGGCGCGCGCAGGCACCGGCGGGCTCGGGGCTGACTTCCGGACGGAGCCAGAGAGGTCTACCCTGCCGCCATGGGTCCATCGAATCCATGGTCGGCGAACTGGCAGCCAGACCCGAGCGGGGGTCGACTTCTCAGGATCCGCGCCGCACGGCGCGGGGCGCTGTTGGCGGCCGCGATCTACCTGCCGATCGCCGTCGTGGCGGCCGCCTTCGCGACGAGTCCGCTCGATGCGCTGCCGCCTGCCTTGACGACCCCGGTCGCGATGATCGCGCTCGGATCGGGTCTCTTCGGGATCGCGCTCCTCGGGGCAGGTCTTGCCCCGGCCGCGCTGGGCTCGAAGATCGACGCGTTCGTGGTCGGGGTCGCGCTCGCCATCGGCGGCCCGGTCGCGGCTACGGCATCGTTCATCATCTGGGGCTGGCTGTTCGATTCCTGGGTCGATTCCTGGTACGGCGCGCAGATCGACGTCGCGGCTCCGTTCCTGCGGACCGGGGTGATCGCGGCGGTGCAGGTCGCTCCGCTCGTCGCTATCGGGGCGGCGGCCTGGGTCGTGATCCTGCGGCGGATCAGCGCGCCGCTGCCGCTCCCGCCACCGTCGACTCCGCCGGCCACTCCACGACTCTGACCTCGTCGCCCAGGCGCATCCGACCGGGCTGTTCGACGTCCGCCAGCACCCCGAAATCCGCGTGCTTGCCATCGCGCAGGCCGCGGTAGCTGATGATCGTGCGCAAGGTGTCGAGGTCACGCTCACCAGTGTCCGGGTCCTGCGTCGTGATCGCGCAGCGGGCGTCGGGCTTCGTCACGCGTAGCACCGCGTCACCGATGGCGATCAGTCCGCCGATCCAGCTGTCCTCCTCATGCGCCCGGGCGCCTTCGAGGTCGATCAGCATGCGGAATCGACGCGGGTCGACCTCGTCGACGCCGGCGTTCGCGGCCAGCTCCCGAAGCGATCCGTCCGAGATGATGCTGGTCGGATTGCCAGCACGCGTGCCACCGGGTCGATCGCAGCGGACGACGACGATCGGCCGGCCGGCGATGGGTGCCAAGGCGTCGGCCCACGGCCCGATGACCACGTGCCCGACTCCGGTCCGTCCGTGGATGTGCGTCTCGACTGGGTCGCCGAGCTGGACCTCGTCCTCGATGACGGTCCCGTCCGGGAAGGTCATCCGCAGGGTCGTCGCGTCGGGGTCGGTGTGGGCGGAAACGACGACCAGCCGTCCGACGACGATGCGGTCGACGAGGCGGTTCGAGTCGTCCGTCAGGTAGAAGCGGCGATCCTCGACGACGCCGCGCTCGGTCACGTCGATCTCGGTCGGGTGTTCCAGCCCGAGGCTGCGGACGGGTGCGATCGAGAACCGGGCGACACTGGGCATGCGCGGATGCTACCGGACGACGTCGTTCGGGATCGCCAACGTTGCGCCGGGATCGAACCTACACTCCGGACTCCCGCTCCGCACTCGAGCCAACGGAGTCACCGCCACGCATGACCGACCGCGCTGAACGCCGCCTGCCGCCGATCTCGCAATACCCGGTGCACCCGTTCCTGTTCGCGGCGTACGCGGTCTTGTTCCTCTATTCCGAGAACCTCGCGGCCGTGCTCCTCGTGGACGTGGGCGACCCGCTCGCGGTTGCGATCGTCCAGTCCATCGTGTTCTGTGCCGGCGCGACGATCCTCCTGCGCAGCTTTCGCCGGGGAGCCGTGGTCGCCTCCGCGATCCTGATCGCCTGGTATGGATTCGGCCATGCCGCGCCAGGGCTCGCTGAGGCCGGGCTGGGGGAACGCACACAACTCGGCCTGTGGCTGTTTGCTCTTGCCGGCGCCGTAACCTATGCCGTGTTCGCGCGCCGTTCCCTTCCGACGGTCACGGCGCTCCTGAACATCTTCGCGGCGGTCCTGGTGGCATTCACGCTCATCTCCATCGTCCCCTACGAGGTCTGGCGCGGGGCGCGACCCGTGGCCGCCGTCGAGGCCGGGCTCACGGCATCGGGCGTTCCCCCGCCGACGCGTGACGTCTACTACTTCGTCTTCGATCGCTACGGGTCCGCGAATTCGCTCGAGACGGCGTTCGGGATCACGGACAACGACCTGTACGGCTGGCTGGCGACCCGCGGCTTCCAGGTCGTGGCAGACAGCCACGCGAACTATCGCGCCACGGACTTCTCGCTCGCCGCGACGCTCAACATGACCTACCTGGACCACCTGACCGAGACGATCGGTCGGGTCTCGGGCGATCGGACCCCCGCTCAGTCGATGCTCCAGGGCCACCAGGTCGGGAAGGCGTTCCAGGCGCTCGGGTATCGCTACTTCCACCTGGGCTCGTGGTTCGGACCCACTGCGACCAATGCCCAAGCCGACGAGAACATCACGTCCGGGGTCACGAGCGAGTTCGAGTCGGTCCTCCGTGATACCACGGTGCTCCCCGCGATCGAGCGGGCCCGCGGCGACCAGGCCGCGACCAGGACGTTCTTCGAGCGCCACGGCGATCTCGCGCTCTTCCAGTTGCGGCAGGTCAAGCGCCTGGCGTCCGCGCCAGGGCCCAAGTTCGTCTTTGCGCACATCCTCCTGCCCCACGACCCCTACGTCTTCCGTGCGGACGGCACGCGCTACACGGAGGAGGAGGTCCGCGACATGGACGAGCCTGGCCTCTATGACGGGCAGCTGCGGTTCCTGAACCGCCGGATCAAGGAGCTGGTCGACACGTTGACCGCCGGGGGAGACGACACGGATCCGATCATCATCATCCAGGGCGACGAGGGTCCGCTCGCGTGTCGCAGCGTCGACTGCGTCGGGGCCGATCCGCGCTACTTCGCCCTCCGCTACGGGAACCTGAACGCGATGTACCTGCCGGGCGTCGACGCCGTGGTGCCGCAGGACATCACGTCCGTGAACACCTTCCGGTTTCTGTTCGGGTCCGTATTCGGACAGGACATCGACCTCCTGCCGAACCGCAGCTACACGTGGCCGGACAACGACCACATCTACGACTTCCGCGACATCACCGAGGAGATCCCACCGGGCTAGCGCCGGTCAGCGCAACCCGACGCTCTCCAGCTCGGCCCTGGCCAGCTCCTGGTATCGGCCGGCCGCGAAGTCGCCGAACGGATCGGATGTGTGTTCGAGCAGCTCCGGGTATGGCAGGCGGTAGAGGGCTCTTGTCGCCAGCGCTCGTTCCATCGCGACTTCGGTCATATCCCCGCGCCGGATCGCCTTGTGCGCCGCGCGGACGTTCGCCAGGCGCGCCGCCCGCCAGGGGAGATAGCGGCTCAGCCACGGGACCACCATGACTCCGACCACGAGCAGGGCCAGGAGCCGCGCGATCAGGATGAGCAACGACTCGAGCTCTTGGCCCACATAGATGAACGGCTCGCTGACCGAACCGAAAGCGCCGGTCGTGAGGTCGCCGATCCCCGGACCGACGAGCGGGACGTCATCGAGCGCGCCGCCCAATGCCGCGCCCGCGCCCTGGATGTTGGCGCCGCCCGCCTGAAGGACGCGGCCGGCTTCGGCAAACGACGAGATGACCTCGTGGACCTTGGCGCCGAGGACGACCCAGAACGACACCCAGATCCACGTGGCCAGATCAGCGATCACCTCGCGGACACGAGCCGACGGGACCTCGCTCCATAACTTCAGCATCGTGGCCTCCCTGGCGTGAGCTACATCCGGAAGACGCCGAACCTCGTCTCGGGGATCGGGGCGTGGAGGGACGCCTCGATGCCCAGCGCGAGGACACGCCGCGTAGCGAGCGGGTCGATGACCCCATCGTCCCAGAGCCGGGCCGTCGCGAAATACGGCGACCCCTCGCGTTCGTACATCTCGAGGATCGGCGCCTCGAAGGCGTCGCGTTCGGTGTCGTCCTGGAATCCGCCACGGACCGTGGACAGGACGCGAGCCGCCTGCTGCCCGCCCATCACGGAGATCCGGGCGTTCGGCCAGGTCCACAGGAACCGCGGCTGGTAGGCGCGGCCGGCCATCGCGTAGTTCCCAGCCCCGAAGCTGCCACCGATGAGCACGGTGAACTTGGGGACCTCGGCGTTGGCGACGGCCATGACGAGCTTCGCTCCGTCCTTGGCGATGCCTGCCTCCTCGTACTCGCGCCCGACCATGAAGCCCGTGATGTTCTGGAGGAAGACGAGCGGAATGCGCCGCTGACAAGCGAGCTCGATGAAATGGGCGCCCTTGAGCGCCGACTGGCTGAACAGGATGCCGTCGTTGGCGATGATCCCGACGGGGTAGCCATCGATGTGCGCGAACCCGGTGACCAGGGTCTCGCCATAGAGCGGTTTGAACTCGTGGAATCGCGACCCGTCGATCAGGCGGGCGATGATCTCGCGTACGGGTACGGGTCGACGGGGGTCCGCTGACACCGCGCCGTAGAGGCCGGCCGCGCCGGCCGCGTCGACGGCCGGGGCTTCCGGAGCGCGCCGATCCCACGGCGGCGCCGGTGCCTTGCGGTTGAGGTTCGCGACGATCGATCGGCCGAGCGCGAGCGCGTGCTCGTCGTCGAGCGCCGCGTGGTCCGCGACGCCCGATTTGCGCGTGTGGACCTCCGCGCCTCCGAGATCCTCCGCCGACACGTCCTCACCGGTCGCGGCCTTCACCAGTGGCGGGCCGCCCAGGAAGATCGTGCCCGTGCCTTTGACGATGACGGTCTCGTCGCTCATCGCCGGGACGTAGGCGCCACCGGCCGTGCAACTGCCCATGACCAGGGCGACTTGCGGGATGGCGGCGGCCGACATGCGGGCCTGGTTGTAGAAGATCCGCCCGAAGTGGTCGCGATCCGGGAACACGTCGGCCTGCAGGGGCAGGAAGGCGCCACCGCTGTCGACGAGGTAGATGCACGGCAGCTGGTTCTCGAGCGCGACCTCCTGCGCGCGCAGGTGCTTCTTGACCGTCATCGGGTAATACGTGCCGCCTTTGACGGTCGCGTCATTCGCGACGATGACGCAGGTCGTGCCCTCGACGCGGCCGATGCCTGTGACGATGCCGGCGCCCGGGGCGTCGTCGTCGTACAGGCCGGTCGCGGCCAGCGGGCTCAGTTCCAGGAACGGGCTGCCCGGGTCCAGGAGACGATCGATCCGCTCGCGCACCGGGAGCTTGCCGCGTTCGCGATGGCGCTCGATGGACCGCTCGTCGCCGCCGGCGCCGCGGCCCGCGACCGCCTCCTGGCGCTCCCGAAGATCGTCGACGAGGACCGCCATCGCATCGTGGTTCGCGCGCGTCTCGGCCGCCGCGGGGTCGAGCCGAGTGCGCAGGACGGGCATGCGGGGATGATAGGCGGCGGACCATCGCCGGCGGCCGCGCATGTGGAGCCCGAGCCACCTGATCGCGGAGGGCCATCGATTTCGGGACCAGGCGTGCGCGATGCGCGGATGCGGCCCGCAGTGGTGGTTTCGATGGCTCTCAGCTACCAGCGACGGTGCAGGGACCCGATCGCCGTGAGTCATCGGGCGGCTTGATACTCGGATCGATGGCTCCCAGCCAACACACGATGGAACCGCAGCCCGCGCGAGGCCGTCCCGCGGCCATGTCGAACCCCCATCGAATCCGGGCGGTCGTCCTCCTCGGGGTCGTGGCCGCCGCGGTGGCGGCATGTCAGTCGATCCCGTCGGTGGCCTCGCTGGTGCCAACCCCGGGACCCCTCGTCACGGTCACCGTCCACGGCGGTGAATGCCCCGAAGGCGCCTGTGGCGGCACGACCGTCATCGAACGCAACGGGCGCGTCCACCAGATAGCGCCGGTGGCGGCGGAGCTCGGTGCACTCGATCCAAACGCCCTCACCGCGCTCGGCGCGGCTGTGAACACCGCCGATTTCGAAGCCATCCGAGCGCGGCCGTTCACCGGGGAGTGCCCCGTCGCCTTCGACGGCCAGGAGTTCATCTACGAATTCGGGACGCCCGGCGGCACGGAGCGGATCGCGACCTGCGAGACGGAACTCGATCCGGACGACCCGCTGTTCGTGGCTATGTCGGCCGCCCTGGCCGCCGTCCAGGATCGCTAGCCGGCCGACCGCCGACGATCCGGCCGCGAGATCCACGGGTCGCGAGCGCCGCAAACGCGAGGCCCACGACAAGGACACCGCCGATCCGTTCGCGGCGGGCAACGGGCAATCCTGGCTCCGCCGATCCCGCGCTGACCCCGAGCATGATGAGCAGCAGCGCGGGGAGGACGAACCCCAGCGTGACCCCGCTGAAGGCGATGAACGAGTGGAACAGGGCTAGCACGCCCGCGGCGACGAACAGCGGGCGGGAGTCGCGAACGGCCGCGATCAGTGCCAGCATGGCCGACAGGCTGAGTAGCAGTCCGAGCACGAGCGACCGCGGGACGATCGACGGGCAAGAAAGGTCGCCTGGCATCCTCGCGCCCTGGATGAGCGGTAGCGCCGCGACATCCCCCCGCCAGCACGGCGATCGGGGCCGCGAGGATCGCTCCCCGTCGGCGTGCTCGCGAGTTCACCCGATCTCCGGGGACGGTCGTGCTACCCTCACATAGCAAGTTATGAACGCGAAACTCGCTACCGTCAAGTCACACGAAACGAACGGCGGTGCCCGCGCGCCTGGCGCCGGGACCCCCACGCCGGCGTACCGCGCCGCCCCGACGACCGCGGAGACGATCCGCCTGGAGCTCGCCGAAGCCTGGGGCGAGATGGGCGCGGCGTGGGGCGTGACCCCGGCCATCGCGCGCGTGCAGGCCTACCTCATGGCCCGCCAGGCGCCATTGACCGAGCGCGAGGTCCGCGAGGCCCTGGGCCTCAGCCACCGAGCTGCCAGCCTGGCGCTGGCGGAGGCCGAGTCGTGGGGCATCGTCGAGCGCGTGCCCGAGCCTCGACGAGTTGGTCGCCGCGGACCGGCGGGCGTCGCCTACCTCGCGGTCGGCGATCATTTCCAGTGGTTCGGCCGGGTCATCGCCGAACGCAAGGTGCGCGAAGGCGACCCCATCGTCGCCGTGCTCGAGCAGAAGGCCCGCGAGGCCAGCGCGGCCGCCGCCGCGAATCCCGACGACGGTGAGCTGGCCGACCTTCGAGACTGGCTCGCGTCGTTCGTCGTCTTCGTGCGTCTGTTCGATCGCGCGGTCGGGCTCATCCCACAGCTGGACCCCCGAGAGCTCGAACGCTCGCTGCAGCTCTTGGACCGGGTGCCGGACGCCACGATCCTGCGGCTGTTCGACCTGCTCGGCGGCCTCGACGACGATGATGTCCTGGAGCTCGTCGACGCGGTGTCACGGCTGTCGCCAAAGTCCGCGCGTCGCGCCACGAAGCTGATGTCAGGGGTCGTCCGTACGGTCTCGCGCTGAGCCGAGGTACATCGTGAAGACGATCTGGAGATGGGCGAAGCGAGCGGTCGTTGGGATGTACGCGGCGATCGCGGGCCTGTTCGGCGGCGGCGGCCCCGTCATCGCCGATCGCCGCGACATGTACGGCGACGACCCCAAGAACGACCCGTACTCGATCGAGTACGACCCCTCAGACGAACGCCGCTAGGACCTCATGCGGACGGGCATCGGCTCATCGCACGGTCAGCGTCCCGCGCATCGATAGCTTGCCGATCACGCCGCCACCCTGGAGCGTTCGGCTGCCGACCTTCATCGTGCCGGCCGATTCGCGCGAGTCCGAGCGGATCAGGGTCTTGGACCGCAGCACCTTCGGGATCGCGATCGTCGAGCGGAGCTTCTGAGCCATCACCGGGCCGATGCCGTTGTGGTCCAGCGAGACTTTGATGGTCCTCGTCGTGGTCGCGCCCTCGCCACCGGTACATTCGTTGAAGGTGTGCACGGCGACCGTCACGGTGCCCGAGGCAACGGCAGAGCTGTATGACCGCCCAAGCACGAGCTTCGCCGGCCCCTGGCCGGCCGTCTCGGTTCCGAGGAAACCATAGAAGTCATCGAAGGGGTCGTCGGGCGTGTCGCCGCCGTCGCATAGGATCAGCTCGCCCTTCGACATGGAGAGGAACACCGTGGTCGTGCCCTCGGCGGCGGCGAACTGGACGTACCCCGACTCGCCAGTGCCGGAATCTTCGTCGAATGACTCCCAGCCGGCTTCCGCGATGAGCGCGCGAATGGTGACCTGCTGGGTCGCCGCCAACGCGGTCGATGAGCCGACCGCCAGCA
Organism: Chloroflexota bacterium; assembly: GCA_029240655.1. Taxonomy (GTDB): domain Bacteria; phylum Chloroflexota; class Limnocylindria; order Limnocylindrales; family CSP1-4; genus SPCO01. The sequence goes on from JARDZW010000060.1 coordinate 15,005, forward strand.
ACATCCCGACGATCAGGACTACAAAGGTTCGACGCATTTCCCCTCCTCGATCGGCGCGAGTTCGCCTGATCCGTGCGCCGATGCCCGGCGGTCGCGCGATCGTTGCACGCGCAGATGGTCCTGGTACCCGTGATCTGGGCGATTGCGTTGCATGCGGACAACGTGCCGCATCGGCCCCGGAATGCCAGCACTCGAGGGGGTCCATCAGGGTCCAGTGCTCGGGGCATGATCCGCGCTCTTGGCGCTGCGGAAACGCGTGCGATAATCGCAACCGCGTGAGGGACTCGGCCGACTCGATCGGGCGACGACCCCGGGGCCAGACCCGGCCGGCGATCCGAACGCACAAACCTTGAGGAATCACAGCCCACCATGACCGTCGAAACGTCGACCTGGGCGACCAAGAAGGGTCTCGCCCAGATGCTCAAGGGCGGCGTCATCATGGAC
>JARDZW010000061.1 GCA_029240655.1 Chloroflexota bacterium
CCGGCATCCCGGAAGCGTTCAGAGGCGCCGTGGAGCCTTTCATCGGAAATATCGTCGCGGGTATCCACCAGGCCTTCAGCCTGGCGGTCGCCCAGACCTTCTGGATCGGCGTGGGAGCCGCGATCATCTCGGGCATCGCCGCGGCGTTCATGATCGAACATCCGCTGCGTGACGACGACCGCGTCCCAGCGGCCATCGAGAAGTCCGGCGCCGACGGCGGCCGGTCGCTCAAGCCGACGGGTACGCCCGCCGACTGACCCCGCTCTTCCTCGCTCGACGACCCCGGCGGTGATCTCCCTGGGGTCGTCGTACCGTTTCGCGGGTAGCATTGCGGCCATGACCATGACGCCCGCCCCGTTCCGACCGCGGCTGCAGGCCGCCGGGACGGCCGATGCGCCATTTCACTCGGTGCTGGGCGTGGACGACTTGCCCGTGGGCTCCATGCGGCGTGTGAGCCGCGGCGACCTGGACGTACTCCTCGTCCACACGGATCGGGGCGTCTTCGCCACCGAGGACCGCTGCCCGCATATGTCGGCGCCGCTGTCGATCGGCATCCTCGATGGCTGCGTCATCCAGTGCCCACTGCACGAGGGACGGTTCGACCTCGAAAGCGGCGACCCCGCGCAGATGCCGACCACCGGCGGACTCGATCCGGACGGGGTCTACCATCCGACCTGGTCGCCGGCCGGACGGGATCCCAAGGTGGATCCGCCGGGCACCAAAGCAGAGGCTCGGCGCCTGACGCGCGTCCGCCGGTTCCGCTACTTTCCGGTCCGCATCGTCGACGATCGGATCGAGGTCGCGTTACCGGCCGTCTAGCTCTCGGCCTGGTCCGGTCGTGCCGGCTCTTCGACCTCGGCCGGCTGGATCGGCTTGGTCGACTCAGCCGTCGCCTCGGCCTGGCTGCGGCGCTGGACCGTATAGGCGTTGATGATGTCGCACGCCTCGGCCGGGTCGTCGGTGAGCCGCAGCAGGTCGACGTCGGCGGCGTTGATCGCCGCTTCCGCAAGCAGCGACGCGCGGATCCACTCGATCATGCCCGTCCAGTACTCGACGCCCATCAGGATCACCGGGAAGTCCTGCACCTTCTTGGTCTGGATCAGCGTCAGCGCCTCGAACAGCTCATCGAGCGTCCCGTAGCCTCCCGGAAAGATCACGAAGGCATCGGCGTACTTCACGAACATGACCTTGCGCGCGAAGAAGTAGCGAAACTCGACGCCGAGGTCGACATACGGGTTGAGTCCCTGCTCCATCGGCAGCTCGATGTTGCAGCCGACCGACAGGCCACCACCCTCCTGGGCGCCGCGGTTGGCGGCCGCCATGATCCCCGGTCCCCCGCCGGTGATGACCGCGTAGCCCTGCTGCGCCAGCATCGTGCCGAGCTCCCGGGCCAACTTGTAGTAGCGGTGGTTCTCCTTGGTCCGAGCGGAGCCGAAGACGCTGACGGCCGGCCCCACGGCCGCGAGGGCATCGAACCCTTCGACGAACTCCGACAGGATCCGGAGGGAGCGCCAGGGATCGGAGTCCAGGAACTCCGGCCGACTCGGCGGCCGCCGCAGGAGTGCCTCGTCCTCGGTTCGGCCGGCTCGTCGCACGGCCGGCCCAGGGGCGTCGGGCCGGACCGTCACGCGTCCGCTGCGACGCCGGCCTGCTCGCTTGTCGTCCTCGGCTCGTGCGGTCATGCCGGTAGGATGCCACCGTGGGCATGACGCCGAGGTGTCGATGCGCGGGCTGCTGATCACGGCCGCGTCGCTCGCTGTGCTCGGGCTGATCTGGATGGGCCAGGGTCTCGGCCTGCTCCGCAGCTCGAGCTTCATGACCGACGACCCGTTCTGGGCCGCCGTCGGCGCGGTCTGCGTCGTCGCTGGGCTGATCCTCGCGCTCAGCGCTTGGCGACGCTCCCGGCCGGACGTCTGAGCCAGTCCGCCCACGTCGCTTCGGCCTTGCCGGCCGTGACCTGGTTCGCGTGGCGGACGAGCGGAACGCGCAACAGTCCGGGGTCCGCCAGGAGGCGCTCCACGATCTCTGGATCGGTCATCGTCAGGTAGCCCAGACCGGCGTCCCGGTACGCCTTCGACGTCTCGTCGAGCAAGGCGCGCGCGCCGAGGCGCTCGACGAACCGGCGCAGCTCACCGGGCGCGATCGGCCGTTTCCGAAGGTCGGAGTAGCGAACCACGATCCGACGCTCGCGGAAGAACCGCTGCGCCGCCCGAGTGGCGGGCGAATCGTCCGTCCCGAACACCTGGATGTCGGGCATCTTCCGGGTCGGCGTCCGGCCAAGGGGTGCTGGCATCGGGCCAGCGTAGCGCGGCGACCGGGTACCATCGACCGACATGACAGGAGGTACCCGCGTGGAGGTCTGGTTCACGGTCCAGCTCACGGATGCGCCCGGATCGCTCGCGCGCGTCGCGACCGCGCTCGGCGAACGCGGCGTGAACATCACCGGCATCGTCGGTGTCGCGGAGGACACCGACGGCGCGCTCATGCTCACGACGTCCGACGCGGTGGCGACCCGCGAGGCCTTCGCGGCGCTGGGCCTGGCATTCGAAGAGCACGATCCGACCGGCAGCATGGAACCCGAGACCATGACCGTCGGTGATCTACGACCCGGGGCGGCCGGTCGCGGCTCGCTCTTCTGAGCGGGGCTTCGCCGGGCATGCCGCGAACACCGGCGGTCCAGACCGCCGCGATCCGGTTCGACACCATCGACGGGGTCGAGGCCATCTCCGCGATCGCCGCGACGACCGCCGCGATCGGTGGCCGGATCCGGACGCTGGCCACCGTGCGCCCGATCGAGGGGGATCCCCCGCTCGTCGAGATCGAGCTGGAGGTGGAGGGCGTCACCGAGGACGCGCTGGTCGCGGCCCTCGACGCCATCGACGAGGTCCGGACGATCCATCGGACGCAGTCCCTGGGCTCGGTCTTCGGGAAGCGGATCATCGTCGTGGGCGGGGGCGCCCAAGTGGCGCAGGTGGCGCTCGGCGCCGTCAGCGAGGCGGATCGGCACAACCTCCGCGGCGAGCGCATCTCGGTCGACACGATCCCGCTCGTGGGTGAGCCGGCCATCGCGGCCGCCGTTCGCGCCGTGGCCGACTTGCCGCGCGCGCGGCTGCTCGTCCTGGCCGGATCGATCATGGGCGGCGACATCAGTACGGCTGCCGACGAGCTGCGCGCGGTCGGCATCCCGATCATCGCGCTGAACATGGTCGGCTCCATCACCGAACACGTGGACCTCGTCGTCTCCGACCCGGTCCAGGCCGGCACGATGGCCGTCATGGCCGTCGCCGACACGGCCACGTTCGACCTTGGACGCCAGCGCGGCCGCCGGTACTGATCGAATGGGCGGCTGATGCGCATCGCGACCTGGAACGTCAACTCCCTCAAGGCCCGTCAGGAGGCCGTGGAGAACTGGCTCCAGCGCGCCGCGCCGGACATCCTGCTGATGCAGGAGACGAAGCTCGGCGACGCGGACGCGCCGGTCATGGCGTTCGGGATGGCCGGCTACCAGCTCCTGCATCACGGCGAGGGACGCTGGAACGGCGTGGCCATCGCGGCCCGTGACGGCCTGAAGGTCGACGACATCGTCACGAACTTCGGCGACGGTCCCGTGCGCGATTCCGGCCCGGGCGGAACCGCCGGCAGCGAGGACGACTTCGACCCGTTCGATGAGGCCCGGATGCTGGCGGCGACCGTCGACGGGCTCCGGATCGTCACGGTCTACGCCCCCAACGGCCGGGTCGTTGGCTCCCCGTTCTACGAGGGCAAGCTCAAGTGGTTCGAGCGGCTCGGTCGCTACCTGGACGACGAGCGCGCTGCGGGACGCGGCAACCAGCTCCTGGTCGGGGGGGACTTCAACGTCGCCCCGACAGATAAGGACGTCTGGGATCCAGACGCCGCGCACGGCGGCACCCACGTCAGCGAGCCCGAGCGGGCGGCCGTCCGCGCACTGATCGACCGCGGGCTGACCGACACCTATCGCGCCCGCCACGACGAGCCCGGCCGCTTCACCTGGTGGGATTACCGGGCGGGCATGTTCCACAAGAACTTCGGGATGCGCATCGACCTCCTCCTGGCCGGATCTGACGTCGCCGGACGGCTGGTTGACGCCGAGATCGACCGCCAGGCGCGCAAGGGTCCGCCCGTGCCCTCGGATCACGCCCCGCTGACCATCGATCTGGACGAGCCCGGCAAGCCGTTCGATGCCGATTGGGAGGGCGCGCTCTCGCGCATCGCGAAACGCACACGCTGACGTTGCGGAGGGCGGGACGACCCGCGCTGCGAATGGTTCGGGATGGTCCGGCATCCAAATCCTATTGCCTCCCGTGTTCCGCCAGATGGGGCGGCTGTTTCAGGAGGCGCGACGTGGACACCGCGCCGGCCGCGAACGCCTACTCGAGCGTGACTCGCTCGTGCCAGTGCGGAACGTGCGTGGCCAGCCCGAGTGCCTGCACCTTGGGCTCCAGGGCGACCTGCGCCTCCGGGTCGCCGTGGACGAGGAACACCCGCCGTGGATACCCGGCCTCGCCTGGGCGCTTACCCTCCGTGAAGGCGCCCAACCAGGCGAGCAGCTCGGTCTCGTCGGCGTGGGCCGAGAACCCGCTGATCGAGCGGACCTGGCAGCGGACAAGGCGCTGCTGCCCGTCGAGCCTGACTTCCTTCGCGCCGGCCTGGAGGTGCGCTCCCAGCGTCCCCTCACCCTGATACCCGACGAACAGGATCGTGGCGTCCGGGTCGTCGATGAGCCGGCGCAGGTGGCCGACGACGCGACCGCCGGTCAGCATCCCGTTCGAGGCGACGATCATGTACGGGCGCGACGCCCGTTCGATCGCCTGCGACGCCTTGATGTCGTTGGTGACGATCTGCTCGGGATAATCCAGCGGCGTATCGCCCGAGCGGAGCAGCTCGGCGGTCTGCTCGTCGTAGTAGTCCGGGTGGCGACGGTAGATGTCCGAGGCCTTCGAAGCCATCGGTGAGTCCAGGTACAGCGGCAGCAATGGGATCTCGCCGCGCTCGATGAGGCGGTCGAGCTCCCACACGACCTCCTGCGTGCGCCCGATCGCGAACGACGGCACGAGCAACACGCCGTCCGCCTCGGCCACGAGATGGATGGTCTCGACCAGGATCCGGATCGCCTCGTCCTGTGGCTCGTGTTCGCGGCCACCATACGTCGACTCGACGAGGACGTAGTCCGCGGCCGTCATGACGGTCGGGTCACGCAGGATCGGGGTCCCGGGCCGCCCGAGGTCGCCCGAGCAGACGATGACGCGTTCCTCCCCGCCCTCGCGGTCCTGCACGCGCAGCCGGATAATCGCCGATCCGAGGATGTGGCCCGCATCGAGGAACGTGGCCCAGACCCCGGGCGCGACCTCTCGCTCCTCGTCGTAGCCGATGGGCCGGAAGTGCTCCAGGGTCCGCTCGGCGTCCTTCACGGTGTAGAGCGGCGCGTCGAGGTCGATCTCGAGCGCGGGTGGCTGTCGGCGCAGATCCGCCTCGGGGTCGACCGGCCACGAGGCCGTTGCCCCGGGCTCCACGGTCGTCTCGACCTGCTCGCCGATCGACGACGCCACGGCCGCGGCGACGGCCGCAGGCCGCTCGACCGATCCTTCCGGTGCGCTGGCCGTCTCGACCGCGACCTCCTCCTCGGAACCGCCGGCTGACGCCAGGTCGACGGCAGCCTGGTAGGCGTCCGCCTCCTTACGGTCGTCCGCCTCGACCTCGTCCGGATGACGCTTCTCCCAGCGTGCCTCGCGCTTGGCGAACTCCTCGTGCAGGTGCCCGGAATCGAGGAGCACGAGCGTGGCCAGCTCCACGGAGCCGGCCGTCGCGTGGATCGGCCCCGCAAACCCGCCCTTCACCAGGAGCGGGAGCAGGCCGCAGTGATCCAGGTGGGCATGCGTCAGGACGACCGCGTCCAGAGTCTCGGGGGCGAATCCGAACGGGATCCGGTTGCGGACGGACTCGTTCGGGCTGCCCTGGAACATGCCGCAGTCGATCAGGACCCGGGCGCGTTCGGTCTCGAGGAGGAACTGCGAACCGGTGACGGTGGTCGCGCCACCCAGGAAGTGGATCTGCATGGCCGTCATGGTGACAGCCCGCACGTCCACCGGGGTATCGTCGCGAGCGTGGCGCCTCCCAACGGCGTCACGAGATCTGGACGGCTGGACCTTCGCGCGGCGGGTCAGGCCGTGAAGACCAGCGCGTCGGCGGCGACGGCCAGGAACAGCAGCGACAGGTAGCTGATCGAATACTTGTAGAGCTTGATCGCGCCCTGGGTCGAGGCCTCCTCGGAGGAGCCGCGTCGCCACAGCGCATACGCCTGCCAGATGAAGACCGCGCCGAGCCCGACCGCAGCGCCCAGGTACAGCGGACCCATGCGCGCGACGGGCCAGAGGATCAGCGAGATGGCGACCATGAGGAGCGTGTACAGCGCGATCTGGCGCGTGGTCTCGGGAATGCCCCGTACCACGGGGAGCATCGGCACGCCGGCTGCCGCGTAGTCCTTGCGGATCCTCAGCGAGAGTGCCCAGAAATGGGGCGGCGTCCAATAGAAGACCAGCGCGAACAGGATCAAAGCCGGGGCTCCCACGTCGCCAGTGACCGCCGCCCAGCCGATGACCGGTGGCAGGGCGCCGGCGGCACCGCCGATGACGATGTTCTGCGTGGTCGAGCGCTTCAGCAGCATGGTGTAGACGACGACGTAGAACCCGATCGCGAGGAGGGTCAGGAAGGCCGCAAGCAGGTTGACGAACCAGGCCATCACGACGAACGAGATGACGCCGAGGACGATCCCGAAGACCACCGCACGCTCGGGCTCGACCTGGTGGGCCGGCAGCGGCCGGCGCCGGGTCCGGGTCATGAGCCCGTCGATGTCCCGGTCGAGATAGCAGTTGATCGCGTTGGCGCTGCCGGCGGCGAGCGTGCCGCCGATGAGTGTCCAGACGACCAGCCTGCCCCACTCGCCCCATTCGAGGCCCGGCACCCAGCGCGTGGCGAGGACCATCGCCGGAACGGTGGTGACGAGCAGCAGCTCGATGATGCGCGGCTTCGTGAGCGCGACGTAGGCGCGGATCGTGTCGCGGGTCGTGTGTGGGACCGCTTCTTCTGATCGAGTGTCGTCCGCGCCTTCGCCTACACCCGGTCCCGTCCCGACGGTCGCCGTCTGAGCCTCATAGAAGCTCGTGACCGTCAGGCCGACCAGCAACGCGAAGATCACCGCACCGAGACCGAGGTGGAGGATCTGCGACCACCCGGACAGCCCGGTCAGGACCTGGAGCCCACCCACGACGACCTGGATCGCGTACAGCACTCCGGCAGCCACTGCAAGGCGGGCGATCGTGGGGCGATCGCGTCGTGCTCGCCAGGCGACGATCGCGAGCACCGCCACGATCACCCCGACCACCGCGGCGACCCAACGGTGGAGGACGTGCGCCGACGTTGCCTCGGTGAGATCCGGGAACAGCGTGCCGCCCATCAGCGGCCAGTCCGGGAATACCAGGGCGGAGTCGGTGGCGGTGACGCGGGAGCCGAAGAGCAGCAGCGCGAAGGTGGCGAGGGTCGTGAAGGCCGCGAGGAGCGTGAAGCGCTGGCTGCGGCCACCGCCGCTGCCGGCGAGCCGGGCCGGGAAACCGGCACGCACCGTCAGGAACACGAGCAGGGTGACCAGCAGGAGGGCCGCGGTCAGATGCGCCGTGACCGACTCCCCGCTGTTCCCAAGGCGGACCGTCTCGCGGCCGAGCCACGCCTGGAACCCGACGAGGCCGACCGACGCGATGGACGGCCACAGCAGCGACGGCCGGTCGCGATTGTCACGGACTGCCAGGATCGCCAGGCCCAGGATCTCGAAGCCGATGATCGCCGCGATGGTCCGATGGACCCATTCGATCCAGGCCTTCGGGTCGTCCATGGGCGGGAGCAGCTGGCCGTGGCAGAACGGCCAGTCCGGGCAGCCCAGACCGGAATCGGTGGCGCGCACGACGACGCCGACGATGACCAGCAGGATCGCGGTCCCGAGCGTCAGCGCGGCGAGCTTCTGGAAGCGAGTCAATGGGTCTCCTGGCACACCGGACGCCGGTGCGCGCCGGAACGAGACTGAGGCGGTGATCGGCCACGCGCATTCTAGCGCGGCGCCGGTCTGTCACCAGCGGGCTGTCGGCGGGGCATCGGCGGCCTGTGGCTGCCTCGGCTACGCTTGCGGCCATGACCCCTCGATCTCCATTCGCGCTCGTGGCCGCGCTCGTCCTGGTCGTCGCCGCGTGCGGTCCGGCCCAGGGGACCTCATCTCCTGCGTCACCGTCGCCCGGTGGCTCGTCCGTGGCCGGCGCGTGCCCGACGACCCCTCCGCCCACGGGCACGCCCGAAGGGTGGGACGTCGGGGCGCAGCAACCCTCGGTGTTCCCGCAGATCATCAACCCCGGCGGCTCCATCGCCTGTGGCCAGACCCGGCTGATGTTCTCGTTCCTCGACGACCAGAACGTCCCGGTGGCGAAACCCGACCAGACCGTCGAGGTCGCGCTGTTCGACCTCGGCGCGGATCCGGCCACCCCGGCCCTGACCGGGCCTGCGACCTTTATCTGGGCGATCGAACCGACCGTGGGCGTCTACGTCTTCGACGCCGACTTCCCGACGGCGGGCACGTGGGGAGCGCAGTTCACCATGACCGTCGGCGACAGCCCGCCCGAGGTCATCCGCGTCGGGTTCGACGTGCAGCCGGACGCAGCGGGTGTGACGATCGGCGACAAGGCGCCCGCGTCGGACACCCCGACGCTCGCCGATGTCGGAGGCGACGTGACCAGGATCTCGACCGACGACGAGCCCGTCGAGGCCTTCTACGAGACGTCCATCGCCGATGCCGTCGCCGCCAGGGAGCCGTTCGTCGTGGCCTTCGCGACGCCCAAATTCTGCCAATCGCAACAATGCGGCCCGACCCTGGATCGGCTCAAGCCCATCGCCGCCGGCCACCCGGACGTGACCTTCATCAATGTCGAGCCGTACCAGCTCGAGGTCGTGGACGGGCAGCTCCAACCGGTCCTGACCGGGGATCCGCCCCAGCTGACCCCCGCCGCCTCCACCGACGAATGGAAGCTCCTCAGCGAGCCCTGGGTCTACGTGGTCGACCGCGATGGGATCGTGACTGCGTCGTTCATGCTGATCTTCAGCGAGCAGGAGCTCGAGGCCGCGGTCAGCGCCGTCGAGTAGCGGTCATGCGCCGGCGTCCTCGAGCCGCACGGCGAAGCGCTCGTTGCCCTCCATCCGGTAGTAGACGACGACGGGCTCGGCCGTCGCTTGATGCTCCGCGAGGTGCCCCGGTGGGAACTCGTTCCCGTTCTCGAGCTCGCCCACACGGAAGTCGAGCGTCCCGCCACCCGGGCGGCGCAGCGTGAACCCGCGCACGTCGGCGAGGCCGGATCCATCGATCGCGACGATCACACCCTCGACGGAGGTGGTCTCCGGCGGTCCGTCCGGATCGAGGACCGACGAATTGCTCAACAGGATCGCGGCGCCACCGGTGACCGCGATGACGATGACCAGGACCACGGCGAACAGGTTCCGCGTCCGTCGATCCACCCCGGATCAGGCGCTGGCGGGTGTCGCGGCCCCGGTGCTGCCGGGCGCATGGACGGGTTCGCCGGCCGCACAGCGAGGGCACGTGTCCTCGCCCGGTTCGTAGGTCGGCAGGTCGAGCTGCCAGAGCGATCGCAACGGATAGGTCCGACCCGTGGCCGGTGACGTGAGCGTCGCGCGTCCACCGCTGCGATCCACGAGGACGACGCACTCGACGATCTCGCCGCCCATCGCCTCCACGGCCGGGATCATGGCCAGCAGCGAACCACCGGTCGTGAGGATGTCGTCGACCAGGAGGACCCGCTCGCCGGGCAGGATCACGAATCCGCGCCGGAATTCCCGGCGGGTCGCGCCGTCCGCGTCGCGGACCTCTTCTGCGAAGATGCTGCGCAGCCCGAGTTGGCGCGCGGTCTCGAACGCCAGGATCACGCCGCCGGTGGTCGGCCCCGCGACGAGGTCGACGAGCGGACCTGGGGCGTCGGCGGCGCCACGCATCCGGGCCGCCCAGAACGAGCACAGCTCGCTGGTCGCGCCAGGATCGGACAGGACCGCGAACTTCTCGACATACGCGTCGGCGTGGCGGCCACTCTTGAGCTGGAAGTGCCCCTCACGGAAGGCGCCGGACGCCCGAAAGACCGCCTCGGTCCGCTGCGCGATGCCGGCCCGTGCGGCAAGGTCGAGCGCGGGCTTGATCGTCGTCACCCGCCCAGTCTACGTGCCGGGCGCATCAGGGCCGGTACTCGACACCCTTCGCCGATGGGGCGCCGGCCCGATTCGGCAACGCGCTCCCCACGAGGTCGAGATGGGTCGTCACGCCCACCCGGCGGCACTCGGCCGAGAGCTCATCGACGAGCCGGACCGGCAGCGTGGGATCGGCGAAGATCGCCGTGCCGACCTGGACGGCGACGGCGCCGACCGACAGGAAGTCGAGGACGTCGGCGAGCTCCGTGACGCCACCGATCGCGATGATCGGGATCTTCACGGCCTGGGCCGCCTCGTAGACGATGCGCAGGGCAACGGGCTTGACGGCCGGGCCGCTCAGGCCGCCGTAGATGTTGCCGAGCAACGGTCGCCCGCGACCCGGCGCGACGGCGATGCCGGACAACGTGTTGATGGCCGTCAGCGCATCGGCACCGGCCTCGGCGATGGCGCGGGCGATCGGCCGGATGTCGGCGACGTTCGGTGACAGCTTCACGAGCAGCGGCAGGTCGGTGGCGCGGCGGACGGCGGCCGTCACCTCACCCGCGGCGCCGGCGTCGATCGCGAACTGGAGCCCGCCCTTCCCGACATTCGGGCAGGAGATGTTCAGCTCGATCCCGGCGATCCCGGGCACGCCCTCGAGCCGGCGCGTCACCTCGACGTAGTCGCTCACGGACTCGCCGGCCACGTTGACGATCACGGGCACATTCCAGCCGGCCCAGGTGCCCGCGTACTTCTCGATCACCGCGTCGACCCCCGGGTTCTGCAGGCCGATCGAGTTGAGCATCCCGCCCGGCGTCTCGGTGACGCGCGGCGTCGGGTTGCCGATGCGTGGCTTGAGCGTCGTCCCCTTGCAGCAGATGGCGCCCAGTCGGTCGACATCGACGACGTCCCCGTACTCGACCCCGTAACCGAACGCCCCCGAGGCGACGAGGATCGGGTTCGGGAGCACGAGTCCGCGGCCGAGGTCGACGGACAGGTCGATCTCGACGTCCCGCGCGGCGTCGGCGGCCTCCGCTTGCGAGGTCGCCGCGGAGGATCGCGGCTCGGACTTCGGCTTCGGCACGACGGTGGCGAGGGCGGGCCGCCTCCGCGGCGGCCTCGGAGTCCGACTGGCGCCCAGCGGACGGCCGGAGGACATGATCACGCGCCGCTTCGCTTTCACGACCAGGCACCTTCCCAGACCAGCTCCTCGGCCGCGAAGACCGGACCCTCGCGGCAGACGCGCTGCGGAACGCCGCTCGTGCTCATCACCACGCAACCAAGACATGCGCCCACGGCACAGCCCATGTTCTGCTCCATCGACACCTGGAGGAAGGCCTTTCGCCGCGCTGCTGGTGAGCCTGCCGGGTCACCTCGGCCTCCACCGCGTTTCCGCCCCAGGCTGGCGACACCGAGGCGCCCGCGCCGGCCCTCGGCCTGTCTCGCGAGTGCGGCGAGCATCGCCGATGGACCACACGCGAATGCCTGGTCGGCCCAGGCTTCGTACTCCGGGACCAGGTCGGTGACAAAGCCGTGATGACCGAGGGAGCCGTCATCGGTCGCCACGACGTACTCGATCTCATCGGGCAGGAGGCTGGACGGATAGACCTCGCGGGAGCTCGCCGCACCGAACAGGAGGGTCACCTGGCGGCCGTCGCGGATCGCCTCGTCGGCGAGCATCCGGACGCCGGCCATGCCCAGTCCCCCTGCCACGAGGAGCAGATGGCGGCTCCGCGGGTCCACCTCGAACGGACGACCAAGGGGGCCCAACAGGTCGATCTCGTCGCCGGCGCGAAGCCGGGTGAACCACTCGGTGCCGCGCCCGATGACGCGGAAATGGATCGTGATGACGCCGGTCGCAAGGTCTGCGGTGTTGACCGAGAACGGGCGGCGCAAGACCATGCCCGAAAAGTCACCGGTCCGGACATGCACGAACTGGCCGGCGCGCGAACCGCTCGCGATGGTCGGCGCGTGGTACGCCTGGAGCCACTGACCGGGGAGGATCTCGCGGCTCTCCACGAGCTCTGCCGCGGCGAGCCGCATCGTCACGCGGTCGGGCGGTCCTCCGCGTCCTTGGCGTCGTCGCCGACGACCTCGGTATCCGCCGGGTCCTCGACGTCCTCGACGTCTTCGGCGGCCACGACCTCATCGACATCGGCCACGGTCGCCTCTCCGGACGCGGCACCTTCGGCAGCGACTCCGACGTCTTCCGGCGCCACGGCCGGGTAGGCCTCGGCGAGGGCGTCGGCGAGATCCCCGAATACATCGGTGGGGTCGTAGAACTCGACGAGCTCGTCCGCGCCGGAGAGCGTGCGCCATGACCCGTCGGCTTCCTCGGGGATGACCTCGGCACGAAACTCGCCGGCCGCGGTGAGCACCAGACGCTCATCGTCGTCGTCGACGATGACCAGGTCGCCGAGCAGCCCCGAAGCGCCCGCAGCCGCGACCTCGAATTCGTCGAGCAACCGGGATTCGCTGCGCTGGCTGCGCTCCTGGTACTCGAGGGCAAGGTCGTACAGCCGTCGCGCGGCCGCCTCGTCGTCCTCGAGCGCGGGAGCCTCGCCCTGCCCGGCCGCCCAGGAGTCGGCCGCCGCGGCATAAGGATCCTCGCCGAGCGTGATCGTCTCCTCGGGCGAGATGCCCGCGGATTCGAGCAGGTCCTCGGCCGCGGTCGGGGCCTCCGCGTAGCCCGCGGCCTCGCGGGCCGCGTCGCCGAACGCGGCGTAGATGTCGGCGGGGTTGTACAGCTCGACGAGCTCGGACGCGGACTCGATGACCTCGGTCTCGCTCACCCATTCGCCGGACGTCTCGTCCTGGAACCGGCTGCGACTTCGGAACGAGAGGTCGGGAGCGATCGAGAGGTAATCGGGCTCTTCGTCGATGAGCGTCAGGCCGCCATAGGCAGCGAGCCGCTCCTTGTGGCGATCGAGGAACCGTCGAAGCTGATCCGTGCTCTGCACGAGGAAATCGGATCGCTCGAGGGCAGCGTCCGCCGCGATCTCCCCGAGCAGGTCGTTGCGGCCCGTATCCATGGGTTGCCTCCCGTTCGGTTCATCGCCAGGTGGTCGTGCGTCGCGTCGGATGCTCATGTCTCACTTATCGGTTGCGGGTCAGGGATGGTATTCGAGATCGGGGCCCATTCGCTCGCGGAGGAACATCGAGTGGTGGCGCTCGAAGATCCACTCGCCGGCCCGGTGGCCCAGGGCTCGGGTGCCTTCGTCGCGCTCGAGCTTGTCGAGCGTGGCGTAGTCGGGAAGCTCGAGCAGGATGACGTTGTCGAAGTCCCAGCCATGCGCGACGTTGTACCAGCCGATGAACCGGATCCCGAACTGCAGCTCGTATTCCTTCACCGTGCGCGGAAAGATCGTCCTCATGAAGAACTTGAAGAAGGGGTCGCGGCCGCGGCGAACGGAGAAGTAGGTCGCGAGCACAGGCACGGGCGCTACGGTCCTCCTCGTTGATGCTGGGACGGTCGCCATTGTCGCACGGGGCTCGGGCGGGACGTTCCGTGGCGGGCGCATGTTTTCCGGAGCGGCCGCCCGTCAGGCTGGGTCGTTGCTCCCCTTGTCGGACTCTCCGGCCGCCGCGCTTTCGTCTTCGAGCTCCCCCACCGTCTTCGTGGCACTGCCCAACGGCCGGCGCCGGCCGCGTCGATCGGCCGCCACGAGGCGGAGCAGGAAGATGATCGTCTGGCCCGTGATGAGCAGCAGGACGATGACCACGATCAGCAAGGCGCCGCTCACGACATCGGGCCATTTCCAGACCACGGTGAGCGGGGTCAGCACGAGCAGCACACCCAGCACGATCAGCTGGAAGCGGAAACACCCGAGGCCCGGGCCGCGTTCGGGGTCGAGCTCCTCGCCCTTGTATTTGACCGGCCCGGTGTCGCGGGGCGGCCGAGGCGGCGTCGGGTCGGCGGCAGGGTCGTCGTCGGTCACGAGCCGGAACGATACGGGAGGCGGCCCGACTACGCCGGGCGGGCCCGGCTGCCCCCTCAGGCCGTCGTCGGCTCCGTCGCCAGGCCCTCGACGACCTCGACTCGCGGCAGGGACAGCAGGATCGACGGCGGCGCGATGACCTTCCAGGACCGCGACCCGCCACCGAGCACGACGCGCTCCCGCCGCATCACGCGTGCATCGACCCAGACCGGCACCTCAGGCGGCAAGCCGAACACGGTCACGCCCCCGATCTCCATGCCCGTGAGCTCGCGGGTCGACTCCGACGGCGCGAACGACGCCTTGCGGGTCCCGAGCCGGTCGCGCACCGTCCGGTTGACGTCCAGGCGATTCCGGGCGAGCACTACACACGCGGCATATCGCGGCGGATCGCCCTTGCCGATGACGAGGATCGTGTTGGCCGAGTCCTCGGGCGCGAACCCGTAGGCCTCGCAGAAGGCGGCCGTGTCGGCGAGGGCCGGATCGCACGCGAACAGCTCGTACTCGACCCCGAGCGGCTGGAGCGCGGCCACCAGACGCTCGCGCCCGGCGGGATCGTGGGCAGGATCGATGCCGTTCGTCATGACCGCAAGCGTACGCGACTGAGCGCCCGCTACCATCGAGCGCGATGACCGGCCGACCCACGATCCAGCATCCGACCGCGCCGCCCGACATCGACGCGTACCTCGCGCGATTCGACTGGCACCCCGAGCCGGAGCTGATCGGCTACCGCGACGAGGGAGCCTCCAGGGCGGCGTTGACCGCCCTCGGCCAGCAGACCTGGGCGGCCGCGCTCGAATTCCTGTACGGCACGGCGATGGTCCGCGCCATGGGCGACCCCTCGCCGTACGACAGCGCGCGGCGGCGGTACTACGGCCCCGATGCCTCCGGGCCGGGTCCTGCACCGCTACAGCCCTCGCCGGCGGCCGACGTGATCGCGGAATTCTCCGATCGACTGGCCGGCGGCCTGATGAACGCTCAGCACCCGCGCCAGTTCGGCTACTTCACCCCACCGCCGCTGCCGATGTCGATCATGGGTGAGCTCCTGGCACAGGTCGCCAACCAGGGTGTCGATGTGTGGCACGCCGGCCCGTTCGCCGCGTTCGTCGAGGAGGAGGTCGTGCGCTGGCTGTGCGACCTCGTCGGCTATGGCGAGGGGTCGTTCGGCTTGCTCACGAGCGGCGGCGTCATGGCCAACTTCATGGGCATGACCCTGGCCCGCGACC
>JARDZW010000174.1 GCA_029240655.1 Chloroflexota bacterium
GCGCCCGTCCTCGTGCTCGATCCGCTGGTCGAGATCGATGAAGGCCGCACCGTGCCGATGCGCCAGCCGCTTGCCCACGACGCTCTTGCCACTCCCGGGCAGGCCGACCAGGACGACGTCCATCGCCCGGACCTAGTCGTCGCCGCCGGAGCCGGCTTCGTCCGACCCGGTCAGTCCATGGGCCGGCTCTCCGGCCCCCGGCCCCGGGCGCCCGCCGGGCCGTCGGCCACCGGCGACGGGGGCTTCGGGCGCCTGCTCGATCCGGGCGCGGTACGTGGCCAGATTCGCGACCACGTCGTCGATCGTGTCGCCGCCCGTCTTCTCCATGACGAACGCGGCGAGGGTCAGCATGACCATGGCCTCGGCGACCACTCCGGCGGCCGGCACCACGCTGATGTCGCTTCGCTCGTAATGCGCCTTGTCGACGGCCTCACCGGTGATGAGGTCGGCCGATGGGAGCGGTCGCGCCAGTGTCGAGATCGGCTTGACGGCGCCACGCACGACGAGCGGCTCCCCGTTGGTCACGCCGCCGGTCAGGCCCCCGGCGTTGTTCGAGCGATGGACCCACCGCCCACCATCGTCGCGTCCGGCGATCACGTCGTGGACCGCTGAGCCGAACCGCCGGGTCTGTTCGAAGCCGAGGCCGAACTCGACGCCCTTCACGATGTTGATGCTCATCACCGCGGCGGCCAGCGCGGCATCGAGCCGGCGGTCCCAGTGGACGTACGAGCCAAGTCCGATGGGCAGGCCATGGACCACGACCTCGAACACGCCGCCGATCGTGTCGCCCTTCGAGCGTGCCTCGTCGATCCGGGCGATCATCATCGCCTCGGCGGCCGGGTCGGGGCAGCGCAAGGGCGAGGCGTCGGCCTCCTCGCGCGCGCGGGTGCAGTTGGCAGGGTCCACGGCCACGCCGCCCACCTCCGCGGTGAATGACCAGACCTCGATGCCGAGCTCGCGCAGGAACGCGCGGGCCACAGCCCCGGCGGCGACGCGCGCGGCGGTCTCGCGCGCGGACGCGCGCTCGAGCACGTTTCGCACGTCGTTGAACCCGTACTTCAGCGCACCCGCGAGGTCGGCGTGACCGGGACGGACGCGTGTGACCGGTGTCGCTCGTTTGTCGCCACCCTCCGCCTTGACGTGCAGCGCCTCGGCCGCTTCGTCGTTCAGCGGCCCGACCTGCATGACCTGAGTCCAGTTCTCCCAGTCGCGGTTGCGGACGAGCAGCAGCACCGGCGAGCCGAGCGTTCGACCGTGTCGGACCCCACCGAGGATCTCGGCGCGGTCCTGCTCGATCGTCTGGCGAGCGCCTCGGCCGTAGCCCTTCTGGCGCCGTGACAGGTCGATGGCGATGGCATCCTCGCTCAGCTCCAGTCCGGCGGGGACGCCCTCGACCGTGACCCCGAGCGCCGGCCCATGCGACTCCCCTGCGGTGAGGAAGCGAAAGGCGGTCACTCCGCCGCGGCCGCCGCCGGTTCGCCGGTGGGTTCGCCCTCGGCCGAGCGCAGACCGCCGGCCCGTGCCTCGGCGAGCTTTGTCTGCATGAGGTCGAGCGGGGCTGGTTGCCCGGTCCAGAGCGTGAACGCCGCCGCGCCCTGGTGGAGCAGCATCAGCTCCCCGTCGGCGACGGTCGCGCCTGCGGCCTCCGCATCGCGCAGCAACCGCGTTCGGTTGTAGATCAGGTCCAGGACCAGCAGCTCGGCGTGCAGGGCCTCGGCCGGGATCGGGCTCGTGTCGCTGGTCAGCCCGATCGACGTCGCGTTGATCAGGACCTTCGTCTTCGCCAGTTCGGCCTCGATGATCGATTCGTGCCACGGCATCGCGCGCAGCTCCATGTGCGCGGCTGTCCGTCCGAAGTGCTTGACGAGACCTTCGGCTCGGTGCAGGTGGCGGTTGAACACGACGATCCGCTGGAAGCCTTCGCGGATCAGGCCGTACACCACGGCCCGGCCACCGCCGCCCGCGCCCAGGATCACGGCCTGGCGCGGCATCTTCTGGCGACCGACGAGCTTGTCGAGCGCCACCTTGAACCCGGCCACGTCCGTGTTGTGGCCGATGAGCCGCTTGCCCTCGCGGGTGAGCGTGTTGACGGCACCGGTGAACGACGCCTCTTCCGTGAGGCGGTCGACCATCGGCACGACTCGCTCCTTGTGCGGGATCGTGACGTTGGCGCCGAGGTAGTCGTCGCCGCGCAGCTCCCCGATGGCGTCGGCGAGCTCGATCGGGGGGCGATCCCAGAGCTCGTACGTTGCGTCGATGCCGAGCTCATCGAAAGCGGCCTGCTGCATGGCACCCGAGAGCGAATGGGCAACCGGATGGCCGATGAGGACGACACGTTTCGTCATGCTCGCACCCCTTCGAGGTCGCTGAAGAAGCCGGGATAAGAGACGGCGGCCGAGTCCGGTCGCTCGATGGTGGTCGGGTCGGTCGCGACGAGGCCGGCGATCGCGAATGTCATCGCGAGCCGGTGGTCGTCGAGGCTGTCGGTCGTGGCACCGCGCAGGTGCGCGCCGCCCTGGATGCGCAGGTCGTCGCCGTCGATCTCGACATTGGCGCCCATGGCCCGGAGGCCGGCGGCGATGCCGGCGATCCGGTCGGATTCCTTGTGCCGCAGCTCGCCGGCCCCGCGGATGGTGGTCGTGCCGCGGGCGTGGGCGGCGGCGAGGCACAGCACGGGGATCTCGTCGATCGCCGCGGCGACCTCGGGAGGGGACACGTCGATGGCGCGCAGGTCCGACGAACGCACGACGAGATCGGCCATCGGCTCGCCGGCGTCCGGATCGGCGCCGCTGGCACGGCCAGCATCGCCTTCGACGCCCGCCGCTGCCTGGACCGGGCGCTCCTCGATCTCCGCGCCCATGGCCCGCAGCAGGTCGACGACCGCGCGTCGCGTCGGGTTGACGCCGACGTCCCGGAGCGTGAGCTCGGCGTCCGGATGGATCGACCCGGCGACGAGCCAGAAGGCGGCCGCGGACATGTCACCCGGTACCAGCTGGTCGATCGCCCGCACCGCCGTACCTCCTTCAACCGTCCAGGCCACGCCGCCATCCCCATCCGCGACCCGGTCCACGGACACCCCCCGAGCCCGCAGCATCCGCTCCGTGTGATCGCGCGTCGCGACCCGTTCCCGGACCGTCGTCCGACCCTCGGCTCGCAGCGCCGCCAACAGGATGGCCGACTTCACCTGCGCGGACGGCACGGGTGTCGTCAGGTCCACCGCCCGGAGCGGGGTATGCCCGACTACGGTGAGGGGAGGGAGGGAATCGTCGTCTCGAGCGTGGAGCTCTGCGCCCATCCGGCGCAGTGGCTCGATGATACGAGCGACCGGACGGCGGCGCAATGAATCGTCCCCGTCCAGGACGCCGACCAGGGGCAGCCCTGCGAGCATGCCGGCGATGAGTCGCAGGCTCGTGCCGGAGTTGCCGCAGTCCAGCGTTCCCCCGGGTTGCCGGAGGCCGTCCGCGCCGGGCGAGTCGACGCGGTAGCTCACGTTCCGGCCACGGCCCGGTGCGCCGCCGCGCTCCGCCGCGCCCTCGGCCTCACCGTCCGGCTCCACGCGTGCCCCGAGCGCTCGCATGATCGCGGCCGTCGATCGCACGTCGGCCCCGTCGCTCGCGCCGAGGATCCGGCTGTCGCCCGCGGCCAGCGTCGCCAACAGGAGCGCCCGGTGGCTGATCGACTTGTCCCCGGGCAGCCGCAGCTCGCCACGCAGTCGGGCGGCCGGTTGCACCGTGGCGAGGTCCGTCCGGATCATCGCTGGCCCGACCCTCCGCTGGCCCCGACGGCCGTGGCCGCCCCAGCCTGGACCGGCGCGCCGTGCAGACCGCGGACCTGGGCATGGATGGGCACGAGATCGGTCATCAGATCCCGGAACTGGTCCAGGGTGAGCTGCTGCTCGGCGTCGGACAGGGCGTCGTCCGGCGTCGGGTGGACCTCGACCATGACGCCGTCCGCCCCGACCGCGACGCCGCCCAGAGCGAGCGGCTTCACCAGCCACCGCTTACCCGTGGCGTGGCTCGGATCGACGATGACCGGCAGGTGGGTCAGGTGGTGGAGCAGCGGGACCGCGGCAAGGTCCATCGTGTTGCGCGTGTATGTCTCGAACGTGCGGATCCCGCGCTCGCACAGGATGACGTTGGGGTTCCCGGAGCTGACGATGTACTCGGCGGCCATCAGGAACTCCTCGATCGTTGCACCGTAGCCACGCTTGAGCATGACCGGTCGCGCGACCCGGCCCATCTCCCGGAGCAGCGAGTAGTTCTGCATGTTCCGGGTCCCGATCTGGAGGATGTCCGCGTACTCGGCGACGATGTCGACCTGGGACGGCTCCATGACCTCGGTGATGATCGGCAGCCCGGTCCGCTCGCGCGCCTCGGCGAGATAGCGCAGCCCCTCGACGCCCAGGCCCTGGAAGGAATACGGGCTCGTCCGTGGCTTGAAGGCGCCGCCGCGCAGGATCGTGGCGCCCGCGGCCTTGACCGCGTCGGCGGTCTCGAACAGCATGTCGCGACT
>JARDZW010000175.1 GCA_029240655.1 Chloroflexota bacterium
CACGAAGCCTCTGGCGGCCACGAAGCCTCTGGCGGCCACGAAGCACGCCGCCTCTGCGAAGACGGCCACGAAGTCAGCCGCGCCCGCGAAGTCGGCCGCGAAGCCCGCCGCGGCCAAGAAGCCAGTTGCCCGGACCGCCGCCAAGCCCGTCGCGGCGAAGCCGGCCGCCAAGGCCGCGATCAAGCCCACCGCCAAAGCGACCGTGGCAACGGCGACGGCCAAGCCCACCGCGAAGCCGATGGCGACCGCACCCGCGAAGACCGCCACCAAGGCCGCGCCGAAGTCGATCACCAAGGCGACCACCACCAGGAAGACGACGGCCGGGGTCGCGGCGCCCACGAAGCCGGCCAGACCCCGTGGCAGAACGGAGACGCGCGCGTGACCACGATCGACTTCATCGACGCTCGCGAGATCCTCGACTCGCGTGGCAATCCGACCGTCGAAGTCGACGTCGTCCTGGTCGATGGCTCGGTGGGACGAGCGGCGGTGCCGAGCGGTGCCTCGACCGGCGCCCACGAGGCCGTCGAGCTTCGCGACGGCGACAAGACGCGCTTCGGCGGCAAGGGGGTCTTGACGGCCGTTGCCAACGTCACAGACCGGATCGGACCGGAGCTGCTCGGCCTCGATGCATCTGACCAGGCCGGCGTGGACGCGCTGCTCATCGACCTCGACGGGACACCCAACAAGGGCGGGCTCGGCGCGAACGCGGTCCTCGGCGTGTCGCTCGCCTGCGCCCACGCGGCCGCGGCCTCCTACGACCTCCCGCTGTATCGCTACCTCGGCGGCGTCGGCGCTCGCGTCCTGCCTGTCCCGATGTTCAACATCCTCAATGGCGGCAAGCACGCCCAGGACTCGACCGACTTCCAGGAATTCATGGTCATGCCGGTCGGACTCCCGACCTACAGCGAGGGGTTGCGGGCCGGCGCGGAGATCTTCGGGGCGCTGCGATCCATCCTCCACGACGACGGATTCGCGACCGGCCAGGGTGACGAGGGCGGCTTCGCTCCGTCACTGGCTTCGAACGAGGCGGCTGTCGAGGTCATCCTTCGCGCCATCGAGAAGGCCGGCTACCGACCCGGTGAGGACGTCGCGATCGCCCTGGATCCGGCGACGACGGAGCTGGTCGAGGAGGGGAGCGGCGGCGACGGCGCTCCGACACGCTACGTGCTCGCCAAGGAAGGTCGGACCCTGGAGTCGGGCGAGCTCATCGACCTGTGGGCGGATTGGGCGGCGCGCTACCCGATCGTCTCGATCGAGGATGGGCTGGCGGAGGACGACTGGCTCGGGTGGGGGCAGCTCACCGAGCGCCTCGGCGATCGGGTCCAGCTCGTCGGCGACGACCTGTTCGTGACCGACACCACGCGCATCGCGCGAGGCATCGAGCTGCGCGCGGCGAACTCCGTGCTCATCAAACTCAACCAGATCGGGACGTTGACCGAGACCATCGAGGCGATCGAGCTCGCGCGCGGGGCGGGCTGGTCCGCGGTCGTCTCACACCGATCCGGCGAGACCGAGGACACCACGATCGCCGACCTCGTCGTGGCGATGGGCACCGGGCAGATCAAGACCGGGGCCCCGTCGCGTTCCGAACGAGTCGCCAAGTACAACCGGCTGCTCCGCATCGAAGGCGAACTCGGAGACGGGGCGCGCTATCCCGGCCGCAGCGCGCTGGCCGGGGCGTCGGTCGCCGCTCGGCCCGCTCCGGAGGCTGCGGAGGTCGGGTCCGGCTCGTGACCCGGTTCGTCGATCGCGGCGCCATCACGGCCGCGTATGTCGGGATCGGCATGTCGGTCACGGTCGCCATCAGCTTCCTCTTGATCATCCCGATCGAGCCGATCGTGTGGCTGCTGACGATCCCGACCGGCCTGCTCATCGGCTACTACGCGAACCAACGTTCGAACCGGCGCGCCGGGCCGTGGAGCCGGATCCTCATGAACGGCATCTTTGCCGCGCTGATCACCGGACTTACGGCGGCGGTGCTGCTGCTCGGTGTCAAGGCGCTGTTCTTCTACGGCGACAACGGCTACCGCGACGCCAGTGCCGGCGGTCCCATCGCCTGCTCGTCCGGGCCGGACTGCGTCTACCAGCGCTACCTGCTCGTTGAGGACGGCGCGCGGGCGGCGCCGCTCGAGGCGGCCGGCGTGACCGACGCCGCCACGTTCACCGCGTTCTACTGGTCGCAGCAGGTCACGGTCGCGGGCCTGCTCGTGGTCGTGACCACGATCGGGGGGCTGGGTGGCGCCGCGCTCTACGGAGTGTTCCGCCCGAAGCCGGTCACGCCGGCGACAGGGGGGCAGGAGACGCCAGCCGCGGTCTGAGGATCGCGAATCCGGCCCGGGCATGACGACGTCCCGGGTGGGGTCCCGGGACGGTCGAGGATCGGCGAGGCTCTCGCGAGCCTGGGTCAGCTCTTGCTGGCGGTCTTCTTGGGGGCGGTCTTCGCGCCGGCCTTGGTCGACGACTTGGAGCTCGACTTCGTCGCGCCCTTGCTGGCGGACGCCTTGGCGCCCGAGGCCTTGCTCGCCGGCTTCGAAGGCTTGGTCGCAGCAGCGGTCGAACCGCTTTCGGATGCAGCCGCCTCGGCTGCTTTGACGGCGGCGGCTTCCGCCCGAGCCGACTTGCTCAGGGCCGCCCGGGCCTTGCCAGCGGCGGTCTGTGCACCCTTCGCCTTGACCGACTTGCCGGCCGCGATGCGCGCCTTGGCAGCCTTCGCGGCGGCGGTCTTGCCGGTCACCTTGGTGACGCGACCCGAAGACGTCGCCTGGGTCCCGCCGAGGGCCGCGTTCACCTTGATAGTGAGGCGCGACTTGCGGCGGGCAGCCGCGTTCGGGTGGATAGCTCCGGCCTTCGCGGCGCGATCGAGCGCCGACAGCGCGTCGATCAGGGCGACGGTCGTGGCCTCAGCGTCGCTCGGGTTCGCGGCGACGGTGAGTGCCTTGGCGACGTACGTCTTCGCGGCGGTGCGCCGCGGGCCAAGGATGTCGTGACGGCGCGCGGCTTGACGTACGCGCTTGAGGCCCGATGGGGTCCGGGCTCCCGTCCAGGTGCGGGGCGTCTTGGCCAAGTGGAAGGACCTCGTGAATGTCGATCGGATGTGGTGGCTGGGCAACGCGGCACGGGGTGAGTGCCGGGCGCGAACGCGGATGGTACCACAGGGCACGGTCCGGTCCGGCCCCGACGCTCGACCTTCGCGGCCGCCAGACTTGGGGGCGTGACCGCGATCCTGGGTGGCCTGGCCGCCGCCGTCCTGTGGGCGACCGCGACCCTGGCCTCGTCGAGGTCGAGCCGGATGATCGGCTCGCGGGTCGTGCTCGCGTGGGTGATGATCGTCGGGACGATCGTGGGCCTGCCCATCGCCCTGGCCACCGGCGTCCCGACCGAGGTCCCGTCGGGCACCCTGCCCCTCGTCCTGCTCGCGGGCCTCTGCTACTCGGCCGGCCTGTATTCCACGTACAAGGCCCTGACCATCGGCAAGGTCTCGATCGTGGCGCCGATCGTCGCGACGGAAGGCGCCGTGGGGGCGCTGATCGCTGTGGCGCTGGGCGACCCCCTGACGCTGATCGCGGCGCTCCTGCTGGGGGTCATCGCCGGCGGCGTCGTCCTGTCCAGCATCGAACCCGCCCGCCCCGACGTCCCCGCCGGCGACATCGAGCTCGCGGCTGACGCCCTCGACGGGCCGGCCCGCGACGATGCCCGAGCCCGCGTCGCGGGCCACGCCGCGCTCGTCGCCGACGACGCGGAACGGACCCGCAAGACCGTCCTGTACTCCGTGGCGGCGGCCTTGATCTTCGGCGTCGGCCTCGTGGCGGCCGGCAAGTCCGCGGTCCTCATCTCGCCGATCTGGGTCGCCATAGGCACGCGCTTCGTCGGCCTGGCGGTCGTCGCGCTGCCGGTCGTCCTCCAACGACGGCTGGTGCTCACCCGCCAAGCCCTGCCGCTCGTGGTGATCGCCGGGGTGGGCGAGATCGTCGGCTCGACGGCGTCGGCGTGGGGGTCCACCCACAGCATCGCGATCACGGCCGTGCTGGGCTCCCAATTCGCGGCGATCGCAGCGGTCCTCGCGTACTTCCTCTTCGGCGAGCGCTTGTCACGCACCCAGGTCGCGGGTGTCGTGCTCATCGTCGGTGGCGTGACGGCCCTCGCGGCGTCGAGCGTGTGACCGGCTACACTCCCGCCTCGTGACCATCCCCCAGGACCGCCTGCGAAACTTCTCGATCATCGCCCACATCGATCATGGCAAGTCCACCCTCGCCGATCGATTGCTGGAGCTGACGCATACGATCGATGCGCGCCAGATGACGAGCCAGGTCCTCGATTCGATGGACCTCGAGCGAGAGAAGGGCATCACGATCAAGGCCCGCGCGGTCCGCCTGGACTACACGGCCACCGATGGCAAGACCTACGGGCTGAATCTCATCGACACGCCAGGACACGTCGACTTCTCGTACGAGGTCAGCCACAGCCTGCAGGCCTGTGAGGGCGCCATCCTCGTCGTGGACGCCACCCAGGGGATCGAGGCGCAGACGCTCGCCAACGTCCACCTTGCGCTCAGGGAAAACCTGACGCTGATCCCCGTCCTCAACAAGATCGACCTGCCGTCGGCAGACCCCGATACGATCATGGACGAGCTCGAGAAG
>JARDZW010000176.1 GCA_029240655.1 Chloroflexota bacterium
ATCGAGCGCGTGCGCATCGACCGCGAGACGCTGGAGCCGACGTTCCGCGTCATCGGTGTCGACGCCTGGTCGAACGACGAAGGGTTCACGGACGCCGTGACCGACGCCGGCACCGGTGTGACCGGCATCTGCGGCTCCGGGATCATCGAGGTGGTCGCCGAGCTGTACCTCGCCGGGGTCATCACCGCCGATGGGGTGATCGATGGCGCCGTCGCGGCGCGCACGAAGCGCGTGGTGTCGGACGGCCGGACGCACAGCTACGTCCTGCATGCGCCCGCCGACGACGGCCCGCGGATCCTGGTCACCCAGAACGATATTCGCGCGATCCAGCTCGCCAAGGCGGCGTTGTATGCCGGCGTCCGGCTGCTCATGGATCACCTCGAGATCGAGACCGTCGACGAAGTCCGGCTGGCTGGCGCGTTCGGGAGCCAGATCGACCCGCTCCACGCGATGGTCCTGGGGCTCGTCCCCGACTGCGATCTGGCGCACGTGAAGGCGGCCGGCAACGCGGCCGGCACCGGCGCGTTGATCGCCCTGTTGTCGGGCGCCGCACGGCGCGAGATCGAGGGCGTCGTTCGCGGCGTCGAGAAGATCGAAACGGCCGTCGAGCCTCGGTTCCAGGAACACTTCGTGGAAGCGATGGCGATCCCGCACCGGACGGCGGCCAACCCCAATCTCGAGCGGGTCGTGACGTTGCCGGCGCGGCCAGTCACAGCGGACCGCGGTGGCGATGCCCGGGCCGAACGCCGCCGCCGGCGCACCGCCGCGGCCGCTGTCGCGGCCGACGTACCCGCCACACCTGCCGCGACCGGAACCGGAGAGGACCGATGAGCGAGACGATGGGCAACCGCCGCAGCGGTGGCCGCGAAGGCCGCCGAGCCGTGCGGCTCAGTCACCAGGTCCAGCGGCTCCCGTTCCTGACCCGCACGCTCGCACCGTTCGAGGTGCTCGGCGAGGAGGGTCTATCGATCATCGAGCACAACGCCGACACGATCCTCGAAGAGGTCGGGATCGAGTTCCGCGGCGATGACGATGCCCTCCGGCTGCTCCGCGAGGCGGGCGCCGACGTCGACGGCGAGCGCGTTCGGTTCCCGCGCGGGATGTGCCGCCAGATCGTCCAGGCGAGCGCGCCGCGCCAGTTCACCCAGTACGCGCGCAACGAGGCGAACAACGTCGAGATCGGTGGGATGCACACGGTCTTCGCGCCGAACTACGGCTCCCCGTTCGTGCGCGACCTGGACCGCGGCCGGCGCTACGGCACGATCGAGGACTTCCGCAACTTCGTGAAGCTCGCCTACCTGAGCCCGCACCTGCACCACAGCGGCGGCACGGTCTGCGAGCCGGTCGACGTGCCGGTCAACAAGCGCCACCTGGACATGGTCTATTCGCACATCCGCTACAGCGACAAGCCATTCATGGGCTCCGTCACCGCGCCGGAGCGGGCGCGGGACACCGTGGAGATGGCCAGGCTGACGTTCGGGGCGGACTACCTGGAAGACCACTGCGTGATCCTCAGCCTGATCAACGCGAACTCGCCGCTGGTCTGGGATTCCACGATGCTCGGGGCGGCGCGCGCCTACGCCGAGGCGAACCAGGCCACGATGCTCACCCCGTTCATCCTGGCGGGCGCCATGGCCCCGGTCACGGCGGCGGGCGTCGCGGCGCAGACCCTGGCGGAGTCGCTGGCGGGGATGACCTTCGTGCAGCTCGTCCGGCCGGGCGCGCCGGTCGTGCTGGGTTCGTTCGCGAGCTCCATGTCGATGCAGTCAGGTGCCCCGACGTTCGGGACGCCGGAGCCGGCACTCGTGCTCTATGTGATGGCCGCGATCGCCCGGCGGCTCCGCGTCCCCTTCCGCTCCGGAGGGTCGCTGTGCGCCTCGAAGATCGCCGACGCCCAGGCGGCGTACGAGAGCGCGGCGACGCTGCAGCCGACCGTGCTCGGCGGCGTCAACTTCGTGCTCCACGCTGCCGGCTGGCTCGAAGGCGGCCTCGCGGTCGGCTACGAGAAATTCATCATGGACGCCGACCAGCTCGGGATGATGGCCGTGTTCGTGAAGGGCGTCGACCTGTCCGAGAACGGCCAGGCGCTCGACGCGATCCGGTCCAATGGCCCCGGCCAGCACTTCCTGGGCACGGCCCACACGCTGGCAAACTTCGAGAACGCGTTCTATCGCAGCGAGATCGCCGACAACAACAGCTTCGAGCAATGGTCCGAGGACGGAGGTCTGGACGCGCCGCAGCGCGCCAACGCGATCTGGAAGCGGATGCTGGCCGAATACGAGGCCCCGGCGATCGACCCCGGCGTGGACGAGGCGCTGCTCGAGTTCATGATCCGGCGCAAGGCGTCGATGCCGGATTCGGAGGTCTGACGACGTGCTGTTCCGCCGCCGATCCTCGCTGACCCCCGCCCAGTCCGCGGTCCTCGCGTCGGTCCTGCGCGCGCCGACATTCGAGCTCGTGCCGCTGAAGAACGCGCTCGATCAGGCGGCGTTCCTGCCCCCGGCCGCCACCGTGTCGGTGACCGCCTCGCCGGCCAAGGGGATCGAAGCCACGGTGGCGCTCTGCGAGCAGCTCCAGGCGCTGGGGTTCCGCGCCGTGCCACACCTCTCGGCGCGCATGATCCGCGACCGTGCTCACCTGTCCGAGCTCATCGCCTGGCTCGAGGGCGCCGGCGTTGATCGAGCGTTCATCGTGGGCGGGGACGCCAAGGAGCCGGGGGACTTCCCCGACGGCCTCTCGCTGCTGCGGGCGATGGCCGAGATCGGCCACCCCCTATCTGAGATCGGGATCCCGTGCTACCCGCAGGGCCACGCCTTCATCGCGGATGCGCGGCTGCTCGAAGCGCTGCGGGCCAAGGCGGAATTCGCGAGCTACATGACGACCCAGCTGTGCTTCGATCCCGCCGCGATCGGGTCCTGGCTCGCGGACCGCCGGCGAGAGGGGCTCGCGCTCCCGGTCCATGTCGGGCTGCCGGGGGTCGCGGAGCCGCAGCGACTGCTCGCGATCAGCGCCCGCATCGGGGTGGCCGACACGCACCGGTTCCTGGTCAAGAACACGCAGTTCATCGCGCGGCTCATCCGCTCCGGCGGGTTCTACCGGCCGGACGGGCTGCTGGAAGGCCTCGCCCCGGTCATCGCCGATCCGGCCAACGGCATCGTCGACATGCACCTGTACACCTTCAACGCGGTCGACATCACCGAGCGCTGGCGACTGGGGTACCTCGACAGGCTCGCCGTCCCAGCAGCCTGATGGAGGCTCCGGGCCCCGTTCCGGCGGACCGGGCCGAGCTCGTAAAGCGCTTCGCGTCCTTCCCGGACCGACTCGCCGACGCGGCTCTCGCTGCCGAAGGACGATCGCTGCCCGCCGGGGAGTGGACACCGGCCCAGGTCGTGCGCCATCTCATGGCGGTCGAAGGCGAGGTCTGGTTGTCGCGCCTCGCCACGCTGGTCGCTGGCGGCGAACCGCATTGGTCCTGGACCGAGCCCGGCCCGCTTCCCGGCCTTGAGGACGCAACCCTGGATCACGTTCTGGGGCTGTTCGGCCGTCTTCGGGCCAGCACGGTCGACTTCCTGGGGATGTTCGATGACGCGGCCTGGGCCAGGACCGGCGTCCACGCGACCTACGGGCGACTCGATGTCGCCGGGTTGCTGCGCCTCGCGATCGATCACGACGAGCAGCATGTCGCAGGCCTTCTCGCATCCGACCCGCAGCCGTAGCTTCGGGGTCAGTCCTCGCCTCGCCGCGCCCGGCGGATCTGATCGGCGTGGTCGTGCGAGTGCTCGGCATAGATCGCGAGCCAGTCGTCCACGGAGTACTCGCCCGATTCGCTGTGCGTGCCGCGTCGCTCCCACTCGTCGGGCTTCAGCGTCATCAGGAGCTGCTGGCTGGCGCCGCGGACGGCCTGGAGGACCTCGAGCGATGTCTCGATCGGACGCTCGTAGTGAAGACGGCGTGCCCACTCCGGTTCGTCGTAGCCGGCGATGACCGGCGCGTCCTCGGCGATCAGCCGGCGAAGGCGGACGTAGGCCATCGACTCGCTGTCCGCGAGGTGGTGCGCGATCTCGCGCGCCGACCATTCTCCCGACGGGCCGCGGCGGTCGAGGCTCTCGTCGTCGGCGCCGTCCAGCGCATCGGCGACCGCTGCGAATCCGGTCGAGAAGCGCTCGAGTCGGGCTTGTCGTTGGCTCGCTGTGTCGTCAGTCATGTGCCGAGAGTACGTCCTGCGGCGATCACGCTGCCGAGCCAAAGCAACCCGGACCCTCGTACGGTTGCCGGACCGTACGCAGATGGTCCATCATCGCGCCACAACCGAAGAGGGCTTTTATCAAGAGTGGCGGAGGGACCGGCCCGTCGAAGCCACGACAACCTACCGACGCGACGTCGGCAAGGTGCCAAGTCCGGGCAGGTGCCTCCTGCGAGATAAGGGACACTCCCTCCGGAGACCCTCGTTCCGATCAGGTCGTCCGAGTCCGCACCCTGGCACCGCTCGCGTGGAACCCTGGTTATCGGAGACCGAACATGATCGATCGGACGCCACCGTTGCGATGAGTGCCACGAGCGCCCCGGACCGCGTAGCGGCTCCGTTCACGCGC
>JARDZW010000177.1 GCA_029240655.1 Chloroflexota bacterium
TCGCTGTAGTAGACGCCCGGCGAGCGAACGAGCTGGCTGACGACGACCCGCTCCGCCCCGTTGATGACGAAGGTGCCCTGATCGGTCATCCACGGGTAGTCACCCATGTAGACGCGCTGGCGCTGGATCTCGCCCGTCTCCTTGATGAGGAGCTCGACGTTGACGTACAGCGGCTTGCTGAACGTCAGGTCCTTGGTGCGGCACTCCTCCTCGGAGTACTTGGGATCACCGAACTCGTAGTCGAGGAACTGCAGCTCCATGACCTTGCCGGTGAAGTCCTTGATCGGGCTGATCTCGTCGAAGAGCTCCCGCAACCCCTTTTCCATGAACCAGGCGAACGAATCGAGCTGGAGCTCGATGAGATTGGGGATCTCGAACTTCTCGTAGCTCACACCATCGACCTTGCGATCGATGCGGGCGTAAGAGATGCGACCCGAAGGGGTCACGGCGCGAGTCTTCGACTCAGCAGACAGCATGAAGCACCACTCCTTGACGGAGGTAAAGAGGGAAAAGAGAGGCCGCGCTCACAGAAGGAGTAGGATACCGCGAATTTCTATCTTGTCAAACGCTCCCGAAAGTGGTAGGGCAGACTGCGCCCTGGGATTCCTCGCCGTGCATTTCAAGCGGCGATCGAGATGCTCTTGCCGTTGCCGGGGCTCGGGTGGATGCAGCCGAAGGCGCCCCGTGAGCACGGTCGCGAGAGCGACCTCGGCCGAATGGCGAGCCGGAGTGACGCCTCCGCCATCAGTGCACCGATCGCCGGCAAGGGGCAACGCACGGATGCGCCGCCCCGGCCCGGCCCGGCCGACTGGGCAGCCGAGTTACTTGATCTCGACCTTTGCCCCAACTTCCTCGAGGGCGGCCTTGATCTTGTCGGCTTCGTCCTTGGCCACGCCTTCCTTGACCGGCTTCGGCGACGCGTCGACCAGGTCCTTGGCCTCCTTGAGGCCCAGACCCGTCAGCTCGCGCACGACCTTGATCACCGGGATCTTGTTGGGACCGACCTCGGTGAGGACGGCACTGAACTCGGACTGCTCCTCGGGCGCGGCGGCCACGGCGGCGCCATCGCCACCGCCGGACGGGGCGGCCGCGACAGCGGCGGGAGCGGCGGCGGTCACGCCGTAGCGGTCCTCGAAACGCTTGATGAACTCGGATAGCTCGAGAACGGTCATCTTGTCGATCGCCTCGAGCAGGTCGTCCTGGGTGAGTACAGCCATGGATGTCTCCTTATCGAATGTCGTGGAAGGTGAAGGTGGTCGTCACGCCTCGGGCGCCTGGTTCTGCTTCTGCTCGGCGACCTGCGCCAGGGCATAGCCCAGGTTGCGCAACGGCGCGGAGAACAGCCCCGCGAGGGTCGCCACCGGCGCCTGCATCCCACCGGCCAGCTTCGCCAGCAGGACCTCGCGCGACGGCAGGGCCGCCAGGCGGGTGACGGCATCGGCGTCGATCGCCTTGTCGCCCAGGACGGCGCCCTTGATCCGCACGATCTTGTTGTACGGACGGGTCGCGTCCAGGACGGCTCGCGCGGTTCCGGCCTCGTCGGCCCCGAACGCGATCGCGGTCGGACCGGTGAGGAGCGGGCTGAGCGCCTCACCGACCGAGTCCTCGGCGGCGATGCGCAGCAGTCGGTTCTTGATCACGCGATAGCGGACGTCGCTCTTGGTGAGGGCGCGCCGGATCTCGGCGATCTCCTTCACGCTGAGGCCGCGGTACTCGGACACGATCATCGTCCGGGCGTTCGCGAGTTCCTCGCGAAGCTCGGCAACGGTCTCGCGCTTGGCCTCTGTCGGCATGGTGCCTCCAACTACGGCACGCGGACCGGCGTGCGGCGGTGGGCTGACCGGGCCTGGCCCGGACGTCCCCTGCGACGGATCCCATGGATGCCTCCCAAAGGAGGCATGACCCCGGCTCGCAGGGCGCCCACCCGCGAAGGGTGGAGGCGCCGACTGCCTCGGCGTGCTCGTCGTCGTCCCCGGCTTCCCCTTCCTGGCGGGCGGAGCGTCCGGTCCGTTCCGACGGATCAAGCCCGGTCCGTCATCGACCTCGCGGTCGACGGCGGCGGTGGGGCGCAGGCTGTCTGCGGCGGTCCGTCTGTCGTTGTCAGATGACACGCCTCTCGGCCGTCATCGCGTCGATTGCCGGCGACCCGCCGGCGAAGGGGCAGTCTAGGCGACTGCGGCCGCCAGCGTCGCGGGCACGTCCACCTTGATGCCGGGCCCCATCGTGCTCGCGATGGACAGCGAGCGCAGGTACTGGCCCTTCACACCGGTCGGCTTGGCGCGATTGATCGCGTCGACGAGGGCGGCGAGGTTCTCGACCAGCGCCGTCGCCTCGAAGCTGCTCTTGCCGAAGGCGACGTGGATGATCGCCGACTTGTCGACCTTGAACTCGACCCGGCCACCCTTGACCTCGCGGACGGCACGGTCCAGGTCGAACGTGATGGTCCCGGCCTTGGGGTTGGGCATGAGCCCGCGCCGGCCGAGGATCTTGCCGAGCTTGCCGACCATGCCCATCGAGTCGGGCGTCGCGAGGGCGACGTCGAACTCGAGCCAGCCGGCCTCGATCTTCTTGACCAGGTCGTCGCCGCCGACTTCATCGGCACCGGCCCGCAGCGCTTCCTGGGCCTTCTCGCCCTGGGCGAACACGGCGACGCGGACGACCTTTCCCGTGCCGTGCGGCAGGACGACGGTCCCGCGCACCATCTGGTCGGCGTGGCGTGGGTCGACGCCAAGGCGGAGATGTGCCTCGATCGTCGCGTCGAACGCGACGGTCGTCGTCTGCTTCGCGAGCTCGGCGGCCTCTTCGGGCGTGTACACCTGCTCACGGTCGACGAGCTTGGATACGTCCTGGTATTTCTTGCCGTGCTTGGGCATGTGTGGTTCTCCTTATCGGTCGGCTGGACCGACCTCCCCCGTTGGTTCCCGATCCACGGCCCGGGGTGCAGCCGCGGCGGAGCGAACTTCGTGGGCTAGCCCACGACCTCGATGCCCATCGATCGGGCGGTGCCTTCGATCTGCTTGGCAGCGGCCTCGAGGTCGTTGGCGTTGAGGTCGGACATCTTGATGGTGGCGATCTCGCGCAGCTGATCTCGGGTCACGCGACCGACGCCCTCGCGCTTTGGGGTCTGCGAGCCCTTCTCGACACCTGCCGCCTTGCGCAGCAGGTCCGCCGCAGGCGGGGTCTTGAGGATGAACGAGAACGAGCGATCCTCGAAGATCGTGATCTGGGCCGGGATGATCTGGCCCGTCTTGTCGGCGGTCTTCTCGTTGTACGACTTCGTGAATTCGACGATGTTGATGCCGTGCGGACCCAGCGCGGTACCGACGGGCGGGGCGGGAGTCGCCTTGCCGGCCGGGAGCTGCAGGGTCAGGACGATGCGGATCTTCTTTGCCACGGGTGATCGGCGCCTTTCTGAGCGGCTCGAGAGCCTTAGAGCTTCTCGACCTGGAGGAAGTCGAGCTCGACCGGGGTCTCGCGGCCGAAGATGCTCACCAGGACCTTGACCTTGTTGCGCTCGGGGTTGATCTCCTCGACCGTGCCGATGAACTCGGCGAACGGCCCATCGGTGACCCGGACGCTCTGGCCCTTGGTGAATGCGACGCGGTACTTGGGTGTCTCGACGCCCATGTGCCGCAGGATCTGCTTGACCTCCGTCTCGTCGAGCGGGATCGGCTCGCTGCGGACGCCTGGGATGTTCGCGCCACCGACGAAGCTCGTGACGCCCGGCGTGTTGCGGACGACGAACCAGCTGTCGGGGTCCAGGATCATCTCCACGAGCACGTAGCCCGGATAGACCTTCTTCTGGACGGTGTGGCGCTGGCCCTGGCGGATCTCGATCTCATCCTCCATCGGGACGAGGACCTGGAAGATCTTGTCCTCCATGCCCATCGACTCGATGCGGTGCTCGAGATTGGCCTTGACCTTGTTCTCGTAACCCGAGTAGGTATGGATGACGTACCAGCGCTTTTCGGGCGCCTTGATCTCGGTGCCGGTCAGGTCGGTCATCACGCGGTCGGCGTCAACAGTCGCAGGAGGCCCTGGAAGACCTGGTCGAGGACGGTGATGTACAGCCCGACCACGAAGCTGATCGCAAAGACCAGCACGGTCAGGTTACGGACCTGCTCGCGCGTGGGCCAGCTGACCTTCCTCAGCTCGGACCAGACCTCATCGAAGTAGCGGCGGAGTCGCTTCACGTCGTCGTTCTTCTCTCCGGGTTCCTGTGGTGGTGGCAGGGGCGATAGGACTCGAACCTACAACCGCTGGTTTTGGAGACCAGTGCTCTGCCAATTGAGCTACACCCCTGCGGCGAGGCCGGGCGTCCCTACTTCGCCTCGCGGTGAAGTGTATGCCGCCGGCAGCGCGGGCAGTATTTCTGCAGTTCGATCCGGTTGGGATCGTTCTTCTTGTTCTTGCGCGTCGTGTACGTCCGCTCCTTGCACTCGGTACACGCGAGCTGGATCGTGGGACGCGCTTCGACCCTCGCCATGTCGTCCCTACTCCTGGATGCTGACGATGGCGCCGGCGCCGACGGTCCGGCCACCCTCGCGGATGGCGAAGCGCTGGCCGACCTCGAGGGCG
>JARDZW010000062.1 GCA_029240655.1 Chloroflexota bacterium
CGATGGCATCCGTCCCGTCGATCAGCCTTCTTCCGTGTCGTCCTCGACGACGACTGGCTTCTCCTTGCGCGGCTTCCGGATCACCTCGACGTTCTGCGGCGATTCCGACATCGGCGCGAGGCCGCCCGGTTCGGCCAACTTGGCCTTCTTCTTCTTCTTGAGTTCTTTGCCGGGTCGATCTCGCGAGCCCATCGCTTCGCCTCCGGGTTGTCCTGCAGCGTACCGACCGATCCTTCACGCGGACTGCTCCGCGACTTCACCACCACTTACCCGGCCCGCGCGCGTTCGCAGATCGGTCATATCGGCGGGGAACGTTCCGGCCCGGATCGAGGCTCGGATCCTGGCCATGAAGTCTAGGGTGAAGGTCAGGTTGTGACAAGTCGCGAGCCGGTAGGCGAGGAGCTCCTTCGCGCGGAACAGATGGGCCAGATAGGCGCGCGAGAACCGCCGGCACAACAGGCACGGACAGTCCTCCTGGACCGGCGTCGGGTCGTCCAGGTGGGCACGATTGCGCAGGTTCAATCGACCGCCCGGCACCCACAGCTGGCCGTTCCGTGCCACCCGCGCGGGGAGAACGCTGTCGAACAGGTCGACCCCGCGGTGCACCGCCTCGAGCAGATCGGCCGGGGAACCCAGGCCCATCAGGTAGCGTGGCCGCGGATCGTCCGCCAGCAGCGGGATGGCGACATCGAGCGCCCCATCGCGCTCCTCTGGCGTCTCGTCGCCGGCCAGCCCGCCGATGCAGATGCCGTCGAACGGCAGGGACGCGATGAACCGCGTGGACGCCTCGCGCAGTTCCGGGTCCAGCCCGCCCTGGACGATGCCGAACATCGCCTGGTCCTCGCGCGTGTGCGCGGCGAGCGACCTTTCCGCCCAGCGGTGCGTCCGGGCGGTCGCCTCGGCCACGACCGCCCGTGGCGAGCTCGGGTAGACCGGCTGGTCGAACGCGACCGCGATGTCGGAGCCGAGGGCCTCCTGGACCGCCGTCGCGTGCTCGGGCGTGAACCGGTGGATCGACCCGTCGAGGTGCGAGCGAAAGGTCACGCCATCCTCGTCCACGACCCGCAGGTCCCCGAGCGACACGACCTGGAACCCGCCCGAGTCGGTCAGGATCGGCCGGTCCCAGTCCATGAACCGGTGGAGGCCACCCAGTCGCGCGATCCGCTCGTGGCCGGGCCGCAGGTACAGGTGATAGGTGTTGCTCAGGATGATCGACGCGCCTGTGTCGCGGAGGTCGTCCGGGGTCAGCGCCTTGACGGTCGCGTTCGTTCCGACCGGCATGAACTGGGGCGTCTCGACCTGACCATGTGGCAGCGTGAGCCGGCCCGCCCTCGCCCGGGTGGAACGGTCGGGGGGCGGCGGGACCTCGACCTCATAGCGCGTGGCCTTCGAGACGTACGCCGCGCTCATGCCTCCGTGGCCGGCGATCGGTCAGGGTCCAACGGCGCCGATGGCTCCGCCGGCTCGTCCCATAACGACGGCATCCCCGCGTCCGGTCGGCGCGGCGGCGGGATCTCGTAGCCGAGCGCGGACAGGTGGGCGCGGCCAAGGTCTGTCGCGATGCGTCCCTGCGGTGTCCGATCGATGAAACCGAGACGCAGCAGGAACGGTTCGTGGACGTCCTCGATCGTGTCCGTCTCCTCCGAGAGGACCGCCGCCAGGGCCGCAACCCCGACAGGTCCCGAAGCGAACTTCTGGACGATGGCGGCCAGCAGCTTGCGGTCGGCCGAGTCGAGCCCTTCGTCGTCGATCTCCATCATGCGCATGGCCGATCGCGCGGTGGCTTCGTCCACCCGGCCGTCACCGTGGACCTCGGCGTTGTCCCTGACCCGCTTCAGGAGCCGGTTGACGATCCGTGGCGTTCCTCGTCCGCGCCGGGCGATCGCCTCCACCGCGGCCGAGTCGATGGTGACGCCCAGGATCTCCGCCGAGCGCCGGACGATCGACGCCAGCTCGTGGTCGGCGTAGAAGTCCAGCCGGTACGTCGCCCCGAAGCGGTCACGCAACGGGGAGCTGATGCGGCCCGCCCGGGTCGTTGCACCGACGATCGTGAAGGGCTTCAGGCTGAGCCGCAGGCTCCGGGCGGAGGGACCCTTGCCGATCATGACGTCGAGGGCGTAGTCCTCCATCGCGGGGTAGAGGATCTCCTCCACGGCGCGATTGAGGCGGTGGACCTCGTCGATGAACAGGACATCGCGCTCCTCGAGCGAGGTCAGGATCGCGGCGAGGTCCCCGGCGCGCTCTATGGCGGGGCCCGACGTATAGCGGACGTTGACCCCGAGCTCGCGCGCGACGATCGTGGCGAGGGTCGTCTTGCCGAGTCCCGGCGGGCCGTACAACAGGATGTGGTCGGCCGCCTCTCCCCTGTTCTTCGCGGCCTGCAGCAGCACGGACAGGTTGGCCTTGACCTCCGCCTGACCGATGTATTCGGCGAGCGACCGCGGCCGAAGCGAGCCGTCGACGACGAGGTCCGCCTCGTCCTCGATGTCGCCGGACAGGATGCGTGAGACGTCGTCGACCATCGCGCGTGATGGTAGCACAGCGCACGTCCATTTCGCACGGATGTTCGAACGTTCGGAATGGCCACCACGCGAGTAGGCATTGGGGGCTACGATGCCGCCCATGCGTCTTTCACGCCGCTCCGAATACGGCCTCCGCGCACTGGTCGACCTCGTCCGACACGATGGCGCAGGACCGGTCGCACTGGGCGCCCTGGCGCAGCGGAACAACCTTCCGAACAAGTTCCTCGAGCAGATCATGGCGACCCTCAAGCACGGCGGGATCGTCCGCACGACGCTCGGGTCCCACGGTGGCTACGAGATGGCCGCAGACGCATCTGCGGTATCGATCGGGCGAGTCGTTCGGCTGCTGGACGGGGCGCTCGCGCCACTCCCCTGTGTATCGCTGCGGTATTACGGCCGGTGCTCGTGTCCGGACGAGTCCACCTGCCCCCTCCGCGACGTCATGATCGACGTCCGCGACGTGATGCTCGAGATCCTCGACAAGGAGACCCTGGCCGAGCTCGCCGCCCGCGAAGGCCGCGCCTCGATCGACCCGCGCGGTCTGCACGCGGATGCCCTGGCGGGCCGTCGCCCGTAGACTGCGAGCCGGCGCCCAGCAGGGCTCAATCGTGGTCGCTGATCGTCCATCCCTGCCGCCCGGCCGCGACGATGACGACGCCGATCGCCCCAACAACGCCGCCCAGGATGAGGAGCCAGGGAGGCTGGACGTCGACCACGTCGGGAGGCGCGGGCGGGACGACACCAACGCCGAACAGGGCGATGGCTTCCGCGACGTACCGCTGGCCATCGGCACTGGCTGGGTCAGCCTGCAGCGTGCCGAGGTCTGCTGAGAGCCGACCATCCGCTTCTCGGTATGGCGCGATGATCAACCGGGTGCCGGCCGAAACCGGATAGCTGCAGTCGCCGATCGGTTCGCCCTCCTTGAAGGCGATCACGAGCATCCCCGTCGGCGGCATCTCGCCATTGAACATTCGCTCGAGATGGAATGCGCGACCACCGGCCACTCGCTCGCCGGTCGTACCCACAACGACGACCTGCGCCGGACCGAGTTCGCGGATGGTCGGCTCGAACGGAGCGCTACAGGCAAGCGTGTGCGTTGGGATGAGCCAGACGAGCGCCAAGGCGGCGACGATCGAGGCGGCGACGCGTTGACCGAGGCTCACGGCGCGACTCTACTCTGCGGCGGTCACACGTCAGTCCCGGAGCAGGCTCCGAAGCGCCGCCTTGACCCGCTCCTCGAGGCTGCTCCCCACGCCGACGTCCGCAAGTGCCGTCCGCGACGCCTCGCGGGCCTCCGCCAGCGAATAGCCAAGGGCCTGCAGCGCGGCCACGATCTCGCCCTCGCCGGCGGCGCCGCCCGGGCCGGACGGACCGAGTGCCGCAACCCCGGCCGCGGCGACCTTCTCCTTGAGCTCGAAGATGATCCGCTCGGCCAGCTTCTTGCCGATGCCCGGGATCGACACGAGCACTGCCTGATCCGCCGTCATGATCGCAAGCTGGAGATCCGCGATCGGCCGCGAACCGACGATCGCCAGCGCCACCTTGGGCCCGACGCTGTTCACCGTCAGCAGCAGGTTGAAGAACCCGAGCTCCTCCGCCGTCCTGAACCCGTACAGGGCCTGTTGATCCTCGCGGACCTGGTGGTACGTGTGTAGCTTCAGCCGGCCACCCGCCACGGCCGCGGCGATGATCGCGGGCGCCGCGAACACCCGGTACCCGATCCCGCCGACCTCGATGACGAGCGAATCGGCCGTGATCGCCCCGACGACCCCCTCGACAGACGCGATCACCTCGTCGCTACGACGCGGTGCGCTTCGCGGCGAGGGCCTCGGCCTTCTCGCGGGCGATCGCCTCGCGTACGGCGCGCTCGTAGCCCGAGCCACCACGCGTGATGGGCGCCACGGCCGAGCGATCCATCACGGCCGCCGTGGCCGCGCCGACCCCGGAGCTCTCCGTGTTGGCCGCCCAGACCGCGATCGCGAGCGCGTCCGCGGCATCGTCCGGTCGCGGGCGCTCGGCCATCGCGAGGACGACCTGGACCATCCGCTGGACCTGCTCCTTGTCGGCCGCCCCGTAGCCCGCGATCGCCGACTTGACTTCGTTCGGGGTCGCCTCGCGAACGGGCACGGCATGCTGGGCTGCCGCCAGCAGCAC
This sequence comes from Chloroflexota bacterium, assembly GCA_029240655.1. GTDB lineage: Bacteria > Chloroflexota > Limnocylindria > Limnocylindrales > CSP1-4 > SPCO01. The sequence goes on from JARDZW010000062.1 coordinate 4,677, forward strand.
GACCCCCCGCGCCTGGCCGACCGCGAAGGCGGTCTGTACGTTCTTCGAGAAGAACAGACGCTCGACCGCGACCACGTGCGGCTGATGGAGTGCGATCAGCTCGTCGACGCAGGTGTGGATCGCGTGCAACCGCTCGGGCAAGGACGAATCGGGCGAGGTCACGAGGCACCCGTGGTCCACCTCGCGCACGCGGCCGCGCGTCGCCTCGACGATCCCGTAGCCCAGCGCCGCGGTCCCCGGGTCGATGCCCAGGACGATCACCCGGCGACCTCGGCGAAAACCTCTTCGGGGATGTCGAAGTTGGCTGTCACGCGCGACACGTCCTCCAGGTCCTCGAGCGACTCCACGAGTCGGAGGGCCTGGCGCGCCTTCGTCACGTCCAGCTCGACGGTCTGTTTCGCGACCATCGTGGCCTCGGCCGAATCGACCGGCACGCCGGCGCCTTCGAGGGCGGCCCGGACGGCCTCGAGGTCGGCGGGCGTGGTGTAGACCTCGATCGCCTCGTCGTCGTCGGTGTCGACATCCTCGGCTCCCGCGTCGATGGCCGAGAGCGCGACCTCGTCGGCATCGAGCCCGGCGCGCGGCACGATGATCAGGCCACGCGGCTCGAACTGCCACGCGACCGCGCCCGATCCTGCCAGCTGGCCACCGGACTTCGCGAACATCGAGCGAACCTCCGCGGCGGTCCGGTTGCGATTGTCGGTTTGGGCCTCGACGAGCACCGCTACGCCCCCGGGGCCGTACCCCTCGTAGACGATCTCCTCGTACTGCTCTGCCTCGCCGCCACCGGTCGCCTTGTCGATCGTCCGCTTGATGTTGTCGGACGGCATGTTCACCGAGCGCGCCTTCTCGATCGCGAGACGGAGCCGGTAGTTCGCGTCAGGGTCACCGCCACCCTGCCGGGCGGCCACACTGATCTCGCGGGCCACCTTCGTGAAGAGCGCGCCGCGCTTCGCGTCGGTCACGCCTTTCTGGCGCTTGATCGTGGACCATTTGCTATGACCTGACATCGCGGGCCGGAGTATAGCCGACTATCATGGCCGGACCCCGCTCCCTGCCGGCCCCCGGTCGCACCCTTCCATAGGAGGAACGTCTGGCCCGATGACGATGAAGAGCGTCGACCTGCCCCACCTTCGAAGCGTCGTCCTGGCCGGCCACGCCGGCGGCGGCAAGACGACGCTCGCGGAGCAGTTGCTGTTCAACGCGGGAGCGATCCCGCGGCTCGGCCGCGTGGACGACGGCAGCGCCCACTTGGACTTCGAGCCCGAGGAGCAGAAGCGCCGCGAGTCGCTCAGCCTGGCCGTCGGGACGTTCGAGCACGACGGCACCCGGATCTCGCTCGTCGATACGCCCGGCTACCCGGACTTCGTCGCCGACATGGTCGAGGGGTTCGCCGCGGCCGACGGCGCCCTGTTCGTCATGGATGCCTCCGCGGGTATCGGCGCCGGACTCGAGCAGGCGGTCGCCCTGGGTCGCCGGAGCGGGACGGCGGCGTGCTTCTTCATCAACAAGTCGGATCGTGAGAACGCGGACCCCACGGCCGCGCTCGATGCCCTGCGGGCGACTTTCGGCGACAAGATCGCGCCGCTCCAGATCGCGATCGGGGCAGCGGAGTCGTTCGACGGCCATATCGATCTCGTCCATCGCAAGGCCTACAAGTGGAACGGCACGGACGAAGTCGAGATCCCGATGCCCGAGGAGCTTGCCGACGAGGTGGCGATGCGTCGTGACCAGCTCCTCGCGGCCGCCGCCGAGGCCGACGACGACGTGCTGGTGAAGTACCTCGACGGTGAGGACGTCTCCGACCCCGAGCTCGAGGCATGCCTGCGCAAGGGCGTGAAGGAAAGCATCCTGGCGCCGGTCCTGGTGGGTTCGGCGGCCAAGGGCATCGGTCTGCGTGCATTGCTGGACGCCATCGTCCGCTACCTCCCCTCCCCGGCTGATGAGGCGCCGGCCACGGCCATCGACAAGGGTGGCGCGGAGGTCGAGATCCCCGCCGACGAGAACGGCCCCCTGCTGGTCCGCGTGTTCAAGACGACTGCGGACCCGTTTGTCGGCCGGCTCACCTACCTGCGCGTGCTCTCGGGCACGCTTCGCTCCCAGGCGCATGTCTGGAACACGACCCGGGACCAGGACGAGCGGATCGGGCAACTCCTGCTGTTGCACGGCAAGGACCAGGAACCCATCGGCGAGCTGAAGGCCGGCGAGATCGGCGCGGTCGCGAAGCTGGCCGTGACCGAGACGGGCGACACGCTCGCCACGAAAGAACGGCCGCTGCAGCTGCCGGCGCTCGAGTTCCCGGCTCCGTCGCTACTCGTGGCGATCGAGCCCGTCTCCAAGCAGGACCTCGACAAGATGGGCCCGGCCCTGGCCCGCATGCTCGAGGAGGAGCCGACGGCCCGCCTGGAGCGCTCGGACACGGGCGAGCAAGTGCTCCGGACGATGGGCGAGGCCCACACCGCGGTGATCATCGAGCGGCTCAAGCGCAAGTTCGGGGCCGCGATCGCGACCCACACCCCCAAGGTGCCGTACCGGGAGACGATCCGCGGGACGACCAAGGTCCATGGCCGCTACAAGAAGCAGACCGGTGGCCACGGGATGTTCGGCGACGTGTGGCTGGAATTAGAGCCGAATCCCGGCGCCGGCATCGAGTTCGCGGAGAAGGTCGTGGGCGGTTCGGTGCCCAAGGGGTTCTTCGCCGGCGTGGAGAAAGGGGTCCGCGAGGCGGCGGCTGAGGGCGTCCTCGCCGGCTACCCCCTGTCGGATTTCAAGGCCACGCTCTACGACGGGTCGTTCCACCCGGTCGACTCCAACGAGCTGTCGTTCAAGATCGCGGCATCGATGGCGCTCAAGGACGGTGTCCAGCAGGCCCACCCGGCGCTGCTCGAACCGATCATGGCGGTCGAGATCCGGGTGCCCGAGCAGTACATGGGCGAGGTCAACCGCGACCTGAACGGGAAGCGCGGCCGGGTGCTGGGCATGGACACCGACGGCAGCGACCAGATCATCACGGCACACGTTCCGCAGGCCGAGCTCTTCTCGTATGCGACGGAGCTGCGGTCACTGGCGCACGGGCGTGGCTCGTTCACGGCTGTGCTGGACCATTACGAGGACGTGCCGGGCCACGTCGCCGAAAAGGTCATCGAGGAGCACCGCAAGTCCGGCGACGGCGCGGGTGGCGGACACGGGGGTCACGGCGGACGCTGACCCCCCGTCGCGGCGATCCTCTATGTCACGCCTCGAGCGGATCGCTCTTGTCGGCCTGCCGCTCCTGGTCGCCATCGTCCTGCTCAGCGCCATTGATCGCGATCCCGCCCAGGACATAACGTTCTCGAACGCCCCATTCAGCGACGAGGGTTGGCGGGTGGTCAACGCGCGGAACTTCGTCCTCCTCGGAGCCTGGGCTACCGACGACTGGGCACTCCACATGGTTCAGTTCCCGCTCAGCCTCGCCCAGGCCGTCGTATTCTCCATCGCCGGCGTCGGACTGGTCCAGGCTCGGCTTATCTCGGTCGCCGCGGCCGTGGCGATGGCCGGGATCCTGCTCATTGGTCTGAGGCGACCGCTTGGCCTAGCAGGTGCGGTCGCCGCCGCAGTGGCCGTGTCGTTATCCGCGCTGACGCTCTATTACGGCCGCCTCGCCTTGCTCGAGCTCCCGGTCGCACTCGCATTGTCGCTGGCCGCAGTGGGCGTGATCCACGTCGAACGTGGATCGATCGGGCGCTGGGCCTGCGTCTGCGGCCTGGCGATCGCTGTGGCGTTCGGTCTCAAAGCCAACGCGCTACCGAGCGTGCTGGGAATCCTGGGGGCAGGGGCGGTCCGGTCGATCCGAGAGCCGGAGATCCGGCGGTTTCTGCTGCTCGTGATCGTCATCGTGGCAGCCGGGGCTGTCGCCTGGCTTGCGGCCATCGCCGTTCCGAACTGGACCAAACTCGGGGCCTTGATCTCCGAACACGCCGTCATCCCGAGGTCTGTTGCGGACTGGCTCGCATTTGTCGGCCGTTTCGCCACCAAGAACGACCGACTCTTTGGGCTGGCGTGGCCCCTGTTGACAGCAGCCGGCGCCGGCGCCGTTATCGCCATTTGGGACAGCGTCTGCGCCCGAAGGGATCGAACGGTGACTCTCCCTCACTCCGCACGAGTCACACTGCTAGGCATCCTCTGGGCTGGCGCAGGCCTGATCGGTATCGCGTCGTTCGAATACCAGCCGAACCGCTATGTCGTTCCGATCCTGCCCGGGATGGCACTCCTCGTCGGTGCTGGCGTTTCCGTCGTCTGGACACGCATGGCGGATCGGGCACGCTGGGTCCGCGCCGCGAGCGCCATTGCACTCATCGTTGTCCTTGCCGCGCCAGGTTTGCTGATGGACGCTGAATGGCGAGCCGAAACGGGCCAACGCGCCCTTGAAGGTCAGGAAGCCGTCGAAAGAATCCTGCCATCCGGTACCGAGGTAGTCGGCGGGTATGCCGCCTTGTTCGCGATGCGGGTCCCGTCGGCCACGATCGTGACAAACGTCGGTACGATCAACAGGGGCGACCTATACGATGAAGGCATCCGCTGGTACTTCATCGACAATGACGCGTCGCGGTTGTCGCGGGACCACCCGGTGGAGTGGGCCGCCAGACAGGAGCGGTGGTGCACGACGTGGGGTCAAAGCGGTACCCGTACGTGCCTAGTCGAACTTCCGTGAGCACGCTCGTCGACGACGCGTCGTCCGTCCACGAACTCGGCGTGATCGAGCGCGTACCGCGGCGCGGGATGGCGCTCGAAGATCGCCCGCCGGTGGCCGCGGTCGCGGGTATATGGCTGGCTCGTCGTAGTCCACCTCACGCCCCGATCGCCGAAGCGAGATCGATCCGCCCTTCGTAGAGCGCGCGGCCCAGGATCGCGCCCGCGCAGCCGAGCTCGCGAACGGCGCGGATGTCTTCGACCGATGCCACCCCGCCCGACGCGATGACGCGGCCCCGGCCAAGCGCCACGAGTCGGGTGAGGAGCTCGAGGTCCGGGCCGCCGAGCAGGCCATCCCGATCGATCGCGGTGGCCTCGAAGGTCGCCACGCCATGGTCGGCGAGGGCGGTCAGGGCATCCTCGGCGCGGATCCCGGTGGCACCTGGAAGCCATCCGTCTCCCAGCGCGAGTCCGTCGCGGACGTCCAGGGCGACCGCGACACGATCCGGGCCGTGTGCGGCGACGAGCCGGCCCGCTAACGCGGGGTCGCGCAACGCCGCGGTCCCGACGACGGCCCGGGTGGCCCCCGCTGCGAGGGCGGCTGCGACGGAGGCCTCCGTCCGAAGGCCACCGGCCACCTCGACGGCGACCCGGTCGCCGATCGTCTCGACGATCCTTCCGATCATCGCGCTGTGCGCCGGTTCCCCGGTCCGGGCCCCGTCGAGGTCCACCACGTGCAGCCACGCCGCCCCCGCATCCGCAAACGAGCGCGCGACCGTCACCGGGTCGTCCGAGAACGCCGTCTCGCGTTCGAAATCGCCCTTTTCCAGCCGCACGACACGTCCACCGCGCAGGTCGATCGCGGGCAGGATCTGGAAGTCGCTTGTCACCCGAGCCTCACCGTGGTAGCGTTTTAGCACGTTACTACGTTAGCATGACAGCGAGGGGCGACGAGCGATGGCCCAGGACTGGCGAACCCCCGAAACGGAAGCCCTCTTCGACGCGATCCTCAATCTCGAGACCTCCGAAGAGGCCGAACGGTACTTTCGCGACCTCCTCACCCTGAAGGAACTGCACGACATGGCCCAGCGCTGGGCGGTCGCGCGACTCCTCGACCAGGGCATGCATTACGCCGAGATCTCGCGAACGACTGGCGCGAGCACCGCCACGATCACCCGGATCGCGTCCTGGCTGAACCACGGCGAGGGCGGCTACCGCGCGATGCTCGACAAGGCGAGGGCATGAGAGAGCGCCTCCGGCTCGCCGTCCCGAACAAGGGACGGATGGTCGAACCCACCCTTCGGCTCCTCCACGACGCCGGGCTCGTGTTCGACGAGCACGACCGCAGCCTCGTGGCCCGCGTCCAGAACCACGACCTGGACATCCTGTTCGTCCGGACCAACGACGTCATCGAGTTCGTGGGTGACGGGGTGGCCGACCTCGGGATCACCGGCATCGACCTCCTGTCCGAGACCGGGGCCGAGCTGCCGCGGATCCGCGAGCTCGGGTATGGCCGCTGCCGCCTGGCCGCCGCCGTCCCGAACGACACGCCGTATCGAGCGGTCGAGGACCTGCGCGGCCTGCGCGTGGCGACCGCCCATCCCAACACGGCCCGTCGGTTCTTCGAAGCCCAGGGCATCGCGGTCGACATCATCCCGATCTCGGGGGCCGTCGAGGTCGCGCCACGACTCGGTCTGGCCGAGGCTATCGTCGATCTCGTCTCGACCGGCTCCACACTCGTCATGAACGGCCTTCGCCAGATCGGCGACGTCCTCGAGTCGGAAGCCGTCCTCGTCGCCAACCCGGCCGCCAACCGTGATCGCCACGCCGACCTGGACGCGATCGACACGATGATCAGCGCGGTGATCGCCGCCCGTGGCCGGAAGTACGTGATGATGAACGCTCCTGTGGCCTGCCTGCCCGAGCTCGAGGCGCTGCTGCCGGCACTCGAATCCCCCACCGTCATCCCGCTCGCGCACGACGGCATGATCGCGATCCACTCGGTGGTCGGCGCAGACGACGTCTGGGGGCTGCTCCCCAGGCTCAAGGCCTCGGGCGCATCGGGCATCCTCGTGCTCCCCATCGAGAAGATCGTCCCGTGACCGCGCCCGCCCCCGCGGCTGGACGAGCAACGGCGACGACATCGACCCTCCGCCTCCAACGTCTCGACCTCCGGGAGGTGGCCACCGGGGTGCCGACAGCCGTCGCGCATCGTGGCGCCCTCGTGCGGCGCGGCGCTGTGCCCGATCCGGGCGTCCGCGAATCCGCCCGCCAGACCCTCGCCGACGTCCGCGAACGTGGCGACGCCGCGGTCGGCGACGCCAACACCCGTGTCGGCGGTGGCAGGCTCGATGGGCGCCTCCTCATCGACGCAGCCGAACTACGCGCCGCGCGCGATGGCCTCGACAAGCGGACGCGCCGTGCCCTGGACCAGGCCATCAGGCACGTCGCCCGTTTCGCGGAGACCCAGCGACCGACATCGACCCGCACGGAGATCGCGCCAGGGATCGAGATCGAACGCCGCTGGGACCCGCTGGCCAGCGTCGGCGCCTATGTCCCCGGCGGCTCGGCGCCGTATCCGAGCTCGCTGATCATGACCGTCGTACCGGCGCGCGTTGCCGGAGTCGAGCGCGTGGTCGTCGCCAGCCCCGCCGACCGCGATGGCGTCACGGACCCCGTGCTGCTCGGCGTCGCCGGACTCCTCGAGATCGATGCGTTCGTCGTCGCCGGTGGCGCGCAGGCGATCGGCGCCCTCGCCTACGGCCTGCCCGACGCGGGTCTGGCGGCGGTCGACCGGATCGTCGGACCCGGCAACGCATGGGTGACCGCCGCGAAGATCGAGGTGTGCGGCGAGGTCGGCATCGACTTGCCCGCGGGTCCATCGGAAGGCCTCGTCCTCGCCGCGCCGCCGGCTGAGGCTCGCCGCGTGGCCCTGGACCTGCTGACCCAGGCCGAGCACGGCCCCGACTCCCCGGCGATCCTCGTCACGACCGATGCGGATCTCGCTGACGCGGTCGAACGGGAGGTCGGCGTCCTGCTGGCCGGGGCGTCCCGCCGCGACATCCTCGCCCGATCGCTCGCCGAGCACGGCCGCATCGTGCTCGCCCCGGATCTCGACGCCGCCATCGATTTCATCAACGACTACGGGCCCGAGCACCTATCGGTCGATGTCGAGCCACTCGAGGCCACGGTCGACCGATTGCGCAACGCCGGCTCGCTGTTCGTCGGCCCGTGGGCGCCCGAGTCGGCGGGTGACTACGCGACGGGTGCGAATCACGTGCTGCCGACCGGCGGCCTGGCTCGCTCGTCCGGCGCGCTCGCGGTCGAGACCTATGGCAAGTTCGTGCAGGTCCAGCGGATCAGCCGCGACGGCCTGGCGAGCATCGCCGAGACCATTACGACCCTGGCCGAGGCGGAGGGCCTGCTCGTCCACCGCGACGCCGTCACGCGCCGCCTCGAGCCGGCCACCTCCGCCGACGACCCCAGGGCCATCGAACGATGAGTCCGACACCCGTCACGTTCACGTCACCGACCTCGCCCGCCTCGTACAGCTGGGAGGCGACCGACGAGGAGGTCTCGGCTCGCTACGGCGTGCCGGTCGAGCGAGTCGTGCGCTTCGATCTGAACACCTCCCCTGCCCCGCCGGACCTGGCGGCACGCGTGCTGGCGGAGGGCCGATTCGAGACGCCATTGTCCGAATATGCCCCGTCCGACTATCGGCGGCTCGTCGCGGCCGCGGCGGCGCGATACGGCGTGGGGACCGACGAGATCATCGTCGGAGCCGGGGCGGACGAGATCCTCGACATCGTGGGCAAGGTCTACCTGCCACCAGGCAGCGCCGCGGTCGTCCCGACGCCGAGCTATGCGATGTACCGCGTGATCACCGAGCAGCGCGGGGCGACCGTGGACGCCGTCCCGAGGCTGAGTGCCGCCGAGGGCTACGCCATCGACGTTCCGGCGGTTCGCGCGGCCGCCCGCACGGCGGCGGTCGTGTGGCTGTGCAGCCCCAACAACCCGACCGCGCTGCCGGAACCGGACGGCGCGATCGAGACCCTGCTCGGCGGCCTCGCGGAGGATGCCGCCAGTGACGGGCGCGAGCCGACCATCGTCGTGCTGGACGAGGCGTACGCCGAGTTCGTGGATCGATCGCTCGTCGGCCTGCGCGACAGCCACGCGAACCTGATCGTGGCGCGTACCGCGAGCAAGGCCTACGGCCTCGCCGGTCTGCGCGTCGGGTTCGGCATCGCCCGCCCGGAGGTCATCGCCCGGCTGAACCCGTTCAGGCCACCCGGATCGGTGTCCACGGTCTCGGTGACGGTCGTGACCGAGGCGCTGCTCGACCCGACGGCGGCGGCCGCCAACATCGCGCGCGTCGTCGCCGAGCGCGAGCGCTTGCGCACGGAGCTGTCGGCGCTGGGCTGGTCCGTCGGTCCATCCGTGACGAACTTCGTGCTGGCGGACCTCGGATCGGTCCATCGGGCCGCCGCCGTCGCCGACGGCCTGCTCCGCAACGGGCTCGTGCCACGCACGTTCCCGGCCGGGCACCCGCTGGCCGACCACCTGCGGCTGACGGTGCGCGCTCCCGAGGAGAACGACCGACTCATCGAGGCAGCCCGTGGCCTGGCCGACGGAGCCCCCGCATGACGACTCCCGCGGGCGATTACACCATCGGAGCCCGAGACGGCCGGCGCGTGTCGGTCGCGCGGACCACCCGCGAGACGGACGTGACCGTCACGCTCGGCCTCGACGGCGCCGGCCACACCTCGATCGCGACAGGGATCGGGTTCTACGATCACCTGCTGGGGTCGTTCGGCCACCACGGCCTGTTCGATCTGGCCATCTCGGCCGACGGTGATCTTCAGATCGACGAGCACCACACCGTCGAGGACGTGGCGCTCGTGCTCGGTGTCGCGTTCGCCGAAGCCCTGGGCGACCGCGCCGGCATCCATCGATTCGGCGAAGCGAGCGTGCCGATGGACGAGGCGCTCGCCACGGCCGTCGTCGATGTCGGCGGCCGGCCGTACGCCGTCATCGACCTGCCGTTTCGCGGTGAACGAGTCGGGGCGCTGCCGCTCCAGCTGATCGAGCACGCGCTCGAGTCGTTCGCCCAACGGTCCGGGACGACCCTGCACCTCCATGGCAGAGGCCGGAACGATCACCACCTGGCCGAGGCGGCGTTCAAGTCGCTCGCGCGCGCCCTGCGCGCCGCGTGCGAACCGGATCCGCGGCGAGACGGCGTCGCCTCGACGAAGGGCTCGCTCGGATGAGCGAGGAACGCCTGACTCGGATCGCGGTCGTGGACTACGGGGCCGGCAACCTCGTGAGCATCGAGCAGGCGCTGACGAGCGTTGGCGCCACCGTGACGGTGGCGCGTGACGGCGAGGCGCTCCACGACATCGACGCGCTCGTCGTGCCCGGGGTGGGCGCAGCCGCACCGGCGATGGCGCGCCTGGAGCGTCGCGGCCTCGCGGGCCCCATCCGTGCGTGGATCGCAGCCGATCGGCCGTTCCTCGGGATCTGCCTGGGCCTCCAGCTGTTGTTCGACGGGAGCGACGAGGACGGAGCCACGAC